>JAVEUJ010000166.1:0-4682 GCA_034005635.1 Kiritimatiellia bacterium | reverse complement strand
GAGGAGGCCATCTTTAAGAATTTTAGTATAAACAGAAGACATGGGGTTGGTGCTTAGGGATTAATATTCAATATTCGACATTCAACATTCAACATTCAATTTACAAGGGGGAGATGGTTTAACCACAGAGGACACAGAGGTTCACAGAGGAAGAGGGGGGAACAATATTCAATATCCAATATCCAATATCCAAGTGGGGACGGGGGGAGGGGGGAAGGGGGGAGGGGACTGGAGACTGGAGACTAGAGACTGGGGACGGGGGAACGGGGGAACGTGGGACAGGGGAGAAGCTACGGATTTCGCGGATTTTACGGATTTGGATCGACCAATATTCCCCTCTCTGTGTCTCTCTGCTTGCCCGCCGTCTTGTCCGCCGGAGTCTTGGCGTAGGTGGAAGCCTTGGCGAAGGTGGGTGCTCTCTGTGGTTCAATTGGCTGTTCATTTTATCTAATCCTGAAAATCCTGTTCATCCTGTCTGAAATGGCTGTTTGGCTGTTCCTCTTCCGATCCCGGGCAGGACGGAGCCTGCCCCTCCAGGAATCCCATTCGTGACATTCGTGTGATTCGTAGTTGTTTGTTCTGTGTCCCTCTGCGGTTCATTTGTTCCAATCCTGAAAAATCCTGTTCATCCTGTCAAAATGGCTGTTGGGCTGCTTGCCTCTGTACTCTCTGTGGTTCAATCCAGTTTTAGTTTTCGGATTTCGTCGAGTTCTTCATTGAGAAAGCGCATGAGGGCCATGGAGGTTTGGGTGGCGCCGGTGATCGCGTCGACCCGATTGCGGGGATTGGGCTGGGACGAGGCTCCAACTACAATTCGCCGGCCTTGGGGGTTGTCCCAATCGATGGTCAGGCCTTGGAACTGGTCGGTGAACCAGCCTTCCTCGATTCGCGCGCCGAGGCCGGGGGTTTCCTTTTGCTCCATGAACTGGAGATTTAGGACCGTTTGCAGGTCGGGAGTGAGAACGATGATGCCGTCGATGCGGTCCCAGAAGCCAATGCCGCTGAATTCAAAGCCGATGCTTTCGTGTCCGGGAGTGGTGCGGCGGTAGACGGTGCGGTCGGCGAGGTTGGTGGTGGCCAGGTTATCGCTGACGGCCTGTTGATAGGCATCGGCGGAGGTCCCCGCGACTTCGAGTTGGAAGGCGCGGCACAGAACGCGATTACGGTGCAGGGTGGCATTTTTGGCGAGCAGGCCCTGGGTGGCGCTATTGACCAAGGCAATGCCGGTGCCGAAGACGAGGCAGATGGCGGCCATGAAGCTCAGAACGTAGACGGGGGATTTCTTATTCACGCCGGTTCCACCTTGCTGCCGCGCGCTTGCCAGCGCTTGATCCAAAGGTCGAGGGAGGGCGCGCACATATTGCCGATGAGGATGGCAAAGCCAACCCCGCCAGCGAAGACGGCCTTGTAGCGGAAGAAGACGATCAGGGCACCGATGAAGATGCCGTAGGCCCACATGGAGGACTTGAGGCGAGGGGCCGAGATCGGGTCGGTGACCATGAAGACGGCGGCATAGAGAAAGGCGCCTGAAAACAGGGTGAAGGGCAGGGGGGGGATATCCGTGATGCCCAGCACATTGCGCAGGAGTCCATTGGCGGCAACGGCGCCGATCAGGGTGGCGAGCATCAGCCGCCAGTTGGCAGTTTTGGTCCAAAGTAAATAGACGGCACCGAGTAGGATGGCCAGGGCACATACTTCGCCAGCCGAACCGGCGGCGAGGATGCGGGCTTGGCCGACTTGGTCAAACCAGCCGCCGATCTGGCCGGTGACCAGATCCCAGAGGGGGGTGACAAATTGATAATCGCGCCGGGACCACATGGGGGTGGCGGCCGTGATGGCATCGGCCACCTGTAGGCCAGACCCGGCGAGGTGGGCGGGCAGTTCCTTCAGCGTGGCAAAGCTCCAGTGGGCAAAGCCGCCGGGGATGCCGCGGAAGGCGGGGACGAAGCGGGACGTCAGCTCGACCGGGAAGCAGACATAGACAAAGGCCCGGCCGACAATGGCGGGATTAAAGATGTTTTTACCAAATCCGCCGAAGACCATTTTGCCAAAGATGATGGCGAAGATGGCGCCTACGGCCGTGATCCAGAAGGGGGTGGTCGGTGGCAGCGACAGGCCGTAGAGCGCGGCGGTGACCCAGACGGCTTGCGAAATCTTGCCGGGCTTGGCGGGAACCATCATCCACTCGGCGAGGAAGGCGCAGAGGGCGGAGACGGCGACCAAAGTCAGCACTCGCCAGCCAAAGAGGTAGACGGCCGCGAGGGCCACGGGGATGAGCGCGTAGAGCACGCGCAGCATCATGGCTTGCTTTAGAAAAGTTGGTTTTTTCATCGCAGGGGCAGATTAAACAAAATCCGTAGCAAGCCAAGTCTGATTCCAAGGTACCACACCGTGTGATAAAGCGTGAGCTGCTCGACGCGCTTATTTACGCACCCCCCGTTGACCTCTCTCGATTAGCGGCCATAGGCCCCCGCGGCTTCGGGCTGATAGGTGATATCCGCGATTTTGATTTGGCGGGGTCCGCCGGGGGTTTTCCAACTAACGGTGCTGCCCTTGGTATAGCCCAGGATGGCGGTGCCGATTGGCGAGACAACCGACAGGCGGCCGTGCTCAATGTCGGCCTTGTCGGGGAATACCAGGGTGTATTCCGTGCGTTCGCCATCGTCCACGTCTTGAAGAATGACGCGGGAGTTCATGGTGACAACATTAGCGGGAACATCCTGGGGCTCGACGGCCTCGGCCAAGGCCAACTCGTGGGCGAGTTCCTTGAGGAAGGCAGAATCGCGGTTGCTGCGGGCGAGGGCTTCCTCGAGCATGGTGGTTAACCGCTGGTGATCTGGACGGGTGATGTGAATAGCGCGCTTAGTCATGGGAGATTCCTTTCAATAAGGAGGGTTATAATACCTTGAATTTTGGAAGATCTTGAAGGTCGATCATGCCGGCCAGGGCGCCGGTACCGTCCACGACCACGAGATCATCAAACCGGTGCTGCTGGAAGATGGCCAGGGCATCGGCGGCGAGGCGTCCGGTGACAATCGAGCAGGGATTGTGGGTCATGAGATCGGTTACGGGCCGGGTCTGGAAATCAGTGGCACCGCCAGCGAGATAGCGGCGCAAATCGCCATCGGTGAGCAGGCCGAGGACGTGGCGCTGGTCATCGATGACGACGACAGCGCCGGCCTGCGCCTTGGTCATGGTGATCAGGGCGTCGCGTACCGTGGCGGCAGGTGCCACGGCGGCGAGGCGCTCGTCGGTACGCATGATGTCCTCGACCTTCAACAGCAGGGCGCGGCCAATGGCACCGCCGGGGTGAAAGCGGGCGTATTCCTCGCGCGACAGGCCGCGAGCCTCGAGCAGGGCAATCGCAAGGGCGTCACCAATGGCAAGGGCGACGGTGGTCGAGGCTGTCGGGACCATATTGAAGGGGCAGGCTTCGCGTTCGACCGAGGCGTCCAGCACCAGATCCGAATGGCGGGCCAGGGTTGAGAGGCTATCGCCGGTCAAGGCAATGATCCGGGCACCGGCACGCTTGAGGATGGGCAGGAGATTGATGAGTTCGTCGGATTCGCCCGAGTAGGAGAGGGCGAGGACGACATCTTCGGGGCGGACCAGACCGAGGTCGCCATGCATGGCTTCGGAAGGATGCAGGACGGTGCTGGGGGCCCCGGTACTGGTGAGGGTGGCCGCAATTTTTTGTCCGATATGAAACGACTTGCCGACGCCGGTGACGAGGACTTTGCCGCCCGCCTCGAGGGTGGCTTGCAGGAGGTCGACTGCTTGGTCAAAGGCACCATCGAGGCACCCGCGCGTGCGTTGCAGCGCGGCGATCTCGATGTCAAATACCGTCTGAGCTTTGACTAAGTGGGAAGGCGTACTCATGGTCTGAATAATACCGGAAGGTTCCAAAACGAGCAAGAAGGGAAGCAGAGGGGGGAGGGGGAAAGGGGTTTCCTGTAGGGTGGACCTCTGGTCCGCGCCAAGCAGAAGAAGCCGTGCAGCGGAGCTGGAAGAGGCGCGGACCGGGAGGTCCACGCTACGAGAGCCGAGTTTTCCATAGCGTGGAACCTGTCGAGGGATTTCCGAGATGGTTCGACTACGCTCACCATGACCGGAAGGGGGAAGCGGTTTAATCATAGTGGGCCACCGCGGGCACAGAGGGGGAGGGGGGAACGGCAGGGGTGAAGGGTGAGAGTGAACCGGCTGCTCATCCACCGGGGCAAGCTCGGGGGATTTCAAGCCGGGATCAGACGGGCCAGATGCGGTCGAGGGCCTGGCGAAGACTGTCGAGGGTATAGGGTTTTTGGATGAACCCGTCGGGTTTAGGGCCTTTGAAACGCTCGATGACGTCCATTTCCACATAGCCACTAGAGAGGATGACAGGAAGGTCGGGGCGGATGTCATGCAGTTTGGTGAGGGTTTCCACCCCATCCATGTGGGGCATGGCCAGATCAAGAATCACGCCCTGAATCTGGTCGGCGCGGGCCCGTAGAATTTGGATGGCTTGGGGACCGCTGGCGGCGCACAGAACCTGGTAGCCCAGGCGCGAAAATAGTTTGCTGGCGGTTTCGCGCAGATCGGCTTCGTCATCGACCAGCAGCAGAAAACCGGAGCGAACATGCTCGGCTGCGGGTTCCGAGGGCGCGGAGGAAAGAACGGCGGAGTCAGGCTCCACGCGGGCCGGG
>JAVEUJ010000032.1:0-20722 GCA_034005635.1 Kiritimatiellia bacterium | reverse complement strand
TTCATGAGTTGGCCTTCTTTTGTTTAGTCACATCTTATTCTGCAAGAATAAGATAAGAATGCCAACTCTTTTTTTGGTTAACTTGATGAATTATTCAGGCTAGAATCCCCGCACCAGCGCCGCGATGAACTCCCCGGCCTCGTCCAGCAGGCTCGGGTCCACGAGATCCGCCACATCCTTCGGCGTATGGGTCAACTTCATCACCCCCTCGCGCAGATTCGACGACGTCAGCGCCAAGGCGGGCACCCCTTGGAAGGCAAAGATCGAGTGATCCCCCTCCACCCACTCCGGTCCGCGTTCAATCCTCTTGTGCTTCGCGATTTCCGCATCCAGCCACACCCGCCGCGCGCCGTCCAGATTGTAGGCCGACACCGCCACCCGGGAGCCCTTGCAGCCCGGCGCGTCGATATTCACCGCCAGCCGGATGTTTCCCATCTCGCCGCCGAAATGGCTGAGATAGGCCATCTGGCCCTTCACCAAGCCCGAGTCTTCTCCATTGAACGGCACGAACTCCAGATCATACGGCCCCGCATAATCCTTAAGCCGTTCCATCGCCCCCAGCATCGCCGCCACGCCCGCCGCATTGTCCAGCGCCCCCGGAGTCCCGTAGGCCGTGTCCATGTGCGCGCAGACGACGATCTTCCCCTTCGCCGCCCCCGTCGCCTTCTTCTGCGCCACGATCTGTTCGCCCGTCTCCGGCGAAGTCCGCGAATCGATCAGCAGCCTCATCATCCCCTTTTCCGCCCACAGCCTCTCCGCTGAACCTTCCCCGACATAGGCTGAGGGGAACTTGTAATTCGCGTCATCGAACAGCGGGCACGGATCCAGCCCGCACGCCGGATGCGGCCCCGTCACCGCCACGACCGCCGACGGTTTTTTCTCGTCCAGCACCTCGTAGATCGCCTTGTGCCCGTCGGGAAAATAGAACGGGAAATCGCGCGGCATCAGCGGCTCCTTCGCCAGCTCCCCGCGCAGGAACAAGATCTTGCCTTGGCCCTTCGCCTTCTTCAATTCAGCCAGCGTCCCCGCCACGGCCACCTCGCGCGATGCGTCGAATGGCGGCGAGAACGGACCCGCATGCACCTCCGCCCGCGCCTCCCCGCGCTCCGCCGACGACGGCCCCTTTTCCCAAAGCGGACACGTGAACGGCAGGCGCTGCACGGCATAACCCATCCGTTCCGCCTCCGCCCGCAGGAACTCCGCCACGCGCCGGTTCTCCGCGCTCCCGATCGGCCGCGCCCCGAACTCGAAAATCCCGCCCAGACTTGCCGTGCTCATCCATTCAAGCATGGCAAATGGCCCGGCGGCCATCAACCCAATTTTGGATGCAGGGCAAACGCATCTAAATCCGCCTGTTTTGGGCATTTTCCCTGCGGCGAGGAGGCCCGGCAGGACTTTTCCGAGGATGTTTTTTGGGTTTGGGAGTTCTGCTGGAGCCGAGTGAGGCGGATGATTTCGTCGGCATATTGCTCGGCCAAGATCATGAACCGAGCATACCCGTCGATGGCGGCCCGAAGATCCTCGACCCTATTGCGGGGCACGTAGCGCACGGCGTTGCGTCCGTTGCGCCACGTTTGGTGCTTGAAGTGATCGCGGCCCTTCATCTGGCAGACCGTTCCGAGGAAAGGTACCAGCCGATGAATTTTAGAAAATAGCTAATATTGTCTCTTGGAGTGGGTTGCGAAGGCTGTTTTTGACGTTTTGGGGGGTAAAAATGATGAAAAATGCCTCAAAATCGCGATTTTAGGCCCGTTTTGGCCGTTTTGGGGATGAATGGCCCTTTTTTTCATCGCTCCGCCGTCCACGGCTGGGCTCCGGGTGGGGCACGCAGATTTCGATTTCAATCTCGTTTTATGATCTTGAAAGGGGCGCACGACAAAATTTGGGAAGGATGAGGATTTGAAATGTAGGGGTCGAGCTTGCTCGATCCTGGATCGGAGAGGGCTGGAAAAGCGGTCTCCGCAAGCGAAGCCCCTACGAGGAGAAGAAGGGGGATAAAGGTGTCATGTCAATATTTTGATATTTTCTATTTTTCTCCTCTGGAATGGCTTACAAAGGCCGTTTTTGATGAAAAATGACTGAAAAATGCCGGTTTTGGGCCTGTTTTGGCCGTTTTTGATGATTTTTCGGGCCTGAAAACGCTAATTATTCCGATTTTGAGGATGGGGGGGAGAGCCGGACAGCGATTTTGACAGGATTTACAGGATTTTCAGGATTGGGAAAACGGGGGAAGGGGGAATGGGAAGTAGTCAGTGTTCAGTAGTCAGGAGGGGGGGCAGGAGATAGAGGCCAGAGGCCAGGGGACAGGAGATAGCTACAGATTTCGCGGATTGCGCGGATGGATTTCTGGGTTCGACCATCAACCATGACCCACCAACTATGAACCCCGCCGTCCGGCGGCGACCATCAATCCAACAAGGTGCCGGGATTGAGGAGGGTGGCGGGGTCGAATAATTTTTTTAGTGTGCTCATGCGGGCGAGGGTGTCATCGCCAACCATGTGGTGGAAGAGGTCGCGCTTGAGTTTGCCGATGCCGTGTTCGGCGGAGATGCTGCCGCCCCAGGCGATGACTTGCGCAGCCCACCGGGTGTAGAGGGATTTGCCGGCGGCGTAGTCGGTGGGATCGCGGGGGAGAATGTTGACGTGCAGATGGTTGGCGCCGATGTGGCCGAAGGTGAGGTGCTCAAGGCCGGAGGCGGCCAGGTCGGAGGCATAAAGTGCGAGGATGTCGGCGAGGCGGTCATCGGGCACGGCCATGTCGGTGCCGAGCTTGACGACAGTGGGATGGGTGCGGCGGCGCTGGTCAATGACGCCATTGACGAGCTCGGGGACGGCATGGCGGAAGAGCTTCAGTTTTTCAATTTCGGCGGGGTGATCGGCCAGGATGGCACTGTCGGGATCGGCGCCGCATTCGACCAGCAGGTCAGCGGCGGCCATGACCGCGGTTTCGGCGGTGGTGTCATCGGGGGCGTGCCATTCGGCATAGATGCAGGCGGTGCCGTCGGGCAGGGGGGGCACGGCGATATTCTTGGAGGCGAGGATATCGGCGTGATCTCGCAGGAAGCCGAGGCAGGGGGCGTCGAAGTATTCGAGCGCGGCGAGGCGCGGTGCCGACTTGGCTGTGGGGTGGTTCGGGGTGGGGCGGGTAGAACGCAGCGCATTGACATAGCGCACCGCGGCGGCGGTGTCGGGCAGGAAGGCCATGAGGCCCCAGACGGCACCGGGGATGGGCAGCAGGCGCAGGGTGGCCTCGGTGACAATTCCGAGGGTGCCTTCGGCACCAATAAAGAGATCGACGAGATCCATGTCGGGCTCAACGAAGTATCCGGCCGCATTTTTGACAGCGGGGCGGGGGAGGGGGGGGAGGTCCCCGGACAGGGTGCCGAGGGTAAAGCGCAGGCCGTCGGCGCGGTCGCGTCCGCGGTGCAGATCCAGAATCTCGCCGGCGAGAGTGGCGACGCGCAGGCCGAGAATGTGGTGGCGAGTGGGGCCGTAGTGAAAGGACAGCGCGCCGGAGGCATTGCAGGAAATCATGCCGCCGATACTGGCAGTGGTTTCCGTGGGATCGGGGGAGAAGAAAAAGCCCGCGGGAACGGCCGCGCGGATCGCGCTGAGGGTGGCACCGGGCTGAACGCGTAGGGTATCGCCAGCGACACGGATGTCCGTCATTTGCGCCAGGTTGAGGACGAGGCCGCCGTCGGGAACTGCTCCGCCGGAGATGCCCGTTCGGGCCCCCTGAATGGTGATGGGCCAGCCGTGTTGACGGGCCTCGGCGAGGACCGCCAGCACATCGGCCTCGGTGCGAGGAAAGGCGATGCGTTCGGCGTGGCCGGTGCGCCGAGATTCGTCGCGCAGGAAATCGGCGTGAGCAGACTGGAGCGTTTCGATCATGAGGGTCAATATAGCTTGCGTTAGCGTGCGGCGCACGGATAAAGTTACCCAATTATATACAAGGAGAAAAGCATGACCAAAAGAATGGTTAAGGTAACGTTCGTGCACGGACCCGAACAAGAAGTAGAGTCCGGCAGCGCGTTGAAGCAGATCATGGCGGATTACCCGGCCGTGATGGAGGGGATCGACTACCCGGCGCTGGGGGCGCTGGTCAACAATGAATTCGTTTCGGTGGAGTACCGGATCGAGACCGATAGCACTGTGAAAATCCTGGGCTACCGGGAGTCGTACGGACAGCGGATATACCGGCACACGATCGCCTTCCTGCTGGCCAAGGTGGCCCATGAGCTGTTCCCCGGTTGTGATTTCGCGGTGGAACACTCGCTATCCAAGGGGCTCTATTGCAGCTTTCGACTGGCGGACCACGAGCCGGGAATTACGAAAGAGCAGTTGGCAAAACTGGATGCGGCGCTGCGTCAGTTGATTGCCGACAAGGCACCGATCGACCGGGTCAAGATTACTTTTGACGAAGCCATCGCTCATTTCGAGGCGGCGGGGGCGACGGACAAGCTCAACCTGCTGCGCTATAAAAATAGCTCGAAGGTAACCGTATATCAGTGCGGCGCTTACATGGATTTGGCCCACCAACCGCTGGCGGACAATGCGGCCGCACTGGTCACCTACCAGTTGATCCCCTACGAGCAGGGGTTCATCATGATGGGGCCGGACCGGATGGATCCCACTGTTTTCCCGCCGTTTGACCCAGCGCACTACATCTACGATGTGTTCAAAGGCCACAAGGACTGGGGTCGAATTGTACGCGTCCGTACCGTGGGCGATTTGAACGATCGTATTGCACGCAAGAAAATTGATGACTTCATCGATGTGAACGAGGCTTACCAGGAAAAGCGAATCGCACTGCTGGCTGAGCAGATTGTGCAGAAGCGCGGGCAGGTGAAGTGGATCCTCATTGCGGGGCCATCCTCATCGGGCAAGACGACCTTCTCCAAGCGGCTATCGTTGCAGTTGAAGGCCAGCGGCATGAATGCCAAGCCGATCTCGCTGGACAATTATTTCGTCGAACGCGGCCAAACGCCGCTGGATGAAAATGGCGAGGTGGATTACGAGCATCTGGAAGCGTTAAATTTGGCGTTGATTGATGAACAGTTGACGGCGCTGGACGCCGGCCAGCGAGTGGAATTGCCCTATTACAATTTCCACTCGGGCCTGCGGGAGTTCCGTGGCGAATTCATGCACATTGGGCCTGACGACGTGATCGTGCTCGAAGGCATTCATGGGCTGAATCCGCGGTTGACTGCCAGTGTGCCCGCCGAGCACAAGTTCAAAATCTACATCAGTGCGCTGACGCAGTTGAACATCGACAGCAACAACCGGATTTCGACGACGGACAACCGGCTGATCCGCCGCATGGTGCGAGATAACAACTTCCGCAGCCATCCGGCCATCAAGACGCTGCAAATGTGGCCCAAGGTGCGCCGGGGCGAGAAGACCTGGATTTTCCCGTTCCAAAAGGAGGCCGATGTGGCCTTCAACTCGGCCTTGGATTACGAGTTGGCGGTGCTGCGGCCCTTTGCAGAGCCCTTGCTGGCGGAAATTAAGCCATCGATGCCGGAGTATGCTGAGGCCATTCGTATTCAGCAGTTCCTCTCGCACTTCATGGTGATCCCGACCAGCCGTGTGCCGCCGACGAGCGTCATCCGCGAGTTCATCGGTCAGAGCTTCTTCCAGTACTAGGAATACTGGGCTAACGCGCCCCCCCTCCCTCGTCGGGGGGGGGCAGTCTCGCCAGCGGTCCGTTGCTAACAGACCGCTGGCGAGTCTGATTCCGCATTAGAGGCTATCAACTGCCGCAGTTGCGTCGGCTGCACCTGTTGCGCTACCATGGCCACCACATGACAGAACTAAAACCATCCAGCCCCGAACGGATCGTGGCGATCGTGGGGCGGCCCAACGTGGGCAAGTCCGCACTATTCAACCGGCTAGTACGCCGACGCCTGGCGATTGTACATGCGGAGGAAGGGGTGACGCGTGACCGCCTGATGGCCCCGGCCGAATGGCTGGGCCAGCGGTTTGAGGTCGTGGATACCGGCGGACTGGCTTTGATGGACCGCGCCAAGTCGGGCGACGAGATTATGCAGGCGACAGCGGAGCAGGTGCATACTGCCATTGAAGACGCCGCGGCGGTGATCCTCGTGGTGGATATCAAGGCGGGGTTGCAGCCCATGGACATCGAAGTGGCGCGACTGTTGCGCAAGTCGGGTCGTCCGGTGACCGTGGCGGCAAACAAGGCCGATCTGCCGGAGTGGGATGAGCGCACGGCTGATTTCCTCACGCTGGCTTTTCCCGTGGTGCCGGTTTCAGCCGAGCATAGCCGCGGGACTGAGGCGCTGATGGAAAAGGTGCTGCCGCACCTGCCGCCGCCGTCGGGCGTGGAGGAGCCGGTGCGCCTGAAGGTGGCGGTGGTGGGGCGTCCCAATGTGGGCAAATCGTCCTATATCAATCGTCTAACCGGACAGGACCGGGTGATTGTCTCTGAGGTGCCTGGGACTACGCGCGATACCATCACGGTGCCGTTCACACGCACGTCACTCGATGGCGAACAGCGTCACTATTTATTGGTGGATACCGCAGGTATGCGCAAGCAGGGCCGCGTCCACGATTCAGTGGAAAAATTCAGCCTGTTCCGCGCAGAAACGGGTATTGCCGAGGCGGATATTGTCGTGCTGATGCTGGATGCCGAGGACGGCCCGACCACCCAGGAGAAGAAGGTGGCTGCGCTGATTCGTCAACACCGCAAGGCCTGTGTGGTGCTGGTGAACAAGTGGGATCTGGCCAGAGGTACCGGCGTGAAGGCCTCGGACTACGAAGCGCAGATGCGCAAAGAGTTATTTTTCCTAGGCGATATTCCCATCCTGTTTGTATCCGCGTTGAGCGGTCACCAGATCAAGCGCAGTTTTGCAGTGATCGATGCCGTTGCCATGCGCTTAGGCACGAAAATGCCCACTGGCGTGCTGAATCGCGTCATTCGCGACGCCTTTTCTAAGTCGCAGCCGCCGTTTGCTCGCGGCCGCCAGCTCAAATTTTACTATGCCACGCAAACGGGAATGCACCCGCCGCGCATCACCCTGTTTGTCAACGATCCCACCTTGAGCACTCCCGGGCATCAGGCCTATCTGACGGGGCGCTTGCGCGTGGCGTTTGATCTGGCGGGGGTGCCGCTGATCCTGCGCTACCGCTCGAGCCATGGCGAACCGGCCGAGCGCAAAGGATAATCAACCCAACCGCGTGGCGGTTCCGCCACGATGGACAGACGGTTGCTTCACGTGAAACATGGATTTGAAACAAACAATGGGGCTGATGAGCAGTAGACGTCATGCCAAGGGGCCGGAGGTGCCCGGGGGCTATCGCGAGGTGTGGCGGGTGGCCGCGCCGATCATCGTGTCGATGGCTTCGTATACGCTGATGCAGTTTTGCGACCGAGTGTTTTTGGCACGGCATGGGTCGGTATCCCTGCGGGCAGCACTGCCAGCGGGGATTTTGGCGCTGACGCTGACGGCATTTTTCCAGACGCTGGCTGGCTATACCGGAACATTTGTGGCGCAATACCACGGGGCCGGTCGTAAGCGGGAGTGCGGCACGATCACGGCCCAGGGCATCTGGCTGGGCCTGCTGACGTGGCCGCTGGGACTGGCGTTGATTCCGGTGGGCTTTGCGCTGCTGTCTGCGGCGGGACACCCGGCCGACGTACTCGAGGCTGAGAAAATCTATCTCGCCATCTTGATGGCCGGGTGCGGTGTTTGGTCGTTGACCATGGCCGTATCGGGATTCTTTTCGGGCCGGGGCGATACGCGTACGCCCATGCACGCGAGCTTGGTGGCAAATGTGGCGAACATCGCACTGGATTACGTACTGATTTTCGGAAAATGGGGATTCCCTGCGTTGGGCATTGCGGGGGCGGCGGTGGCAACCGTGATATCCTCCGTACTGGGGCTGGGGCTGCTGCTGTATTGGTATGCCCGCCCGGCGCTGCGGGAGGAATACGGCACCGGGCGACTCCTGCGCCCGGACTGGCGGCGCATGAAGCCGCTGCTGCGCTTCGGGACGCCGGCGGCGATCAATGCCGTTCAGGACATTGGGGCCTTTGCTTTTTTTGTGGTGCTGCTGGGACGGCTGTCGGAAGCGGATATGGCGGCCAGCAACATTGCATTCAGCATCAACAATATCGCCTTCATGCCGCTGCTGGGAATGGGGATGGCCACGACGATTGTGGTGGGGCAATACCAAGGCGCGCGCGATTCCGCCACTGCGGCGCAGGCAGGCATGACCGCCATGAAGCTGGCCTGGGCCTACATGGGTGTTGTGGCCTTGTCCTTTTTGCTCATGCCCAAACTCTATTTCGCTCTTTTTACCGGGGATGGCGAGGGGATGGTGACGATGGCCGAGGTGATGGGCAAAGGCCGCTGGCTGCTGGTGCTGATGGCGTTGTGGGGCATGTTGGATGCCATCAATCTAGTGGTGGGTGGTGCCCTGCGCGGGGCAGGCGACACACGTTTCGCCCTGCTTTTTACCATGGCGGTGACGTGGCTGATTTGGGTTCCTGGCGAGCTGCTGCTGCTGCTGTGGTTTGATGCTGGCCTGGTGGCGGCCTGGCTGTGGATGACGACATTTGTCTTTCTGTTGGCGGGCGGATTGTGGTGGCGGTTCCGCAAGGGGCGCTGGAAGACGATTGAGATGATCCAGCACGAGCCGCCGTTGACGGCCCTTCACGGGATAGTCGCTGAGTCTGCCGTTTCCGGCTGATAATAGGCCGCCGCCTAAGGAACGGTCAGGCCATAGATCCGCTGCCAGGCGTCATAGAGCTCGCACATGATGTTAAGTTCCTTGGTGGTCCAGTCGGCATGGAAACGGCAGGCGTAATCCCGGCTGATCCAGCGGTCAGGATGGCGCGCCACGGCGCCATTGAATATTTTCAACGCGACTTCTTTCTGGCCATCCGCCCAATAGGCGAGGGCAAGGTGGTAGCCTGAGTTACTCGGCACGGCGGGGTCCAGTTCAGACCAGCGTTCCCATTGGCGGGCGGCAGCGGCGTACTCGCCGAGGTTCAGCAGCGCCCAGCCATAGCTGCGGCGGAGGGTGGCCATGCGGGGGGCGAGGCGCAGCGCCTTTTCAAAGTCCCGGCGGCAGGCCTTGGTATTGCCGAGCATGGCATACAGGAATCCCCGTTGATGCAAGGCGGGGACGTTGTCGGGATCCTGATCCAAGAGCTGAGTATAGATGTCTATTTTAGATCTAGCGGCTGGCTGGGGGATTTTCTCGGCGTTCAGGCTGCGCATCTCGGTTGGATCGGGTTTGATGTCCGGTGGTGGCGTCGTCGCAAGAGGAGTCTCCTCCACGCCGGGCACAACCAGGTCGTAGCAAGAAATATGGGTGCGGTCGATGATCAGCACCTCCACGCCACGGCCATCGGCGCGGGGCCGAAAGATCCAGCGGTCGCGGGGGCTCAGGGGTTGGTCCAGCAGAACCCGCCGCTGGGCATCCACCAGTTGAATGTTGCACCGGGTGGCAATCAGGAGCACATCACGGTCGGGGCCGACGGGGTGCGCATAATACTCCTGTTGACCGGGCGCGGGATCCCGCGTCTCGAACGATAGCAGTTTGCCCGTGTCCGCGATGCACATGAACTGATCGCCTAAACTGCGCACACTGGTGTGGTTCGATGATGTCTTGATAATTTCATAGAGCTGCCGACTGCCAAAGACATAGCCGGAGTCGCCGTCTTGGATGTAGAGAAATTCAACCGCGGTGGAAGAGGCGGAATCCTTGGCTCGGGTTTCAGGCGGCAAGGGAATGGAATGCAGGAGAGTGCCGTCGTTGGCGCGATGAACCAGGAGATGGTCATCGGCCACAAGCACGAGGTGACGCGGTGGCAGAACCCAATCGAGTCGACTAAAAATACTGATTAAGCGCGCATCTGGATCGCGCTCCGTCTTCCACTTCGAGTGGAAAAATTGGGGATCGAGTGGCGCGGGTCTTGGGGAAAGGATAGACGCGACGCTTCCGCAGGTTTGCCGGGACACGGGTTTGGGCTGCATCTGCGTCCATTCACGGCGCGGGGCACGAGCCAATTGGGCGATAGAAAAGCGCTGGATACGGGCGAGATAGGGCGGGCTGGTTTGCACATTGCCGCCGGCCACGATCACGTCATCACCCAGTCGGTCGGCGCCGCCATGACGCGCGGGCCGATAGCCCAATTCCAATCGCGCCCATTGCTGCGTGTCGAAATCATAGACAACGGTGCGATCTAATTCGTCGAAATCGCCAAATATATAGAGTAAGTGATCCACGACCACCCCTTGGAACGCGCTGGCCTTTTCGGGCAGTTGCGGGAGGTTGCTCCAGTCATCTGCCTCGGGATCGTAGACCTGGAAGTCGCGCATGGCCAGGGTGCCATCGTATCCGCCGGGAGCATAGAGGCGGCCTTGGTAGGCAAAGATTGCGCCTTCGCGGGCGGTGGGCATATCTGCCCCGCGGCTCCAAGTGCCGGAGTCGAAATCATAGCGTTGGACGGCAGCGGAGCGGCGACCGATCGGGTCAGCACCGCCCACGACATAGAGGCAGTTCCCGACAACGGCGATGCCGGGGCGGCAGACGGGCACGAGCAGATCCGGCAGTCGGCGAGTGGCACATGTCGTCGGGTCGAATTCTTCAAAGACGGCGCTGGCCGGGCCAACTCCAGTAGCGCTGGCCATTTGCTGCAGGCCGCCGGCGATATAGATTTTCCCGCCGTGGGCGGCGGCGACGTGGAAGCGCCGCGGGTGGATGGGCGGGGACAGGACGTCTGTCGCGTCAGCCCCAGGCGCAAGTCGTTCGACCGTGCCAACCAGTCCGTAATTGGAATGTCCGCCCAGCACATACAAGGCATTGTCCAGCGCAACGGCCGGCATGCCGAACCGTTCGGCTTGCAGGCGCAACGGCGGATCAGCGTGGCGGGTATCATCTCCGTGGTGCTTGAGGAGTGCGGCGAGTTCTGGCGAAAGAGTTTTGGTGGAATCCAGCGGTTTGGTGGCGGCTTTCTGGGGGGCCTCACTGTCGGGGATACCACCGCCGATGGTCGCCAGGATGGGCTCCAAGGACATGGGATGACCCATCCAGGCCACACGGCCCTCGTGCACCACAAAGGCGGAGGGAATGCCGCGCAGCCCCGCTGCTTCCATCCAAGTTTTCGCCATGATCTGGTTGTCGGTATCGAGTGCGACGGCATAGTCCATTTTGTCGCCCATAGTCTCAACGAACCCGGTGACCTTGGCCTGTACGTCTTCGCCGCGTTCCCAAATGCTGATGCCGATGAACGTGACGTTGGTGAACTGGTGCGCTAATTCTGTCAGGTGGGGGATGGATGAACGGCAGGGCGGGCACCAAGTCGCCCAGAACTCGACCACGTAGGATTGGGCAGGGTCCAGCTCTTTTACCGGCCCCCCCTTGATCCAATTCGAGACCGCCAACTTTGGTGCGCGATCACCGACCGACAACGTGGCGGCGGAAACTCCTAGCGTGGCGATGACCCAGGCGAGGAGGCTCACAGATAAACATTTTTTCATAGCGGTCATCCTGTTTTAAGGCATGGGAGGGTTGAGTGACTGGCTTCACTCAATTTAACGCGGAGTTTGCCTGCAAGGCAAGGCAGAGTTATTGATCGATATAAAACGTTTTGACCACAGAGGGCCACGGCGCGGCATAGCCGCAACCAAACAAGATAAGACAACCACGGATTACACCCGCCTTCGCCAAGGCTACGGCGGGCAAGCAAGATTGCAGAGATGGGGGAAGGTGGGGGGAGCCGGGAATGAATCAGAACTCAAGAACTCATGAGAAGCCAGAAAAGTCAGACTCACGTCAAGATGCAAAGGGGGAGACAATATTCAATATTCAACAAGAAATATTCAATTTTCAAAGAAGAACCACAGATGGACGCGAATGGTTCCCGGAGGGGCTACCTGTCCGCCGTGGCGGAACCTCCGTGTTGCCCGGGATAGGGAGCGAAAAAGTCAGAGAGGAGGCTACGGATTTCGCGGATTTCACGGATGGGAAACCAATCCGGGAGTCAGGGAAAGAGTCTGGGCAAAGAACCGAATATTGGATATTGAAACTCTTCTCCGCCCCCGCCCCCCCTCCCTCCGTGTCTCTACTGCCGCGGTGAGAACCCGGCTGATTTCCCATCATTCATGCGTTCCTGAGTTCCAGATTAATTTCCCGGGATGACCGGGTTTTTCGAGAATAACGGGATTGTCGTACAGGGGGGGGGAGTTGGTGGTGGGGGGCTGGCTGGGGCTGGGCAAGGATTGCGACTTTACCCCAAGGGGGTTCTATGAAAATATGAACAACAGTCAGTGCGGGGCGGCCTCGCACCAGCCATCTAAGGAGTTTGAGCATGAAGCCCATCCTGTCTGAAGCGGAAATCAATGCCATCATCTACGGCATGCACGGTGCGCCATTTTCCCTGCTGGGTATGCATGAGACCGGCAAGAAACGTCCCGGCGTGGTGGCGCGGGTATTCCGCCCCTATGCCACCAAGGTGGAACTGATCCGGATCTCGGACGGCAAGGTCTTTGACATGCCGCGCATCCATGACGACGGGCTCTATGAACTGTTCTTCCCCAAGGAGAAGCCCTTTGCCTACCGGCTGCATCTGGCGTGGTTCGACGGCACCACGTCGGAGATGGAAGACCCGTATCGCTTTCCGTTGCAGTTGACCGATCTGGACATGTACCTGCTGGGCGAGGGCACCAATTACCGGGCCTACAGCAAAATGGGGGCTCATGCGCTGAGTGTGGAGGGTGTCGAGGGGGTACACTTCGCGGTGTGGGCACCGAACGCCATCCGGGTCAGCGTGGTGGGCTGGTTCAATAATTGGGACGGGCGGATCCATCCGATGCAGCAGCGGGGCAACTCTGGACTGTGGGAACTCTTTTTACCGCACCTGAAACCGGGCGATCTCTATAAGTTCGAGGTCAAGGGGCACGAAGATTTTCTGGCGCAGAAGGCCGATCCCTATGCCTTCGCCTCGGAGTTGCGTCCGCGCTCGGCGTCCATGGTTTGGGACATCGACAGCTACCAATGGGACGACGCCGAGTGGATGCAGGCGCGAGAAAAGAAGAACTGGCTCAACGAGCCCATCAGCGTCTATGAGGTGCATTTGGGATCGTGGCGGCGTAATCCGGACGAAGACAACCGCATGCTGACTTACCGGGAGCTGGCGGACACTCTGATTCCGTATGTAAAAAAATTGGGTTACACGCATATCGAAACGCTGCCGATCAGCGAGCATCCTTTCGACGGGTCCTGGGGGTACCAGACGATTGGCTACTACTCCCCCTCTTCGCGCTTCGGCTCGCCCGACGATTTCAAGTATTTCGTCGACCGCTGCCATCAAGAGGGCATCGGCGTGATCCTGGATTGGGTGCCGGCGCATTTTCCCAAGGATGGCCATGGATTGGCCTTCTTTGACGGCACGCACCTCTATGAACATGACGATCCGCGCATCGGCGAGCATAAGGACTGGGGTACCTATGTCTTCAACTACGGCCGTAACGAAGTCCGCGCCTTTCTGCTGTCGAATGCCATCTTTCTGGCCGATGTTTATCACATCGACGGCCTGCGCGTAGACGCCGTGGCGTCCATGATCTATCTGGATTATTCTCGCAATGAGGGTGAGTGGATTCCCAACAAGTTCGGTGGCCGGGAAAATCTCGCCGCCGTAGATTTCCTCAAGAAATTCAATGAGCTGGTGCATGCCGAATATCCTGGATTTATCACATTTGCCGAAGAGTCGACCGCCTGGCCGATGGTCTCGCGTCCGGTTTATCTCGGTGGATTGGGGTTCGACTTCAAGTGGAACATGGGCTGGATGCATGACACGCTCGACTACATGCACAAAGATCCCATCTTCCGGAAATACCATCACCACCAGATGACCTTCTCCATGATCTATGCGTTCAACGAGAACTTTATTCTGCCCTTCTCGCACGACGAAGTCGTCCACGGCAAGGGCGCCATGCTCTCGAAAATGCCCGGCGACATGTGGCAGCAATTTGCCAATCTGCGCCTGCTCTGTGCCTACATGTATGCGCATCCAGGCAAAAAACTGACGTTCATGGGCATGGAGTTTGGACAGTGGCGCGAATGGCAACATGACGAGAGCCTCGACTGGCACTTGTTGCAGTACGATTCCCACTCTGGACTTCAGCGGCTGGTCCGCGACCTTAATGAAATGCTCAAGGGCTTCGGCTGCCTCCATCAAATCGATTTTTCATGGGAGGGGTTTGAGTGGATTGATCTCAACGACTGGGAAAACAGCATGATGTTCACTCTGCGCAAGGGCCTGGACCCTGATGACCTGCTGGTGTGCGGTTTCAACTTCACCCCGATCCCGCGTGAGAACTATCGCATTGGCGTTCCGCGCCCCGGCGTGTATGAAGAAGTGCTCAACACGGATGCCGCCATTTATGGCGGCAGCGGCATCGGTAATTCCCGCTATATCCAGTCTGAACCCCGCGAGTGGCAGAGTCGGGAGCACTCCATCCCCGTGGTGGTCCCGCCGCTGGGTGCCGTCTATTTCCGCTTTCGTCCCGATATGCAGGGCCCGCTTTAAGCGCACCCGCACCCGCCGGTCGCCAACCGTCTCGATTTCGAGTAAGGATCATATATGAAAAAATTTACAAAGAGTTTCAAGTGGGCGCTAGTTGCCGCCATCTTGGCCGTCAATCTTGTCGTTGGCGCGCGACTCCATTCGCAGGAAACTGCCGCCGCCGAGGTGCAGGCCGTCCAAGATTCGCCCTACCAAATGTACGAGCTCTTCTCCAAGGTGGTGGAGCAGGTTCGCGCCCACTACGTAGAGGAAGATAAGAGCACGTATGAGGAGCTGGTTCAGGGGGCCCTCAAAGGCATGCTGCAGTCCCTCGACCCCCACAGTCAGTTCATGGATAAAGAGGCCTTCAAGTCCATGCGCGAAGAAACAGCCGGCCAATTCGGCGGCCTGGGCATTACCATTGGCCTTAAAGACTCGGTTCTAACCGTCATCGCGCCGATGGAGGGTACCCCGGCCTTCCGTGCCGGCCTGCTTTCCAACGACAAGATCATGGAAGTGGATGGCGAATCCACCGAGGGTTTATCCCTCGAAGATGCCGTCAAGAAACTCCGCGGCGAACCCGGCACGCCTGTCAAAATTAAAATCTTCCGCCCCACGATTCAACTGATGAAGGAATTCGAGCTGGAGCGCGCTATTATCAACGTGCCCAGCATCAAGGATACCCGCGTGCTGGATGGCCAGATCGGCTATGTCCGGATGCTGCAGTTTGGCGAAAGCACCGCCGATGACCTGCAAAAGGAATTAGATGCGCTGGAGAAGCAAGAGGTGAAGGCCTTCGTGCTGGATTTGCGTAGTAATCCCGGTGGGCTGCTGTCCGCCGCCGTCGAAGTGGCCCAGAAGTTCCTGCGCCGCGGCGATCTCATTGTGTTTACCCGCGGCCGTGACAACCGGATGGAGCGCTCCTACCGCGCCCGGGCCCGCACCAGCTTTCCCAACGTGCCCATGGTCGTGCTCATCAATGGCTATAGTGCCAGCGCCTCGGAAATTGTCGCCGGCGCCCTGCAAGACAATAAGCGCGCTATTCTCGTCGGCGAAAAGAGCTTCGGCAAGGGCTCGGTGCAAAGCGTGCTGCCGCAGGATGGCGGCACCGCCATCCGCCTGACCACCGCCAAGTACTACACCCCCAGCGAGCGCGTCATCCATGATAACGGCATCGAACCGGACATCGTCGTGCCCCTGTCCGTCGAAAATTGGCGCAACATTCTGCTGGCGCGTAACAAGGCCGAAGAGAAAAACGGTGACGAGGAGCAGGATGTTCCCTCCAGCGAGGGCTGGGTGGATGATGAGGGCGCCGAAATTCCTTCGCTCCCGGTACTGGCCAACGAGGAAGCGATAGATTTGGACAACGTGTCCGATCCGCAGCTCGAGCGCGCCGCCGACATGCTCCGCGGCATTCTGGTCTACCAGAAGCGCTGAAGCAGAGCTGGCTGCTGTCCCGTGATTATCCTAGGTATTGAATCTTCCTGCGACGAGACCGCCGCCGCTGTAGTGCGCGACGGCCGCCAGGTTCTTTCGTCGGTTATTCATAGCCAAATTGCCAGCCATCGGCTTTATGGCGGGGTGGTGCCCGAGATCGCCTCCCGCGAGCATGTCGGCGCCTTTCCCGTGGTGACCGCCGCCGCCGTGGAACAGGCGGGTGTCACCTGGGCCGACATCGATGCTATAGCGGTGACCCACGGCCCCGGCTTAGTCAGCTCCCTGCTCATTGGGCTGTCTGGCGCACGAGCGCTGGGGCAGGCCCTCGGCAAACCGGTCTGGGGCGTCAACCATATCGAGGCTCATCTGGCCGGTATGTTTCTGGACCCCGCCGCCCCCGACCCCGCCGCAGCATGCCCGCTGCTGGCCCTGATGGTGTCCGGCGGGCATTCCTGCCTAACCGAGGTGCTGGCGGTGGGCCAGTACCGAATCTTGGGCCAGACGCTCGATGACGCCGCCGGCGAATGCCTCGATAAGGGCGCCAATCTACTTGGTCTGGGCTATCCGGGCGGCCCCGCCATCGAACGCGCCGCCCAAGGGGGCAATCCGGACTATGTCCGCTTTCCCCGCGGCCTCGAACACGCCCGCCATCGCACAACCGATAATGGTCTGGCCATCGAAATGTGCTTCAGTTTCAGCGGCCTCAAAACAGCTCTGCTCTACCATCTCAAAAAGCATCCCGACGACCTCGACGACCATCGGGCCGATTTGGCGGCCGCCTATCAGCAAGCCGTCATGGATTCGTTGGCACAGAGGGCCGAGCGGGGATTGGCGGTCACCGGCGCACGCACTCTCGCTTGTGTTGGCGGCGTGGCCAAAAATACCCTGCTGCGCGGTCAGCTCGAGGCAGTGGCGCGGCAGCATTCTGCGACCCTGCTGCTGACCCCGCTGGCCTATTGTACCGATAATGCCGCCATGGTCGCCGCCGCCGCCGGCCTGCGCATTTTGGCCGGACTGGAGAATCCGCCCGCCCTCGAGGCCGACCCCAGTCTCCCGCTGGTGGGGGAATAATCAGTTTTATATCGGACTTAATTAACTCCGATATTTTGAGGCATTAGTAATATTTCTCAATCGCCTTTATTTACAGTGGTTTTATGGCATAAAATTATCGGACTTTATAAACTCCGATGTTTTCTGGTTAATATCGGGGTGCTGTTGAACCGGGATGTACAGCCCTCATCTGGGCCCACTATGAGGCGTGAATGCCCAGGCTAGTTGGCGGTTGGTTGGGAGGCTTCCCATGCGACGGGGTGGCCGTCAATTTCCCACTTCACCAGGGTGCCGCGGACCGTACCAAAGCGCGTTATAACATCAGCAAAAATAACGGCCGGGGGATCTGGGCAGACCCAGACTGCCTTGGGTTTGTTGCGCGTAAAAAGAGTTTTGGATGTGGACACGGCCTTGACTGGGATGGCGGAGAGTCGTCCGTATGGGGTACGGATGACTTGCGGGGCGCCGACGATGATTTTCAAGTTTTCCAGACTGTCATCCATGACGAGGGTATAGTCGCCCTGGGTGTCCCAAGCACCCGCACCAGCGGCATCGCGCAGATCAAAAAAGAAGGTTACAAAATCCTGCGTGCCGCGGGGTACCTCGAACGAGTGGACCGTATTGCTGACCGCGTTGCTCCAGATGGCCTTGCCGGCCTCTGGCCACAGCGTCAGCGTGTCATCCTGGGTGAAGTCTTTCTCT
The DNA here is from genome assembly GCA_034005635.1 of Kiritimatiellia bacterium. Taxonomy (GTDB): domain Bacteria; phylum Verrucomicrobiota; class Kiritimatiellia; order CAIQIC01; family Lenti-01; genus JAAZFE01. Next base: position 2,997 of record JAVEUJ010000032.1, on the reverse strand, counting down.
CCCATTTTTTTGGTAATGGTGTGCCGCGGGCCGTCCGGTGACGGTTCTGTGAGGCATTCGATGCTATTGTCCACGGGGTAAACCCGTGCAATCCACGGGCGGTTCCAAATACGAATGGAGCGCAAATGTGTCCCGTCATCACGGCTTTCACTGCGCACCACCATCGTCCCCACAGATACCCCGATCCAGGTGATGTCGTAGTCCAGCGTTTCCACGCTTTCGGCCCGGCCCGGGGTGCCCACCGCCAGCAGCAGCCCGCTAAGAACTAGGATGGCGTGGTGAAAACGAGAATGGATAGTCCGGTTCATTGACGGCTAGGCTAGGAGTGGAGTTTGAAAACCAGCAGCCTGAAAGTGGCGGTCTTTAGTCAGGGCCGCCACCAGTTTCATGTTCCGCATGACTGTAAAACTGACGCAATCGGTGAAGGACCACGCCTGATCGGCGTGCCGGGAGAACAGGGAGAAAGCCGCCTGGAACAGATCAGGGTTCATCCAGACAACACGGCAGGAGCGCGAAGCGAGGATGTCGAAAAGGAACCCTTCGGCTAAGCGTCCATGGCCCCGCGCCTTGAGGAGCGTGGCGGTTTCATCGAGTACGTAATCCGTGGTGACGAAGGGTTGCCGCAAGCGCGAGGCCCGGGCCATGTACTGGACGATGGAGTTATGGAGATCGTCATTTTTGACGAGCAGGGCATAGAATGCACTGGTATCGATGAATACCTCAGGTTTCATAGATGAGCCGGTCCATTTCAGCGTTGGAAAGGGCGGGATCGTCTTGGACAGCGCGTTCGGCCAGCAGGTAGAGGGGGTCGTTGGTGGAAATATCCTGCCGGACGGGTTCGATGCGGGCGACAGGCTTGCCGCGAACGGTCAGAAGGAGTGACTGTCCTCGGCGAACCTGGCCAAGGATGCGGCTGGCGTTTTTCCTGAATTCGACGAGCGATACAACAGTCATAGGCAACCTCCGAAGTTCAACTTCAAGTTGAATATAAGGGCGCGCCAGAACGATGTCAAGAATCCGACGCAATCCAGCAGCCAAATAACAGGCCAATCACAGGCCAACAGGTCTCACGCCAAGACGCCAAGACGCCAAGGCACGAAGGGGGGGAGGAGGCAGACTTAGACTATAGGCTGTAGACTGGAGACTGAGGACAGGGAGCTAAAATGATACCTCTCTCCTAGACCCCCACGGGCTCGCCCCGTGGGTGAATCAGTTCCCTTTTTCATAACCATCAACCGTTAACCATCCACCATCCATAGCCAGACTTTCACAGAAACACAGAGGCACAGTGGGGACCAGCAGACTCACAGATGGACACAACGCGGCATGGCCGCAACCAGAGGATTAAGACAACCACGGATTACACCCGCCTTCGCCAAGGCTACGGCGGGCAAGCAAGATTGCAGAGATGGGGGAAGATGGGGGGAGTCTCAATATCCAATATCCAATGTTCAATGTTCAATTTCCAAGTCAGAATGAATCTGAACTCAAGAACTCATGAACAGATCAATCAGCTAGGATGACGCGAAGACTCCAAGGCGCGAAGGGGGAAAGAAGAGGGGCAACCACGGATGGACACGGATGGACACGAATAAGATTTCTGGAGGGACAGCCTCCGTGTTGCCCGGGATAGGGAGCGGAAAAGCCAGAGATCAAGCTACGGATTTCGCGTTTGCCCGCCCGTGGTGGGGATTTCACAGAAGAGAACTCAATCTGGAAATTTGGGAAAAAGTCTTGGCCGGCAGCCGAAACAGCTGAAATCCCACACGCAGAAAATACTGCTCTCCTCTGCCTCACCCCTTGGCGCGCTGGCGAGCCTTGCGAGAGAAGTCGCCCCCATTATTTCTCATAAAATTTACTGAATCCGTAGTTGGCACTTTTCTCTATCTCCTCTTTATCTCCCTTTGTCTTTCCTGAGTTCCAGATTAATCCTCTAGCTGGCTGGCGGGCTGGCGCTCAGTTTGTGCTCTCCGCGAAACCCTATGCTTAAGTCGTGTTACTAGCATGCTCGACCAAGGTAGAAAAACATAGCTGATAAGCAGTACATTTACTGAGACCAACACAACATTTTGCCAGTACGGTGCAAAGGTGCTGGGCAAGAGGAAGTCGGCGAGATAGCGCAACATGCCACCAGAAAACAAGATCCAGAAAATCAGTATCGCGACTGTCTCGATCTTTTTTAACTTTGCCTGCGGATGCAGGAGCAGGGCCAGATCACCAAATTGCGCATGCGTTACGCTGTCGTGCGAATAGTCGTCGAGTTCCTTAACAAAACGCTCGCGTACAGGGGAGTTTTTCCATCTTTCGAGATTTTTGCCCGAATCAAACGCGAAAACCGTTACCAATTCACAGTAATCGTCTTCGTATGAAAGACTATTTTGCAACCCTACGAAGCCGGGCTGATTGGCCATGGCCCGTTGTGTTTTCTTGAGCGATTTCTCAATTTCGCGCTCTAGCTTCTGCGGGAACCGTCGTACAATGACGGAAAGCAACGGACGTTTTTTATTCGGCATAGGCAATTACCTCCTGTGGTCGGCCACTATCAAGTTTCTACAGCTTCAGGGTGAACATTAGCACTGCATAAATCCATGTAAATCAGCGGTGCGGTTTTCCGCGTATGCTGGATTTACCGTGTTCGGCAAAGGATTTGGAAAGCATCGTCATGGAGATTCTTCGCCAGGTTCTTCGTTCGCCCGCCCAGGAAAGGAAGCGGCATCGTCTTCAAGTTCCAGTAAATAAATCCGAGTCCTCCCGCCAATTCAAAAAGCATGGGTTCGGTCAAATCGAGGCCGTTATGTTTCAGCAGATTGCCCACTGCGGTTGTTGCGCAATGCTCACCCACGAAGGAACTGAAGCCTGGAATGACCACTTATAGTCTTTCTTTTTGCCAAAGAATTTATTGAACAGTTTCTCGTCTTGTTGACGATTGGAGCCTATCGAGGGATCTCCGCGTAGTTCCGCGGGTTGGCCGTTGGGTTGGGCCGAGATGGTTCGACT
>JAVEUJ010000031.1:0-20851 GCA_034005635.1 Kiritimatiellia bacterium | reverse complement strand
TTCCGATCTGGGGATTATTTTTTGGGATGGACGGTAACGGACAGATTAGCGGCCGGCTCGAACCGGCGCCGGGGCAGAAAAACAAACAAGAGGAACCCGGTCAGGAACAAGGCAATGGACAATACTTGGGCGACATTGAGCAGCAACCAGGTTTGGCGGGCATCGCCGCGCAGATATTCCAGCAGGAATCGGCACGGGGGGTAGAGCAGAAGATAGAGCGCGAACACCGCGCCATCCTTACGGCGGCGGGGATAGGCCGTCAGCAGTGCCAGCCAGATGATGAACAGGCAAATGGCTTCCAGTAATTGAACCGGATAAAGGGCGGCCCCCGCAAAAAGTTGTCCGGGTTCGCAAACTGCCGGATAGACCACGCCCCATATGGAGGCACCGGCCGCCCGCCCGTAGCAGCATCCGTTCAAAAAACAGCCAATGCGCCCCAACGCATGGCCAATGGCCAGCCCGGGAATAGCAAAGTCAGCCATGTGCCAGAGCGGCAACTTGTGGCGGCGCGCAAATATCACCAGGATAAGAGAGGCCAAAATCAGTCCGCCGTAGAAAATCAGTCCGCCATGATCAATCCGCACGATTTCCAGAGGAGCGGCAGCATAATAGGACCAGTTGGCTAGGACATAGGCCATCCGCGATCCGACGATCCCGCCAGCCATGAGCCAGAAGCCGAGATCGGCGGCGAAGCCATCCGGCCGATTTTCGCGTCGACCTATCCACAGCCACGTGACAATGGCCGCCAGAAATCCAAGCGCTGCCATGACACCGTAGGACCGGATTTCTTTGCCGAATATTTCAAACAATACAGGGTGCATGTAACAAACCTAACAGGATTGGCACCTCGAATCCAGTGCCAACGCCATTATGTGGCAGGGCCTTTTCCGGCCTTTTCTGTTGGCTTATTTTTGGCTTATTTTTGAGAAAAGAACAAAGCGTGGTACGTTCACAGGTCATGAATACTGCGTTACATTGGATCCAAATCGTGCTGCTCCGCACCTGGGTGGTCTTGGGTGAGATGTCGCCATGGGTGTTGGGCGGATTTGGGGTCGCGGGCGTGTTATCCCTGTGGCTGAATCCGCGAGTAATCCAGAACCATTTTGGCGGGAAGCGGTTTGGTGCGATTCTGAAGGCGGTCGCGCTGGGCGTTCCCCTGCCGGTGTGTTCGTGTGGCGTGATTCCTCTGGGTGCGTCACTGCGCAAAAATGGGGCCGGGAAAGGGCCGACCGCGGCCTTTCTGATGAGCACACCCCAGACGGGGGTGGACAGTATTGCAGTGACGTACGGATTACTCGGGGGATTATTTGCGCTATTTCGTCCGCTGGCTGCCCTCGTCTCAGGGATAGCCTGTGGTTGGGCGGTGGAGGTTTTCAACAACGACGATTCGATCGAAGACGTCGAATCGGATCCCAACTTGGATGAAAATGGACACCCCTGGTGGCAGCGAGTGTTGCATAATGGGTTCATTGTGCTGCCGCGTTCGGTGGGGGGGGCGTTGGTGGTGGGGGCGTTGGTCTCGGCTATGGTGATGGCGTTTGTGCCGGATAACTACATCGCGGAACGGATTTCCAGCCCTCTGGCACAGATGGTGTTGATGCTGGCATTTGGAATTCCAATCTATATTTGTTCGACCGCGGCGGTCCCGTTTGCATTGGGCTTATTGGCGGCGGGTCTTTCGCCGGGAGCAGCGATGGTCTTTCTGATCGGTGGGCCGGGAGTCAGCGCCTCGACGCTGCTGGCCGTCTGGCGGCTGATGGGGCTGCGCAGTACGCTGGTGTATATGAGTGTGTTGGTGGCGTGCGCGATCGGATTTGGTTTGCTGGTCAATACCTTGGTGCCGGCGGGCTGGGCACCGCCGGGCCTCCGTACGATGGCCCACCATGTGCATGGCGGAGCAGGGCTGGCGTGGCAGGTCCATGTGCAGGCGGCGTTGCTGCTGGGCGTGGTGGCCTGGGCCAAATGGCGGCGATAGACGCGGGTGGGGGACCGGCCTAACTTCGATCTGGTGGAGATTTCTTTCTTTTCATCCTAAGGCTGCGGGGGTATACAAGAGCCAACAAGCGGAGGCAACCCATGAGCGAAATCAAGGTACGACGTGCCACAGCGGAAGAATCGGGGCGGATTGCAAGATCCAACCGGGCGATGGCCATGGAAACAGAGGGGCTGGCATTGGATGAACAAACCGTCACATCCGGGGTGGTGGCGCTGCAGGGGCATCCTGAACGGGGCTTCTATTTGGTGGCCGACGTCGATGGTGCGCTGGTCGGGTGCATCAAGGTTCACTTTGAATGGACGGCCTGGCGCAACAAGATGTTCTGGTGGATTGGCAGTTGCTATGTGAAACCGGATTTTCGCGGCCGCGGGGTCTATGCGGCGATCTATGAAAAACTGAAGGAGTTGGCCGCCCGGGAAGGCAATGTCTGTGGGTTCCGCAGTTATGTTCACAAGGATGATGCGCATAACCGAGAGGTGTTCAGCGGCTTGGGCATGGGCCTCAAAGATTTCTGTGTGTACGAAGATCTGTTGTAGACAGATTAAAAGGTCCGCGAGGCGCGGTGGAGGGTCTGGCGCTCGGCGCGGGTCAGGGATCCGATGCCTTGGGCGGAAATTTTGTCGAGAATGCGATCGACTTCGGCTTGGTCGGGTGGTGGGGGGGGGGCGCGGGGAGTCGTGGGGTGCTGCGAGATGTACGCGCGGATTCGGGCCCAGAGGCGGCGCAGATGAGTGCTTTCAAAGAGCTGGTCGATATACAGAAATCCGGTAAATGCGCCAGCTAGATGGGCGGTATGGGCAATGCCAGAGGCCTGATCCTGGCCAGCGAGTATGAATTCGATGAGGGCCAGTCCGGCGACGAGTTGCCAGGCCATCATGGTGACGGGGAAGATAAAGAATATCAGCAGGGTGAGCTGGCGGCGGGGATAGAGAGTGGCAAAGGCGGCCAGAACGCCGAAGATGGCACCGGAGGCGCCGACGCAGAGGGCATAGGAGTGGGGAGAGAGCCAGATCCAGCCCAGGCCGCCAAGGACGCCGCTGAGCAGATACATGACTAGAAAATGCCGCGAGCCCATGGCGCGCTCGGTTTCGGGGCCGAGGAAGAAAAGCGTAAACATGTTGAAGAGCAAGTGCATGAACCCGCCGTGCAGGAACATGTAAGTGAGCGGTTGCCACAGCATGCCGTGGCGCAGGCCATCGCGGGAGAGGGCGAGCAAGGCGTAGAGACCGTCCAAGCGCAGGAGCCACATTATCAAAAAAACAGCGATGTTGGTCTTGAGCAATGCACCCACGACCGGGGGCAAATGGGCGAACAGGCCCGGCGGGCGCGCAGAGAAGGATTGGGTTTGATAGCTGCGGTAGCTCATAAACCTGCACCATACCGCGCGATGGTGGATGCCGCCAACCCCAAAACGCCCAGAGGCGTTAGGGCGCCGGGGCCCTAGCGACGACGAGACGGTTGCCGTGGGCTTCGATAATTTGGATGGGAGTGCCGGCCTCGATGAACTCACCGGCGGTGACGACATCGAGCCGCTGGCCATCAATACGGGCGGCGCCGGCGGGGCGCAGGGGGGTGAGGGCGATGCCGGTGAGTCCGACGAGCGCCGAGGAATCAGCGGCGGCGGTATAGCCCTCGGCGGCAGCGGAAGAAGCGGCCAAAGCGAGGCGATTGACGAACCGGCTACGGGGTAGGAAGCGTCCGAGAACCAGGGCGGCGGCGCCCGTGCCAACGATGGCGACGCCGGTTTTGAAAAGCGACAGTTGCACGTCCGGCCACTCGGGCAGCAGCGGGCCACCGGGGATAATGCGGGTCATGGCCCCGACCAGCGAAATCAGCACGAGGGTGATGCCCAAAACGCCGGTGATACCAAAGCCAGGAATGATGAAGATTTCGACCAATATAAGCAGAATCCCGGCGGCAAACAGTAGGATGTCTTCCATGCCGGCTAGGCCGGCGATATGGTGGCCCCAGAAGAACAGGGCCAGGCAGATGGCTCCGAAAATTCCGGGCAGCCCAATGCCGGGGGTCTTGATTTCCAGATAGATGCCCAGAAATCCTAGGATCATCAGAATGGGTGCGGCGGCGGCAATCAAGCGGGCGACGCGTTCAGCGGCGGTGATTTCCATTTCGACGAGCGGATGCCCAGTCAACTCCAGGGCATCGAGCACGGCCTCGATACTGGGCTGGGTGCCGGCGGAGAGCAGGGGTTTGCCCTCCTCGCGACCGGGGCGGGAGGCTTCTTCGGCGGTCAAGGTTAAGAGCTGACCGGCGGGGCTGATGACGTCGTCACCGATTTTGTATTCCTTCTCGCGCCGGACCATTTTCTCGGCCAATTCGGGGTCATGACCAGCGGCTTGAGCGGCGGCACGGACCAGTGCGGAGACGGCAGAAACAGATTTTTCTTCAAGGCCTTCGGACATTTCCTGCACGCCGCCAATGGGCGACATCATGATGGGGAGGGCATCGCCGATGACGGCACCGGGGGCCATATAGATGGAGCGGGTGGCCAGAGCAATGATGGCGCCGGCGGAGAAGGCATCTTTTTCAATAAATGAGTAAACCGGGGTTTTGGCGGCTTGGATGGAACGGACAATGTCACTGGCGGCATTCAAGGTTCCACCGGGGGTATCCAGAACGAGGAGGACGGCGGCCGCGCCCTGGCGTTCCGCTTCGGCAAGACCGCGGCGAATGACATAGAGGAGGGCCCCTTCGATCTGGCCGCGGATAGGGATGATGTAGACGGGGCTGCTGGCTGTCTCTGGGGCGGGCGGAGTCTGGGCCGTTGCCGCCGTTATGCCCACCAGCAAGGCCAGTAGCAGGGGCAGCAGCTTCATGGGAGGCAATCGGCTCATTGCCGGGGGCTTCCGCGAGCGGTCTTGAGCAGGTCCAGGACGTCGGATTGTGTCTGCGTAATGGTTTGGCGCATGCCAGTGAAGAGCGCCATATTTTCTTCATTTTCCGCGGGATTGGTTTGGATCCAATCCTCGAGCTTCTTCTGGGCCTTGGCCAGGGCAGCGCGGGAATCATCGAGGCGGGCCTGGTCGGGCTCGGACAATAATGCCCGCAGCGCGGCGACAGACTTGTCGGAGGTCAGGAGGATTTCTTCGAGGGTGGCAATGAAGGCTTCAGGGGTGATGTTTTGGGCAGCGCCGGTTTGGCCCAAGAGGGTTTGGCCATCAGCATCCAGCAGGATGTAGGTGGGGTATCCGCCCACTCCAAACTCACGCATCAGGTCGTCGTTGCGTTTCCGAAACATATCCGGGACGAGGCTTTTATCCTTGGGAAAGTCGATCCACACTAAGATGAGGTGTTCCTTGGCGTAGGTCTGCCAGGCGGGGGTTGAAAAGACCTGTTTGTCCATCAGGCGGCACCATCCGCACCAATCGCTGCCGGTGAAATTCAAGAATAGCGGCAGCCCAGTTTCAGCGGCCAAAGTCTTGGCAGCATCGAAATCCATGGTCCAGTGGCCGGGCACGGCGCCGGCCGTCGCGGGCTTGTCGGACGCCGCAGCGTTGCCCTCTCCCGTGGCGGCGGCGGGCCGGCATCCGGCCATGAACGTCACGGCCAAGGCGGCTGCTATGCTGAAAATACTCATATATACGATCTGACGTCTGGTTTTCATCGTTACCCCTGTCTTTACGTTGTTTACTGAGACTAAGTTAGCGCGTTTCCCGGGTTGGCGCCACTACGAAAGCAGGAAAAGCGCTCGACGAGATACAGGGGGTGGGGTAGGGTTTGCGCCTGTGATATCCCAGTCGGGCCGTCTCCCGGCGTCCGTAGCTCAATTGGATAGAGCATCTGACTTCGGATCAGAAGGTTGCAGGTTCAAGTCCTGCCGGACGCGCCAATTTGTGCAGCCGTGGTGGAAACCTCGTGTTGCCGCGCTCCGCTGTAAGGCGGTCACGTTGGGGGCGGGGATCTGAGACCGGAACAGACATTTTAGACAGGATGTACAGGATTACTCAGAATTTTACAGGATTCTGATCGGGAAGAGCCAGTTCAACTACGAAACTCGCGAAATGCACGAAAGGTTTACGGGGGAGGCAACCTGTTCGCCGCGGCGGAACCTCCGTGTTGCCCGATATTGGAGATCCAAACCGTTTGGACCACGGATCCCGACACTCAAGAGGATGGGACGAATTTCACGAATGGGATTGAGCACTCACCATCCACTACCACCGACCAAAAACTACGAAAATCGCAAAAAATGGGATAAAAATCTCAAAAACGTGAGCGAAAAAGATGGAAAATGGAGAAATAGGGGGTGGAAAGAGGTCAAATTATGAAACTGACCCCTTTTCTAAGATTTTCAACGGCGATAAACGCCTCGCATTCAATGAAACTTTAAGGTTCAATGACAAAATAGTGTTTACAAGGAGAATTCTATGAGTTTGTCCCGCCTTTGGGTCGTTCTGGTTGTGTTAGGCCTGTCGGCGTGGAATTCCCACGCTGCAAACTGGTATGTTGCAACGAACGGCAACGATGCTGCGAACGGCACAAGCTGGATCGCCGCCAAGTCGACTATACAGGCGGCGGTGGACGCCTCATCTGATGCGGATACGGTGTGGGTGAGCAACGGGGTGTATGCCGCGGGTGGCCGGGTGGTCTCTGGTGTTATGAACAGGCTGGCGATCACCAAGCCCATTGTGGTGCGAAGTGTTAACGGCCCAGCCGTGACAATTATCCGAGGTGCTTTTCATCCGGGCTCCGTTAATGGTTGTGGAGATGCAGCGGTGCGCTGCGCCTATGTAGGAGACAATGCCGTGCTGTCGGGCTTCACGCTGACCAACGGTGAAATGTTATCGGACGGTTATTATTCAGGATACGATGGGGGCGGAGCGTTTTACGAGAGTTCTGGAGTTCTTAACAACTGCACGTTGACCAGTAACTCGGCCTGGTACGCCGGGGGAGCGGGTGGTGGCAGCACGTTGAGCAACTGCATCGTGTATTTCAACACGGCGCCATCCGGACCGAATTTCGCGGATTCAACATTCAACTACAGTTGTACAACTCCTGCGCCGGGGGGGACGGGCAATATTACGGATAATCCCCGGTTTGTGGATGCCCTGGCAGGGGATTATCGATTGGGTCCCAATTCGCCGTGCATCGATGCGGGCAACAATGCGACGGTTCAAGGAACGACGGATTTGGACGGCCATCCACGCATCGTGAGCGCGAGGGTGGATATGGGGGCTTACGAGTATCAAGGGCCAGAACAGGCCCCAGTCGGATATTGGGTTTGGGCCAGCAGTATCACAAACGGGATGACGAATTACAACGATTGCGCCGCGGGCGATGGCTTTCCCAACCTGTTGAAGTACGCAACCGGCAGTAGCCCGACACAGTCAGACGGTCTCGCCGAATTAAATTGTACTCAAAGCAACGGGTTGCCGGTGCTGATTTTTAACCGAAATACTAATGCGATCGATGTGACTATGCTTGTTCAGGGAGCCTTTGCGCTGTCGAACGAGGATTCATGGCGGGGATTAGCAACAAATATTAACGGTTCTTGGGGTGGGGCAAACAATGTGGTCGAGAGCGGTGCAGGAAACCCCGTCACCTGCGAGGTGCAAGATGTGGTGCCGCTTTTAACCAACCGTTTCCTGCGCCTGAAAGTCACGCTGTCAGCCTTGCCTGCTCTTGAAGGTATGGTCCTGATCCCCGGAGGGACGAACGCGGGGACCAATCCGCTTGCAACGAACGAAGTCCATGATACATATTGGTATCCAGAGACCTACAGCCTGACAGTAGAGCCTTTTTATATGGATAAATATGAAGTAACCAAGGCGCTGTGGGACGAGGTGTACACCTGGGCAATCACCAACGGCTACAGTTTCGACAACGTTGGATCGGGCAAGGCGACGAACCATCCCGTACACACGGTCAACTGGCACGACACAGTAAAGTGGTGCAATGCCCGCAGCCAGAAGGAAGGCCGCCCGGCGGTGTACATGGTCAACGGGGGCGTTTACAAGACTGGTCAAGCCAACGACGTCGTCCAGACATCCGCCGCCGGGTACCGCCTTCCGACAGAGGCGGAATGGGAATACGCAGCGAGGGGCGGCGCGGCGAGCCAGCGGTTCCCGTGGGACGACAGCGACGAGATCCAGCATGCCCGGGCGAACTACTATAGTTTGGAGCTGAATGGGTTTAGCTATGACACAAGCCTGACGCGGGAGTTTCATCCCACGTATGCCAAGGATGGCGCGCCTTACACCTCCCCGGCGGGGTCTTTTGCGGCAAACGGTTATGGGTTGTACGACATGGCGGGAAACGTTTGGGAATGGTGTTTTGACTGGTGTCCGGGCCAGGAGGGCTCGTACCGCGTGATTCGCGGCGGCAGTTGGTGCGACGTCGCCGACTGCTGCCGGGTTGGCCTCCTCCAAATCGGCCTCCCGGACGGCATCAGCGACCGCTTTGGCTTCCGGGCTGTCCTGCCCCTAGGTCAGCAGTGAGTTCAAGCAGGCCAAGCGAGTGTCTGTTCGGGCCGTGCCCTGCGGAGCAGGGTCGAGCAGAGCGAGAGACTGAACGGACAGCGAGGGGAATTTATAGAGGACCAACCTCCGTGCCGACCGCAACAGGATATTAAAAATGCAGATGGCGTTCCCTTTGAGCCTCGACTTAGGAAACAGAGAGACCAAGCGCCCAAGCGCCCAAGTGACCTATAGACGAAGGCTCATGGAGAATTGGTGACGGGGTGAATAGGTAACTTGGGCAAGAGGGCACGGAATCTTGACCCTACGGGCGACTAATGGCATTCTGCCCCATTGAAATTTGTTGCGGCGCGGCCATTAACGAGATTGCCAGATACGGTTCTGATAGGGTTCTGGGTGTGGCCGGAAGTTGAACGATTTGAAAAACAAGGGTTTTGCGAGTATCTAAATAGGCCATTACTGACTCAGGGCAGCAGGTTGCAGGTTCAAGTCCTGTCGGACGCGCCAACGGGTGGTTTCCCCACATATTTGAAAGGATTAGGCATGAAAATCGGAATTGGATCGGACCATGGCGGCTACGGCCTGAAGCAGACGATCAAGGATCTGTTGGCGGCGCGCCCGGACATGGAGGTTACCGACTACGGGACCTATAGTCCGGAGTCAGTGGATTATCCCGATTTTGCAATCGAGGTGGCGCGGCGGGTGTCGGAGGGCTCGTTGGACCAAGGAATTTTGATTTGCACCACCGGGGTGGGCATGAGCATGACGGCCAATAAATTCCCGCGGGTGCGCGCAGCGCAGGTGTTTACGGCGCAGATGGCGCGGATGGCCCGCGAGCACAACAACGCCAATGTGTTGGCGCTGGGGGCAGAGGTGACGCCAGCTGAGGAAATTCCAGCCATCATGGAGGCCTGGTTTGCGGCTGAATTTGAACCGGGTACCCGCCATGATCGGCGAGTGGAGAAGATCAACGCTTGTGCCATGCGGGTGACGGAGCCCGAAGCGATTCATGAAACAGACTCAGATGTCTATGCGACAATCCAGGGCGAGGTCAAGCGTCAGCGGCAGAACATCGAGCTGATTGCCTCGGAGAATTACGTGAGCCGGGCGGTGCGGGAGGCGCAGGGCTCGGTGCTGACCAATAAATATGCCGAAGGCTATCCCGGCAAGCGCTACTACAATGGCTGCGAGTTTGTGGACGAGGCCGAACGGCTGGCGATCGAGCGGGCCCTGGAACTGTTTGGGGCGGAGCATGCCAATGTGCAGCCGCATAGCGGCAGCGGTGCCAATATGGCGGTCTATTTTGCGATGATGCAGCCCGGCGATACCATGCTGGCGATGAACCTGGCACACGGGGGGCACCTGACCCACGGGCACAAGGTCAATTTCTCGGGCCGGTTCTTCAATGTAGTTTCCTATGGCGTGGATCCGGAGACCGAACGGATTGACTACGATGAGGTGGAGCGGCTGGCCATCGAACATAAGCCGCGCATGATCTGCGCCGGGGCCAGCGCCTATTCGCGGATCATCGATTTCAAGCGGCTGCGATCGATTGCCGATGACAGCGGTGCCTATTTGATGGTGGATATGGCGCATATCGCCGGGTTGGTGGCGACCGGGTTCCATCCGACGCCAGTGCCGTATGCCGATTTTATCACAACGACAACCCACAAGACCCTGCGCGGGCCGCGCGGTGGGATGATCTTGTGCAAGGAGGCCTTTGCGGCGGACATCGACAAGCAAATCTTCCCCGGCATTCAGGGCGGACCCCTGATGCACGTGATCGCTGCCAAGGCGATCTGCTTTCATGAGGCCCTGCAGCCTTCGTTCAAGGAGTACGCGCGCCAGATCGTGGCGAATGCCCAAACCCTGGCGGCGGAACTAGAAAAGGCGGGATTGCGCATTGTCTCGGGCGGGACCGACAATCACATGATGTTGGCCGACCTGACACCCTTGGGTGTGACCGGCAAGGATGCCGCGGCGGCGCTGGATCATGCGCTGATCACCGTCAATAAGAACGCGATCCCCTTTGATAAGCTCAAGCCCTTTGTGACATCCGGTATCCGATTAGGAACACCCGCGATTACGACCCGTGGCATGAAAGAGGCAGAGATGAAGCAGATTGCCGCCTGGGTGGGCCGCATTGTGGCGGATCCCGATAGCCAGAAGTTACAGCAAAAAGTGCGTGAAGAGGTATTGGCTTTCACTGAAAAGTTTTCGGTGCCCTAACTGATGCGAGGCCCGCTTTGCGGTTCAACAGGGCTTGCCCAGATGGCAAGAATGTCCTAGCGTAGAGGTACTGCATTCATGGCGCGCTGCCGTGGTAGCGCATTTCATGTTTGCAGGCTGTGCGGAAGCAGGGGTAGGATTCAAACGATATGAAAATTGTCAAAGATGGGTATTCCTTAATCATCGGTCTGCCGGTGGCAGGCGTGGTGCTGGGCGCAGTGGCGCAGCGCTGGTCTCCGCCCTTGGCCGTGGTGTTCTACGCCCTCGGATTGGTCGGTTGTGTGTTTATGTTGTATTTTTTCCGGGATCCGGACCGGACGCCCCGTTGCGGGCCGCACGAGTTTGTTTCGGCGGCAGATGGCGTGGTGCGATCGGTGGAGTTCATGGACGAACCGCGCTTTCTCAAGTGCCCGGCCGTGCGAATCAGCGTATTTTTGAATCCGTTCAATGTGCACGTGAATCGGCACGCTATGGGGGGCGTGATTCGTGAGGCGGGGTATACGCCGGGACGGCATCTCTTTACGATGGACCCGCGCTCCTCGGAATATAATGAGCACAGTTCGATTCTGGTCGAGGGTGAGCATACGCGCTGCTTGCAGCGGCAAATCGTCGGGCCAATCGTGCGGCGCGTGGTGTACTGGCAGGAGGCGGGCCAGCGGGTAGAGAAGGGGTCGCGCTTGGGCATGATGAAGTTTGGTTCTCGCATGGACGTCTATTTCCCGGCGGCGGATGTAGAGGTCACCGCCAAGCGGGGTGATAAGGTCGCGGCGGGCCTGACAGTCATCGCGCACTTGAAAAAGACGGATGCCTGAGATGGGTGCCTGGCGTAAATTTATCCCCTGCGCGTGTACTTTTGCGGCCCTCTGCGCTGGGATGGGCAGCATTCTGGCGGCGGGCATGGGGCAATTCCTGCTAGGGGCGCAACTGGTCTTGGTGGCGCTGATCCTGGACGGACTGGACGGCACGCTCGCCCGGTTGCTGCACGGTCAAACTAGTTTTGGTGCAGAGCTGGACACGTTTGTGGACATTACCAGCTTTGGAATTGCGCCGGCCGCTTTGCTGTATTTGCATCCCGAGGGCCTGCAGCGGATTCCCTACTGGGGGTTGGCGCTAACATTTCTATATGCGGCATCGGGTGCGGCCCGACTGGCGCGGTTCCGTGTGGTGGACCCTTATCGCGGGCAGCGTGGCTATCTAGGGCTGCCCATCACGGTGGCGGCCGGTTGTGTGGCGGCATATTTAATTGCGCTGGAATATCCAAAGACTGTCGGCCGCCTGTCGGTATCGCTGACCAGTGGGCCGCTGTCGGCCGGATTCTGGATTGCACTGGTCCTGATGCTGGCGCTGCAGGTCTCACACATCCGTTATTCCAAACCAACCAAAAACCCGAAGGTGCTGATTCCGTTTATGGTGTGCGTGGTGATGTTGTTTATCCGTCCCTTGGCCGCCTATTCCGCCATTTTCATGTTTGTGTATGGTGTTTGGTTTGCCTTTATCTCCCCGTTTTTCTTCCGGCGCTTTCTGGCGCAATTGCCCGATGAGGTGGAGCTGCTGCCCGAGCTGGCGGGTGCTGTGGACGAGGAGGAAGAGGGATGAAGGGCGCTATCTACGCAGGTACCTTTGATCCCGTAACCTATGGCCATATCGACATGGCTGAGCGCGCAGCGCTGATTTTTGATCGTTTGACAGTGGCGGTGGCCGAAGATCCAGACAAGACCCTGCTATTTGGTGTGGATGAACGCATCGCACTGGCGCAGGCTAGCTTGGCGCACTTGGGCAATGCCGAAGTGGTGTCGTTCTCCGGCTTGTTGGTAGATTGGGCGCGTGCGCACAACATCCATACGCTGATCCGGGGCTTGCGGGCATTTTCTGATTTTGAATATGAGTTCCAAATGGCGTTGACTAATCGTAAACTGGCACCAGATATTGAGACCATGTTTTTGATGCCTAACGAGGGACTCAGCTACATCAGTTCAAGCATGGTGCGGGAGATCGCCGCGTTGGGGGGCGAGGTAGAGAAGTTCGTGCCGACAGTGGTGGCGACGGCCTTGCGCCGTAAGTTGTCCCAAGAGCGGGCAGGCTGAACGGGTGCCGGCGCTTAGCGCCGGACACGGTTCCTGGAAAAGTTTATGATACGTATTCCAACAACCCAGATCGGCGAGGATCGAGTATGTATTGCGGGCGAGGTGCCCGGCGAGCTGCTGGATCTGCAGAGCGACCCAGTGGCACGGGAGGCCGGATCGATCCGCTATGAGCTGAGTCTCGAGCAGACCGGCGAGGAACTGGTGGTGCGGGGCACGCTGGAGGCCCCCCTGCGTCTGCTCTGTTCCCGTTGCGCGCAATTTTTCTCGACAACGGTGCAGGTTTCGGCATTCTTGCACGCCTACGAATGGTCAGAGCATCCGGAATTTCTAGATGTTTCTGCTGATGTCCGTGAGGATATTTTACTGGAAATCCCCGGATTTCCCCTCTGTGGTGAGGCGTGCCAGGGGTTGTGTCCCCAGTGCGGGCAAAATTGGAATGAAGGTCCCTGCGCCTGTGCGCCCCGTGAGGATGTGCTGTCGCCATGGGGGACCTTGGAAGGATTAACGGCCGCTCCGAGTCAGCGCCAGCCGCCAGGCAGCGCCGATGAGAAGCGACGATAAGGAAGAGCAAGGAGAAGGAAAATGGCAGTCCCGAAGAGAAAAGTATCGAAGAGTCGTCTGCGTATGCGCAAGGCGGCATGGGCCGGCAAGATCCCCCAGGCGGCGGCGGTAGTCTGCCGTGAATGTGGCGCTCCGAGCTTGCCGCATCGGGTGTGCCCGGCCTGCGGCATGTATAAAGGCCGCCAAGTGCTTGTCAAGGAAACCAAGGACTAAGCCGCGGTATCTGTTTGTTGAGGTGATGGGTAGCTGTTGACCATGCGTATTGCTGTGGACGCCATGGGGGGTGATTTTGCCCCCCAAGCGATTGTCGAGGGGGCCTTGATGGCCCTGCGCTCCTGTCCCGATATTGATCGCCTCTTTCTGGTGGGCGATGAAGGGGCGATTCGGGCTGAGGTCGCGCGCTGCGGAGATGACCCCAGAGGACGGGTGGAGATTCGCCATGCCACAGAAGTGATTGGCATGGCAGAATCCGCTGCGGCCAGTGTGCGCCGCAAGCGCGATTCATCGATTAATCGCGCAATGGACCTGGTGAAATCAGGCGAGGCCGATGCCATTTTTGCCGCCGGCAACACGGGCGCGGCGGTAGCCTCCGCTACCCTAAAGCTGCGCACGCTGGAGAAAGTGCGGCGACCCGGTATTGCCGTGGCCCTGCCGACGCCCACCGATAAGCCGGTGGTGATAATTGACGCCGGGGCTACGCCGGATTGCTCCCCTGAAATCTTGATGCAGTTTGCCATCATGGGCGCGGCGTACTCTCGGAAAATACTCGGGCAGTCCGACCCCAAAGTGGGGCTGATGAGCGTGGGCAGCGAAGAAGCCAAGGGCAATATCCTGAGCAAGGAAACATTTGAGTTGCTCGAACGCGCGCCCATCCAGTTCAAGGGCAACGTGGAGGGCCACGATATTTTTGAGGGCGATGTAGACGTCATCGTTTGTGACGGCTTCACCGGCAATGTGATTTTGAAGACCAGCGAAAGTGCCGCGCATGCCATCAGCCGCTGGTTGAAGCAGGAATTGACCAAAACTCCCCTGCGTTTGCTGGGGTCGCTGCTGTTGAGCGGAGGATTGCGTACGTTGAAGGCCAAAACCAGTAAGCAGACCTATGGCGGAGCTCCGCTGTTGGGCGTCAACTGCATCTGCATCATCGGCCACGGTGGGTCGGACGCGCTGTCGACGCAAAATGGTATTTTACAAGCGGTTCGTGCAGTGCAATGTCGCCTGAACGAAAGTATCTTGGAGGACATGCGCCAATGCGCCCTTCAGGTTAAGGACACGATATGAGCCAGAAAATATATACGGCGATTGCCGGTGCCGGGCACTACGTCCCTGAAAAAGTACTGACCAATGTGGACCTTGAGACCATGGTGGAGACGAGCGACGAGTGGATCCGTTCGCGCACGGGTATCCGCGAGCGCCGCATTGCTGCCGAGGGTGAATATACCTCCCACATGAGCATTGCCGCAGCCCGCCAGGCCTTGGAGCACGCCGGCCTGTTGCCAGAGGATGTGGAGGCCATCTTCGTGGCCACCTGCACCCCGGATATGATTTTTCCCAGCACGGCCTGCCTAGTTCAGGCGGCGCTAGGAGCCCGCCGGGCTTATGGCTACGACCTGTCCTCCGCTTGTTCGGGCTTTTTGATGGCGTTGGATGCCGGTGCGGCGGCCATCGAATCCGGTCGGGTCCAGAATGCGCTGGTGATCGGTGCGGAAAAACTGAGCGCCGTGACCGACTGGACCAACCGGGATACGTGTGTACTGTTTGGCGATGGCGCCGGTGCCGTGGTGTTGAAGCCTTCCGATCGCCCTGGGTTGCGTTCCAGTTATCTGGGTGTTGACGGTCATCAGGCGGATATCCTGTTCATTCCGGCCGGGGGCTGCAAGCGGCCCGCGTCGGTGGAGACCGTCGGCGAGCGCCAGCATTTTATTCAGATGGCCGGGCGCGAGACCTTTAAGATCGCGGTGAATACCATGCTGGACGCCGCCCAGCAGGCCATTGCGCGCGCCAACTTGACTGCGGCGGACATGGACTGGATGGTTTTCCATCAGGCGAATCGGCGGATCATTGATGCCGTGGCCCATCGTTTGGGTGATGGCACAACTGACCGGGCCATTGTGAATCTGGACCGTTACGGCAATACGTCAGCGGCGTCGATTCCCATTGCGCTTTCCGAGGCGGTGGCCGATGGCCGCGTTCAGAGCGGCGATAAAATTTTGATGGTGGCGTTTGGGGGCGGATTGTCGTGGGGTGGGGCCGTGGTGGAGTGGCTATGAGCCAGATGGTAGTGTTTCCCGGGCAGGGTGCCCAAGCCGTGGGTATGGGTCTCGATTTCGCGACTGAGCTGCCGGAATGCCGCGCGCTCTTCGACCAGGCCAGCCGTATTCTAGGATTTGATTTGCTGCGGTTGTGCACCGAAGGGCCCATCGAAGAGTTGACTCGCTCGTCCAATACCCAGCCAGCCATTTTTGTGGTGAGCATGGCGGCGCGTCTGGCGTTGGCCCGCGTGGCAGGACAACCCCTGGCCGTGGCGGGGGCGGCGGGACTCAGCAGCGGCGAGTGGGCAGCGCTGCACGAGGCGGGGGTCGTATCCTTTGACGACACCGTGCGCATCTTGCAGGCCCGCGGCCAATTTATGCAGGAGGCCTGCGAGGCCACACCCGGCGGCATGTTGACGATCATTGGCCTATCACTCGCGCAAGTACAGGAGGTGGCAACGGCCAGCGGATTGGAAATTGCTAACTTGAATTCTCCGGCGCAGACCGTGCTCTCCGGGCATGCCGATCGGATTGCAGCAGGTGAAGCCGCCGCCAAAGCCGCCGGCGCCAAGCGTGCGTTGCGCCTGACCGTGGCCGGAGCCTTTCATTCCTCTCTAATGCAGCCCGCCGCCCGCCAATTGGCGGAGGTACTGAAAAATATCGAATTCCAGGCTCCGACCTGCCCCGTCTGGTCGAATGTGACCGGTCGTCCGCACACCACGCCTGACTCCATTCGCCACGGCATGGTCGAGCAGGTCGTGTCTTCCGTGCGCTGGACAGACTGTTTCTCCGACATGGCCGCGGCCGGAATGGATCTGGCGGTGGAGTGCGGACCCGGCTCAGTTTTGGCGGGTCTTGGCAAGCGAATTGAGCCAACCGTGAAGGTCTTGAATATTTTTAACTTGGCGGGGGCGCATGAGGCGGCCAAACTAGTGGCCAAATTGTAGGACTGCTTTGAACGTATGAAATCGATTGAAAATAAGATTGCGCTGGTGACTGGCGCCGCGCGCGGCATCGGCCAGGCTATTGCGGTGCAACTGGCGGCCGATGGTGCCGACCTGGCCCTGTGCGATGTGCAGGCCGATTGGCTGGACGCGACGGCTGCCAAAGTCCGGGCCCTGGGCCGCCGTGCGGAAACCTATGCCATGGATGTGGCGGACGGCACAGCGGTCGAGGAGGCCGTGGCCCGTGTGGCTGCCGACTTTGGACGGATCGATGTTTTGGTCAATAACGCGGGCATCACCCGCGATACCTTGTTGATTCGCATGACGGAAGATGACTGGGACCAGGTGCTGGATATCAATCTCAAGGGCGCGTTCCTGGTCACGAAGGCCGTGGTAAAATTCATGATGAAACAGCGCGCCGGGGCGATCATCAACATCGCCAGCGTGGTGGGGTTGACGGGAAATCCGGGCCAGGCCAACTATAGCGCCTCCAAGGCGGGGCTGATCGCGCTGACCAAGACCACCGCCAAGGAACTGGGCAGCCGCGGTATCCGCGCCAATGCGGTGGCCCCAGGCTTTATTCGCACCGCGATGACCGACCAGTTGCCGGAGTCTGCCCAGCAGGCTATGCTCCGTCTGGTCCCGCTGGGCCGTCCCGGTGAACCTGAAGATGTGGCTCAGGCAGTAGCATTCCTGGCCAGTGACAACGCCGCCTATGTGAACGGTCAGGTCTTGACTGTTTGCGGCGGCATGGTGATGTAGAAAAGAAAACAACAAAACGGAGAACCACAATGGCCTTAGAAGACAAAGTCAAAGATATCATCGTCGAGCAGTTGGGTGTGAACAAGGATCAGGTCACCACTGAAGCCTCGTTCATCGAAGATCTGGGTGCCGATTCGCTGGATACGGTCGAGTTGGTCATGGCCTTCGAAGAAGAATTTGGGGCCGAAATTCCTGACGAAGACGCCGAGAAGCTGACCACCGTTGGCGCGGTAATCAGCTACCTGAAGGAAAAGGGATTCGACAAGTAGCCGGATACCGGCAGAGTCAATCGGGGCCGGGACTGCTTGCTGCAAGGCGGCGGCTCGGCCTGTTTATCTAATGGAGTAGGCGAAGAACGGACGGAGAGCATGTCAGAAACAAGACGAGTAGTCGTGACCGGATTGGGCGTAGTTAGCCCGGTCGGCAGTACCTTGGATACTTTTTGGGCCGCCATTCAAGCCGGTGAGTCTGGGATCGGCCCGATCACATATTTTGATGCATCCGCGTTTGATACCCGGTTTGCCGGACAGGTGAAGGGGTTTCACATCGAGGAATTCATCTCGAAAAAAGAAGCCCGCCGGATGGATCCGTTCTGCCACTATGGCGTGGCGGCAGCCAAGATGGCCATGGCCGACTCCGGTCTCGACATGGCCCAGCAGGACCCACACCGCATCGGCGTGGTCGCCTCTTCCGGAGTGGGGGGATTGCAGGTCTTGCAGACCCAGATGGATGTCTTGCGCACCCGCGGTCCAAGCCGTTTTTCGCCGTTTATGATCCCGCAGATGATTACCAACATCCTGCCAGGATTGATTTCCATCAATCACAACCTGAAGGGGCCCAACTTTGCGGTGGTGACCGCCTGTGCCTCGGGCACGCACTGCATTGGCGAGGCCTTGGCGTTGATCCGCAACGGCAAGGCGGATGCCATGGTTGCGGGCGGCGCAGAAGGCGCCATTTGCGAACTCGGGGTGGGGGGCTTCAATGCCATGCGCGCGCTGAGCACCCGCAACGACAGTCCAGAAACAGCCAGTCGCCCCTTTGATAAGGATCGCGATGGGTTCATTATGGCTGAAGGCGCCGGCATGTTGGTGATCGAGGAATATGAGCACGCCCGTGCTCGCGGCGCGCGGATTTATTGCGAGGTGGGCGGGTTCGGTTGCACCGGCGATGCCTATCACATCACAGCCCCCGATGAGACCGCCGAAGGCCCGGCGCGCGGCATGCAACTGGCGATGGAGGATGCCGGCCTGACCCCGGCCGATATCGATTACATCAATGCGCACGGCACCAGCACCGTTCTGAATGATGCTGGCGAAACCAAGGCGATCAAGCTGGCCTTAGGTGAAGATCGCGCCCGCCAAATCGCAGTGAGCTCGACCAAGAGCATGACCGGCCACCTGCTGGGGGCTGCCGGCGGGGTGGAATCGGCAGTGTGTGTGTTGGCCATTCGCGACGGAGTCCTGCCGCCGACCATCAACTACACCACACCCGATCCGGACTGCGATCTGGACTATGTGCCCAACGAAGCCCGCCAAGCGCCCATCCGCGCCTGCCTCAACAATTCCTTGGGGTTTGGTGGCCACAATGCAACCCTGTGCTTTAAAGCTCTGTAACAACGGATGCGGTGGGGTGTTCGGGAAAACCATTGACGCCACCGGCCTGCAAGCCGTATGGTAAAAGACAAGAGTCAAGCAGACCGGAGGATTCATCATGGCCGAAGACAATGAACTCAAGCCCATAGACATCAGCGCCGCTAAGTCCTCGACGTCACGCATTGACTTGAGCAAGGCGACGGTTCCGGGATCGCCATCTACCAGTGGGATTCGTATCGGGGCCAATCCCAAGAAAGCGACGTCGCGAATTGACATCAATGCGATTCCTGGCGCATCCAAAGCTCAAACCTCGCGCATGGGACTCGGTGCGATGCCCCCGCAGGATGACGATATCTACAAACGGCGCACCACTCTATTGGATACGAGTAAACTACCCTTGAGCGCCGCACCCTCGCAACCGCGCACTATTCGCATTGGAACCCGTCCGACGGTCCGCGTGACCGCCAGCGGGGCGCCCTCCTCTTTTTCACCAGGCCGGCCCGGTGACGATACGGCTGCCGATGCCCCGGCCGGGCGCCCGACCATCAAATTGAAACGTCCCGGCGGCGGAGTCTCTATTAGTGTGCCCGGTTCAGGCGGTTCCTCCCTGTCACCCGAACCTATTTTTTCTATCGAGGAAGACGAGGGGCCCGGCGGCGCTTGGACGGCGATTTCGATCGTCTCCATGCTCGTGCTGATTGGGCTGGTGGTCATTCAAGTGATGACAATGAACGGCGCGGCTTACTAGCCGGTTGCATCATCCGGGGGAATGTCGTAGAGTTGTCAGTGCGGGGGCGACCGGTTTCGACGTGCCAGTTGAAGCAATGGTTGCGCGCCGAGGACCCCGGTTGGCCTCGTTAAACGTCCGGGAAAAAACACAAAAGCCAACGATAACTTGGCCTTCGCGGCTTAGTACCGCGACGTTCGACCGTCCTCGCCTGTGGGGCGGACCCGAATGTCATTCAGCAGGCTGGCGACTCCTGCCGGGCAACCGGGCGCGAGAGCGAGAACTAACAGGTTGATTGCGGTGCTGCTGGCCTGTCCGTGGGCAGGTGGCATGGCGAAACTTAATTACGGAATACGCGCGTAGACGCTGTTGTGACGCTAGTGCGGACGCGGGTTCAACTCCCGCCGCCTCCACCAGTTTCGCTCACCCCGCG
Source organism: Kiritimatiellia bacterium (assembly GCA_034005635.1). Taxonomy (GTDB): domain Bacteria; phylum Verrucomicrobiota; class Kiritimatiellia; order CAIQIC01; family Lenti-01; genus JAAZFE01. The sequence goes on along the minus strand of JAVEUJ010000031.1, from coordinate 837 downwards.
GCCCCCGGAAACGGGGGCCTTTTTCGTGGGTGGAGCAGGTGGTGAACCCCGCCGGTGGCGGGGCAGGCGAACTGTCGCGCACCTATGGCTATGACTTCATGTCCCGGATGACGTCGCTGACCGACACCAACGGTTCCGTGTTTGGCTATGTCTTCGATGGTGAAGGCAATCGTGTCCGGCAGAGTTTGAATGATTGCCTTTCCTCGCGCTTCGTCTATGATGGGGCCAATGCGGTGGTGGAAATGAACGCAAGCAACGAGGTCGTGTGGGCGTGGGTCAACGGGCCGGTGTGAGCAAGGCGGGCACAATGGGGGAAGCATAGCGGCGGCAGAGGGGGGAGCTATTCGTCACCTACAAGGCGCTTTCGCGCGATGTGGAGAAGGCACCGTCATTTCCTTACGCCCCGGTTTTGGGCGACGATTCCCCCCATAACGTATCGCTTCGCGGCCCTGATGTAACCATCCTCTCCGGCGATTTCGATCCTTTTGCGCCCTTTGCGTTAAAAGAGCGGCCACCAACCCAGAACCACCAACCACATCAAGCGGCGGTGTTTTTCTAGGGCCAGGGGGAGGCAGTTTTTTGCATGGCCAGGGGTTGAATGCGCAGCCGTAAACTCTGAGCAACGAACGCGAAGGCGCCGTGGGTAATGAAGACATAGCCGAAGAGTTCCAATCCTTCTTGTAGCGCGCTCTTGAGTTCAAATGCGGCTTTGGGATCCAATATGGTATTCCAGAGCAAGCGGCTGCTGCCAAATGTTCGGCTGAAAATCAGCAGCGTGACCAGTCCAAATTGGATGTAAAAGTACGGCCGCGAGCCGATAAAATCTGCCATAGGCTG
>JAVEUJ010000165.1:0-4911 GCA_034005635.1 Kiritimatiellia bacterium | reverse complement strand
TTTTCACAGTCAGGTGTACTGGCACCTTTGCCTTGTAAAGCGTTTCTCCCGACAAACCTTCGCCCTCTTTTGTATTGCGCCCCTGCTGCCATGTGATATGATGCGTCCCGTGTGCGTTCTGGTGACCTGACTGGAAGGCATGTGATCGATTTAGAACAACCCCCCCCTCGGAGTAGTGCATATATGAGTTCAGAGAAGAAAATTGCGATCATTGACGGCAACGAAGCCGCCGCCCACATTGCGTTCAAAACCAATGAAGTCGCTGCCATTTATCCCATCACCCCGTCGTCCAACATGGGCGAGTGGGCCGACCAATGGGCCTCCGAAGGCCGCACCAATATCTGGGGAACGGTCCCCACTGTCGCCGAATTGCAGTCAGAAGGCGGTGCCTCCGGTACTGTGCATGGCGCGTTGCAGTCGGGCGCGCTGACCACCACCTTTACCGCCTCGCAGGGTCTCCTGCTGATGATCCCCAACATGTACAAGATTGCCGGGGAACTGACCCCGACCGTTTTCCATGTCACCGCCCGTTCCCTCGCTGCCTCCGCGCTCTCCATCTTTGGCGACCATCAGGACGTCATGGCCTGCCGGCAAATTGGCTGGGCCATGCTGGCCTCCAACAGCGTACAAGAGGTCATGGATGCCGCGCTCATCGCCCAGGCCGCGACCCTTCAGTCGCGCGTGCCGTTCGTGCACTTCTTCGATGGTTTCCGCACCTCGCATGAAATCAACAAAGTCGAAATGATTTCCGACGAGATCATTCGGGCCATGATCAGCGACCAATTGATTGCCGACCATCGCGCCCGCGCCCTGAACCCCGAAAAACCCTTTATCCGCGGCACCGCGCAGAACCCGGACGTCTATTTCCAGGGTCGCGAAGCGGTCAATGCGTTCTACACCGCGTGTCCCGACATTGTCGCGGCCACGATGGAGCAGTTCGGTAAGCTCACGGGCCGCCACTACCGGCCGTTCGACTATATTGGCGCACCCGACGCCGAACGCGTCATTGTCCTGATGGGCTCCGGCGCGGAAACCGCCCTTGAAACAATCGAGCAATTACAGAAGCAGGGTGAAAAAGTCGGCGCCATTATCGTGCGCCTGTACCGCCCCTTCTCCGCCAAGTATTTCTTTGCGGCGCTACCAAAGACGGCTAAATCCATTGCGGTTCTCGACCGCACGAAAGAGCCGGGCTCCGACGGCGAGCCGCTCTACAAGGATGTCCTGACCGCGCTCGCGCAGGGCGTCGCTGATGGCACCTTCGCCGCAATGCCCAAGGTCATTGGCGGACGCTATGGTCTTTCCTCCAAGGAATTCACTCCGGCGATGGTTAAGGCGGTCTACGACGAACTATCTAAGGACAAGCCCAAAAACAGTTTCACGGTCGGTATCGTCGATGATGTCAGCCACACGAGCCTTGATGTCGATCCGACGTTCTTCATCCGCCACCCCTCCGTCACCAACGCCATGTTCTTCGGACTTGGTGCTGACGGCACCGTGGGCGCGAACAAGAACTCGATCAAGATCATTGGCGAGGAAACCGACTTCTACGCGCAGGGCTACTTTGTTTACGACTCCAAGAAATCCGGCTCGCGCACGATTTCGCATCTGCGCTTCGGCCCCAATCCGATTCACAGCCCCTATCTGATTCAGAAGGCCAGCTTCATTGCCTGCCATCAGTATGAATTCCTCTTCCAAACCGATATCCTGCGCTTTGCATCCACTGGCGCGGTCTTCCTGCTCAACAGCCCGTTTTCGAAAGACGAGGTCTGGGACAAGCTGCCCAAGAAGGTCCAAGCCAAGATCATCGAGAAGAAGATCAAATTCTATAACATCGATGGTTACGCGGTAGCCGAGCGCACGGGCATGGGCTCGCGCGTCAATACCATCATGCAAACATGCTTCTTCGCTATTTCCGGCGTTCTGCCCAAGGACGAAGCCATTGCGAAAATCAAGCAGGCCATTAAGAAAACATATGGCCGAAAGGGCGACGAAATCGTCCAGATGAATTTCAAAGCGGTCGACGAAACGCTCGCCGATTTGTTTGAGATTCCCTACAGCAGCGTTACATCGACGCTCGATATTCCACCGACGGTTTCGCCGGATGCCCCCGAGTTCGTCAGCGACGTCATCGCCACCATCATGGTGGGCGACGGCGACTCCCTGCCCGTCTCGAAGATGCCGGTAGACGGCACCTTCCCCTCTGCTACCACGCGCTGGGAGAAGCGCAATGTCGCCCTCAACGTGCCAATTTGGGACGAGGTAGAGTGCATTCAATGCGGCACCTGCTCGTTCGTTTGCCCGCATGCCTGCATTCGCGCCAACGAGTACGACAAGAACCTGTTGGACAAGGCCCCCGCCGGCTTCAAGCACGCCCCCGTCCGCAACAAGGATGACAAGGCGTACACCTTGCAAATCTATGTTGAGGACTGTACCGGCTGCGGCGTCTGCGTCGCCTCCTGCCCCAAGAAGAGCAAGGCCGACCCCACGCGCAAGGCTATCAACCTCGGGCCCAAACTCCCCATCGTTGAACAGGAACGCGAGAATATCGAATTCTTCGAATCCCTGCCCGTCATGGACCGCGCCAAGCTCAATCTGGGCATGGTCAAGGACACCCAGTACACCATCCCGCTATTTGAGTTCTCCGGTGCCTGCGCCGGCTGCGGCGAAACACCCTATCTGAGCCTGATGAGCAAGCTCTTTGGCGATCGCGCCCTCATTGCCAACGCCACCGGCTGCTCATCGATCTATGGCGGCAACCTGCCCACGACCCCGTGGGCCCAGAATCGCGATGGCCGCGGACCCGCCTGGTCCAACAGCCTGTTCGAGGATGCGGCCGAATTCGGTTTTGGCTTCCGGCTGACCTGCGACCAGCAGGCCCGCTATGCCGCCCAACTTGTCCAGACTCTCAAGGACGACCTTGGCGCAGAACTGGCCGAGGCCATACTCAACGCCAACCAGCAGGATGAAGCCGGCATTGCCGCCCAACGCGAGCGCGTTGGCCAACTCAAGCTGAAGCTGGCCGGCAACGCCAAGCCTGAAGCCCTGAATCTGCTGTCCATCGCTGATTTCCTCATTCAGAAGTCGGTCTGGATCGTCGGTGGTGACGGCTGGGCCTACGACATCGGCTACGGCGGACTCGACCACGTGCTGGCCTCCGGCGCCAACGTCAACATCCTTGTGCTGGATACCGAGGTGTACTCCAACACCGGCGGCCAGGCTTCCAAGTCTACCCCGCTGGGTGCTGTTGCTAAGTTCGCCGCAGGCGGCAAGCCCTCGGGTAAAAAAGACCTCGGCATGATGGCCATGAATTACAATAACGTCTACGTGGCCCGCGTCGCCTTCGGCGCCAATGCCCCGCAGACCATCAAGGCCTTCAAGGAAGCCGAAGCCCATGACGGCCCCTCGCTCATCATTGCCTACTCCCACTGCATTGCGCATGGGATCAAGGAAATGCGTGACGGTCTTGAGCAGCAGAAGCTCGCCGTGGCCTCTGGCCACTGGATTCTGTTCCGCCGCAACCCCGCGCTGGAGAACGAGGATAAAAATCCGCTGCAGATCGATAGCCGGGAGCCCTCGATTCCGCTGAAGGACTACATCTACAACGAAGCCCGCTACAAGATGCTCATCAAGAGTCATCCTGAGGCGGCCGCCACCCTGCTCGAGCAAGCTCAGCAGGATGTCAAACGGAACTGGGCGCGCTATGCCAAGATGGCCGATCTGGCCCCCAAGGCCCCCGCTGCCCCAACCGCCTAGACCGCTTCGGCAACTAGTACCTTGCCACCGCGCCCCGGAGAAATCCGGGGCGCATTTTTGTGCGCCACCGCCCAAATCAGCGATGACGCAGGTTTAGACAAACTGAAGCAATCTTCAGGATGCCAGAATTGCATTCACCCCGGGGGCGTCCGATAGTGGCGTCATGGATGGTACAGAAAGAAGTTGGTTATTCCGCGCACCGGTCAGCCCGCTGGAGCGGGTGGAACTGTCCGTTCTCATTCCGGCGTACAATGAAGACGCCAGTCTCGCCGCCATCGTGCGTGAAACCGCTTGTGTATTACACGGCTTGGGCCGGTCATTTGAAATCCTCGTGGTGGACGATGGCTCATCTGACTGGACGCCCCGTTGTCTGAACAATCTGGGTGTAGAAGTGGCTGAATTGCGTGCGATGCGCCTAGCGGTTAATTCCGGCCAAAGTGCCGCGTTGGCGGCGGCATTTCTGCACGCCCGTGGCCGGATTTTTGTCATCCTCGATGCCGATGGTCAAAATGATCCGTCCGACATCCCCGCACTCGTCGCTCGGCTAGACTCCTGCGACCTTTGCTGCGGCTACCGTGCCCAGCGCCGGGACACGTGGTCCAAACGCTGGGGCAGTCGGCTCGCCAATGCCGTGCGCAATCGTGTGCTTCACGATCACATTCGCGATACCGGCTGCTCACTCAAGGCGTTCCATGCGCAATGGGCCTGCTATCTGCCCATGCAGTACCGCGGGATGCACCGCTTCATTCCCGCCCTGCTGGCCATGGTCGGCGCACGGATCGAGGAAATTCCGGTCCATCACCGTCCGCGCACCGCCGGCCAAAGCAAATACACCAATATCGGCCGGCTCAAGGAAACCCTAAGAGATCTATGGGCCGTGCACTGGATGCAAACGCGCTGCCGCCCCCTCCAAACGGAACCCCTGCAATGGACACGTTAAAACATTTTGTTGATGTGCTGATCCAGCCCATGGGACTGCTGGGCATGCTTGGCCAAATCTTGTTTTTCTCCCGTTTCCTTGTGCAATGGATTGCCTCTGAGAAACAACAAGCCTCCGTAGTGCCGCTCTCGTTCTGGTATCTGTCCATCGGCGGCGGCCTGCTGCTGCTGCTCTACGCGCTCTGGCGCAAAGACCCGGTTATCACCCTTGGTCAGGCT
>JAVEUJ010000164.1:0-4925 GCA_034005635.1 Kiritimatiellia bacterium | reverse complement strand
TTAGTCTTTTGTTTTTTCATAGCATTTACCTGACACTGGCATTCACTCGGCTTGCATATCGCAAGAAACTCTTATAGCCTTAAACCACTATGAACACCACGAAAAATGCCTCTTGGAAATACCTGATTGCACTGATTTGCCTAGTTTTGGCTGGCTGCGGCAGACCCGCGCCCGAGCCAACCCCGGCCCCGCCCGCCGAACGCATGGCGAATAAGACGATGGCACCATCCAATACGGCTGAGGCTGAACAAGCCATGATCGATGCCTTCGAAGAACAACAGTTTGAAAATGTACCGCCTTCTATCGAGTGGTAGCTTGCGGCTGACCTCCCCCCGAACAATCCCGGCAGGTTTGGTTGCGTTGGCAGCTACGTTGTTGGCGCTGTTGGTCAGCACAGCGCATGCCGTGGAAATGGAAGATATTGCTCCCGAGGCCGTTGATCGGGCAGGATTGATTCCAGCCGACATCGCAACGCTGAACCATCCCGGCTTCCGCTGGCAGCACCTGCAAACTCGGCACTTTGTTGTCCATTACGAGCGCAAGGCCTTCGCGATGCGAGTTGCGCGCTTGGGTGAAGAATTTTATGACGCCATCTCCGGTGACCTGCCCGATATGCGCGATCAGGTAGACCCGCAGCGATCGCATATATTCATTTTCCGCGATGCCCGTGATTGGCAAGCCATCGTGGCCGCCACGCCGGGCATGGAGCCCTGGGCGGCATCGTTTGTCCGCGGCCAGGCCATGTACTTGCAGGAAATTGGCAGCGATAAATCTGACAAAATGGGCATGCTGGCACACGAAATGACTCATCTGGTCTTCAACCGGTTCCTGACCGTGCGCCTGCCCCTGTGGCTCAATGAAGGCCTCGCCGAATATTATGGCGAATTCGCCTACCGCCGCGCGCGGGGCTTGACCCACCGCGAACGCAATGTGTTCAAAGCTCTGCGCGACCGAACCCCACTGGCCGAATTGGTGGCGGCCACGCAGTATCCCACCGTTCCAACCGACGTCAGCCGGTTCTATGCCACCGCCAAACAATTCGTGGGCTATATGCTGTGGAAACTGCCACGCGAGAAATGGAATGATTTCTTTGCCCGCACCATGGACGGCGAAGATGCCACGGCCGCTTTGCTCGACACTTATGGCTGGGCCGATCTCGACGAAATGGAAGCGGAATTTGCGCGCTTTAATCGCTGATTCCAGATCCTCAAAGAAGAGAAAAAGGCACGCAGCTAAACCACGGCTGAACACCAATGGACACGGCGCGGCTTAGCCGCAACCAAAGAAGAGAAGAGCACCACGGATTACACCGATTTCACAGATTGAGAAAAGGAGGACAAAGAGGAAAATGAATTTGAACTCAAGAACTCATGAACAGATCAATCAGTCGGATTTACATAAGACGCCAGTGAAACCATTCTTAAAATGTTTGAATAGTGAACAGTATCCCCTCCTTGGCATCTTTGCGTCTTGGCGTGAGACGACTTCCCCCCATCTTCCCCTCCGTGAAATCAGCGATATCCGTAGCTGGCTATTACTCTCATCGATCTGAGTTTAAGGAAAAGACCGAAAGTTGGCGTTGCAATTCTAACTATATTACTAATTGTCAAAGAATGAGTTATGGAGCTATCAACATGAAAAACGTGTTAGAAAAACACGGTTTTGAGGGATTGTAGTACGGATTGGAACTGGGAAGCAGTCAAACTACGAATGACTCGAATTTAACGAATGGGAGTTGATGCCGCCGCCCTCCCGCTAAGCAGGCCAATCCTGACGCGTAAGATTTCCTTTCGAGTACAGGCTGCTCGGTTTTCCACGCTATGGAAAACTTTTTCGTGATTTTTCCACGCTATGGAAGATATTTTTGCGAATCTTCCACGCTATGGAAGATTTTCTTCCACGGTGTGGAAAACTTTCCGGCGGATGATAGGCGCGACTGGCCATCTCCATCCTTATCCGTGCCATCAGTGTAATCCGTGGTGGTCTTGATCCCTTTGGTTGCGGCTATGCCGCGCGGTGATTCTCTGCGGCCCTCTGTGATAAAATACAGTCCTTGGGAAACAGCCGAGTGCACCATGACGAGAGGCGTAAAATAGCCCGGAATAGTTGACAAATTCTTAATATGTGAGATATTAACCTATTGTTAATTAAGCGTAGTTGCAGCTTCTCATACAGAGGATGCGATTATAAATCGACTGGGCCCTCTTCACGGGTATTGGTCAAGGCCTCTTAATAAGGAGACCCTTCATGAAACAACTACAACGCATCCTTTTTATAGCCGCCGCTTGGCTGCTTGTTCTGCCATTTTCCGGCTGGGCCTGGGGCCCCGAAGGTCACGAGATCGTCGCGGAAATTTCCTTGTACTATCTCACCCCGGTAGCGCGTCTGGCCGTGGATGATATCTTGGGCGCTTATAAGCTGAGTGACTACGATATCGCGAGTTGGGCCGACACGATTCGCGGCAGCAAGGAATTCATAGAACGCTACCCGAACAACGGTCGCTGGCACTACATCGACTTCGATACTCATATGAAATATGACGACGATTACGAGCTCAAGACTACGGAAGACGGTAACGACGTTGTTACTCAGGTCACGCGCTGGCGCGATGAATTGGCGAGTGGCAAACTAGAGGGCGAGCGTCGTCTGGATGCTCTGCGCTTTCTCGTCCACTTCGTGGCGGATCTGCACCAGCCGATGCACTGCGCTTTCCGCTATGGCGACATGGGCGGCAACATGCTGCCAGTGAACTCCTTCACCGGCGAACACTATTCGTTCGGCCCCGAGGATGACATGGATTACCCCCCCAGCCTGCACTCCACCTGGGACGAGTATCTGGTCCAGGAGATGGTGGCTGGTCGCAAAACCAAGCAGGTGGTTCGGGCGCTCCAACAGGAAATCACCGACGAAAATGTTCGCCACTGGATGAAAGAAGATGTGCTGGGCTGGGCCGGTGACGCCTATTGGATCGCGCGCAAAAAGGCCTATCGCTGGACCGATGGCACAAGCGTCCCCTACAAATGGGCGCGTCCCGGCATGGACTTGACCCGGGAAAACTACATTGATTCGCATGTGCCCTTGGTCGGCGAGCAACTCAAAAAGGCTGGCGTACGGTTGGCCCTGATGCTCAACACCGCACTGGATCCCACGTATGACCAGGCGGCTGTGGCAGCGGCAGAGCCAGCGGCCGAATAGCCTGCGACGTGCTGGACCGGTGAGCGGGACGACCCGCCCCGGTCCTTTTTTTTGATTTAGAACAGGGCTGAAATATAGGGGTCGAGCTTGCTCGATCCCTCTTCGTGGACCAAGGGCCAACCTCACCGTCGTTTCCAGAACAACCCGGTCGCAGCAAGCTGCGCCCCTACAAAACAGGAACCGGACGGACCGGGAAGATTTTTGTTATGCCCCCAGCCGCCCTAGCGCGTCTGGCTGATCCAGATGACGCGGAAGGAGGCCAAAATCTGGTTGGCTTCATCGAGATACAGCCGGGCCACGCTGGAGTTATTGATGACTGCCAGCAGGTCGTGAGACAGCACAGAGGTGTTATACCAGTTGAAGGAACCATCGATCACGATGCGCTCGTCAATCACACACTGCTTGGAATGGATCGGCGAATACGGTACGGGACGGTCGTGAATCCCATACACCAGCGCAATGGGCAGGCCGGCTTCTTGCAGCCGGCGCACGGCGGGCAGCAAGGGCCGCCGCAACTCCTCGGCTAGGGAGCGTTCCCGGCCTGGATCACCCTCCCACGCCAGATGCCCGTTGAGAATCACCCGCACATAGACGCCGCGACGCCAAGCCTGGATTAGCGCATCAATCACACTGTCGCCGTGTTCCCCGCGTAATTCGCCAATCAGGAACAGGCACAGGTGGATGGAATGGCGGGCGCGATTAATTTCCGCCAAGATGGCGTGGTGCGGACGGTAGTAGCGCCCATTCAGCATCGCCGTGCGCCCAAAGGTGTAGAGCAGATTGAAGGAGGCATACGGATCAATGCCATAGCGCTGCACCACCCCACCCCGGCACGCTTGGAAAATATTGTCCAGCAGCCGGCACATGCCTTGAGACCGGAACGTCATCCCGGACTCCCAGTTGCTGCCCCAGCGGTCGAACGTGATATTGAATGAGCCGACGATCGCATCCTCGTCGCCAAACACAATGAACTTGTTGTGCATGTCGGTGGCGACTTCGGCCAGAGGATCGTGGGTAGTGCAGATTTCTCCCAGCAGTTCGATGCCCGAACGCTTTAACGCCAGATAGTTGTCGCTGTTGGTCAGGGTCATTTTGCGCCAGTCCACGATGCACTGCACCGGCACTCCGTTACGCTGGGCATGAATCAGGTGACGAATAAAATCGGCATCGTCGATGCAATCCACGCAGACCTTGATGCCGCACGGGCGACCGGGTTCGGTTTGCCGTCGCCAGATCATGGCATCGATTTGATCGTGAATATAGCGCTTGGGGTGATAGGGATGCCAGGCCTGCCCTTTGGTGAACTTGGGGATCAGATTGAGCGAGTCAAAATGGCGGTTAATGTGGTCCACGTCACGCTGGAGTTGCCCGGCGTCCACCTCGTGGGTGCACCACGGATTAGGCGTGGCCCACTGCTCCGTCACGCTGCGCCGCACCTCGCCGGGCTGGTGAAACTCTGGCCCATCCATGAAAATATATTCCAGGCGCGACGGAATCGAACGGCCGTGATGATGGACAAGGTAGGAAAATTTGACGCCCGTGATGTGGCCCTGATGCTTCGGCCGGGGGTGCAGAAACAGATCACGGGTCGCGCGGCGATGGTGATCCCATTCCACTTCGCACGGATCGGTATGGGCCAAATACTGCTCGCAGGTGCCATCGGCGTGGAACACCTTGAGCAGCACTTTGAGGTTCATATCCACGCCCCAGTTCACCTGGAAATGGAGGCG
>JAVEUJ010000030.1:0-21380 GCA_034005635.1 Kiritimatiellia bacterium | reverse complement strand
GGAACGGAATGTGAACGATAGTTCAACTGAGAGAGTGCGATTCAGGTTTTCCTAGCCAGACCCCATTTCTGCAGCGAAAAAGCAGATCAAGTAATTGGCTGGAAATAAAATGGCACCCCCAACCGGATTCGAACCGGTGTTACCAGGATGAGAACCTGGCGTCCTAGGCCTCTAGACGATGGGGGCGTTCAAAGCGACTAAACACCTTGCCCAACCTGGCCGCGTTTAGCAATCAAAAGTTTGCGGATGTCCAAGCTCTGGGCGTACGACAAATTTCGGGCAGGATGAGGATTTGAGGTGTAGGGGTCGAGCTTGCTCGATCCAGGGTCGTGGGCAAGGGCGAACGTCGTCGCCATGTTTGAAACAGCCCGGTCGCAGTAAGCTGCGCCCCTACAAAACAGGCACGGGACGGACGGTGAAGAATCTTGTCGTGCCCCCCCCAAGCTCTGGCGTATCTGGCGCTGCCAAAGCCCGGCTCACCTGGAGGATTTGCCCGGCCTATTCTGGCCCTTGGCATTGGGCAGGGCGAGACTGCCGGGTGGGCACATCTGGATTAGACGAAGTGTGAGAACACTCCTCGATTAATTTCCCATCCAACGGTCGGGCAACTTCTCGTTGGGATAGAAATGCTGCGGATGATAGGTCCAGGTCCAACTCCCACTGCCCACCCAGTTGCGCGAGATGATAACGATCACATCATTGGGCTGGAAGAAGTTGTAGGGGACCAATCCTTTGTTTCGCGTAAATCGCCATACGCCCTCTTCGTCGCAATATATCTTAGTATTCTCCAGAGGACTCTTGGTGGCGGTGTTCATGGTATAGATTTCATCGCTGAGCCCGCGATAACCGCTGACAAAGCCGCTTTCCAGCAGGCGCATCCTGCTGGGATGAGTGGCCACTGGCAGACGCAACGCCACCACGTTGTATTTCAAGGTCTGAATCCGGCCTTCGGTGCTGCCACAGTAGATAACCTGGCTGAAGCCATTGGTCGGGACCTGGGCGATCGGCGACCAGATCATCGCATTCACCACCGCGGCCTTTCCGTGGTCGTCCGCCTGGTTGTAATCCAGTGCGTTGGTGACGACATATGTCGCGGGCAGGATATTGGGCAGCGTGATCGAAAAACCGCGGTTAAAGAAGTCCGCTGCCATCACGTTGGTGGTCACATCTAGGCCGGCCCCGCCCATTTCGTACCAACGCCCATCGGCATTTAAGTAGAATTGCTCTGTCGACTCAGCACTAACACCCGGGCTGAAAAATTCTACTTTGGTTGCACCCATGGATGTCTCATCTCCACCAGGGAACGTCTCCGTGCCACCGAACACCGCCTCGAAGGTGTTGGTGTAGGGCACGCCGTGCAGCGCCACGAAGTTTTGGCCAGGTGACAGCACCACGTTGTGCATCGCGTAAATTTCTTCGCTGGCGATCGGGCGCTGGACGATGACATTGGTCCCGTCCTGCCGCGTTTTCTTCCAGCGGTCCTTATACGAGGCACGATAGAAGCGGAGGTTTCCGCGCTGACGGCCTTGGCCACCATCATCAACAAACCAGTTGGAGCGCACCGTGCCCAGCAACTTCCAATCGTTTTGCTTATTTTCACGGAAGGAAGGCGCATCCCAATAGATCAAATCGTAGTCCTTCTTCACCTCGGTGAAGAGTCTCTTCACATTGGAACCCGCCAGAGGGTTGGTCGTGCCGGAGGCAGTCCAAGCCAGTCCTGCCGCTCGCGAGGCGAGAGCATTGGTCAGAGTGGCATCCGGGAAGAAGGTGGAAGCCTCGGTCTTGGCCAAGGCCCAGCCCCGCGTCAGGGAGAACTTGATGGTGTTGTTCGTCGCCCAACTGTAGATACCCGCCGGTCCTTCGTTGCCGGCCTTGTCCACGCCGACAATAATCACTGCGTAGTCCTGGTCAAAATCCAAGTCGTAGAGGCGAATTGTATTGCGGCTCGCATTGGTCAAGGCGTGGTAAGTAGCCTGATAGGCGGGCGCACTGGGATCATTAATTTCCGAATTCCACACCCTGTTCGACCAGGTCTTGTACGTGCCCGTGGCGATGAAGTTGGTATAGATGTACGCATCCGCACTTCCGGCACCCGGATCGCTGTCGGGCACCTGCAAGACATTAAAGGATCCGTAATAGATCTTGTAGGTCTGCCACGGTGAAAGGATGTCGCGATCATTCAGCGTCTTGGTTGGATGGTTGATATGCCCCGGATCGTCCGGGCCAACATCGTGGGTGCTCCACTCCAGGTCAAACTGGGTGGTTGGATCATCTACGGTCTCGGTCGAGGCCATCAGTGGCGAGCCGATGCGTCCCACCGATGTCGGCGGCGTGATATCGTAGGGGACGGCAAAGGCCACGGGTTCGCCACCCAGGCGGTCACCGATCCGATTGTTATCCGCATCCACCGCGAACAGATAGTTGGATGTGGAAATACCCTGATTGGCCGCCGTGGCGATGAAGCGCATGGAAGGGCGGTTATCGCCGATATCCACGCCCAGACGAATGTCATCCCAATAGGTCGTGCTGCCGTTGCCGATCAAGGTGATCTTCAAGGCCGCGACCGTGCTATCGCCGATCGCCTCGCTCACGGCGTTAAACGATGCCCAACTGGTCGAGGTGCCGGCCGGAATGTCGCGAGTCGCCACCAGCGCTGGGGGCTCATCCGCGGTGAACGCTTGGATTCGCAGGGTGGGACTGGCACCGGAATCGATCCGATACCGGCCACTTACCCCTACCTTGGGTATCACAGCATTCGTGTTCAAGAGCGCAATCCACTGGTAGGCCTCGCCTGTGCCAGTCTGCTTCAGGCAATTCGTACCCTCGATCGGCCGGGTGGGATCCCCTTGATAGTCATAGCGATGGAAGCGGCTATTGGCGTCGGTGGCCCAGCTGAGATTCCACATCTCAAATCCATAGTTGGCCAACGCGCCATTGGTGGCGGCCACGGGATAGGGAACGCCATAGTTAGCACGGTCACCGGCTAACATGGTGGAGATGTTGGCTGTTGTCACCCGGTATTCACCAATACCTGTCATGGTCCGCTGCTTGTCGGAATAGTCATCACCAGGATCCCGATCTTCCGCCACGCTATCCATCGTAATCATGAACTCGGGGGTATTGGTCCACGGGGCGGTCTCGCGGGTCATCTCACTCGCGAGCATGCCATTAACGCGCACGCCTCCGACCGCAGTCGGCTCGCCAATATCGTTATCAACAACGTACAGGGCCAGATCGGCCTGCAGTTTCAGGTCGTCGAATGTCCGATCGTTGTCATGATCCCACACTTGGGCTTCGCCCGTGTACTCGCCGAGCATGACATTGGTATAGACCGGCGTCGGCAGCAATCCCTTGAAAGCGCCCTCTTCCTGTGTAGTGGCCCCGCCATCCAGCACCTCCTCGATAAAGGTGAAAAGTCGATTACTAACCAGCACCCCGCCATCCGGCGCATTCATCGAGAACATCGGTCGCTTGGCCGGGTCGGTGTGGTTGGTAGAGGCGATGCCACTGCCGGTATCCCACGCATGGCCGGTGAGCATGAAGGATTCGGATGTGAATTCGGCGTCGGTCACTTCCGTCACCCCCTCCGTACCCCCTGTTTCCTGCCACAGGGTGAGTTCAGAGATGCGCCAGCGGGCGCCGATGTTGCTCGACCCCAGGCCGTAGATACGGATCTGGTTAATTTTGCCCGCTTCCAGCACCACTGTGCCGGAATCCCAACTATGGCTCCGGGGATACCAGGCATTTGGATCCAGCATGGCGGGCGGGTAAACCCAATAGGTCTCCCCCAGAATATTGGCTTTCAGCGCACCATTGACATAGTGATCAATGCGATAGTGCGACACGCCGTTAGTGCGGTGCATGCAACTGGTAAATGTCAGATTGGTCAACGCCATGTCGGCCTCCGGCGTTACCTCGACCAGCCAGCATTTCTTTCCACCCTGCCACGCAAAGGCCTCGATGTAGTGATAGCCGTTGGCGGTTGTGCGTGAGAAGGTGGGACTCTTCGGGTCCGCGGCACCGGACTTCGTCTTCAACTCCTTCGCTTCCACACCCGCATCTGATTTAGTGGGAAACAGTGACGCGGTGTTAGTCATCTGCGCCCATTGTGCCAGAATGCTCGAGAGCGGCTTCATGCTCGTCAGTGTCAGTTTTGGCCGATCCACGTCATTATCCACCACCCGCAAACGTCCGGGGCTACCGATGAAGGTGGAAGCGTCGTTCGCGCGATCCATGTCGGCATCCGGGACCACCAGCGGCATGGAAATGCCCGCCCCCGTGTCCGATGTCAGAACCCACTCTGTCAATTCCTCGCGTGATACGTCGGACACCTTCCACCAGAGGGTAGAATCTTCGCTGAAGCCGTCACCCTGGCTCTTTGCCACGTCAAGCACCGCCTGCTTGTTACCAATCGCCATCGTCGCCAAGTCGGCCTGGATGCCACTTTCGTCAAAGACATTGACCGACATGCGCAACCCATAGCCGGACTGTGCAATCTGGCGGTCAGTCACCCGGTACTCAAAAGGCCGACCAAACAACTGGATGTTGTCCATTCGGAAGGCCCCATTCGTATTACCGGTCGCCCCGCCATGGCCCGGCCCCAGCACAAAGCGCAGGTAGACCCGGGAAATGCTCGAGGGCACCACGTCCGTGAATTCGATAAACCGCGTGCGCCACTCGGCCGTTCTCAGATCGGTCATGGTCCAAGACGGCCAGGCGGCGTTGGTGACAAAACTGCCCTCTTCTCCAGTATCCGACCACTGTACTGAGACATTGGTGAAGCTGTACGCACCGCCGGCCTCCGCCCAGGAGAATACGATATCTTCGGCCGCCACCAGCGGCAAATCGAACTGTATCCACGGGACATTGGTCGGGCCAAAATCCCAATGGGTACCACCGACATTGCGCAGGTACAGTTCGCCCTTCTTGATCTGGCCGTAGCCATCGAACACATCGTTTTCGGACGACCCACTGCCGCTAGCCAGATTGATCACCTCATCGGTATAGACCGGCGTCCAGGTGATAGCGGCATCGGACAACAGACTACCCCCCCACGGCTGTGCGGCTTCCTCGACCGTGCTGTTGGTGAAGCTCCAGGCGCAGAAGACCACCTCGTGCTCGCTAACATGTTGTTCCAGATCAGTGTAGGTCCCATCCTTTCCGATCTTCAGCACACTGTTCGCCCCTACCACGGTAGGCACGTCGGTATCATCGTCGTAGACGTTAAATTGGATGAAGCCACCCATGCCGACGAGACGATCGTACACGCCCGCCGTCGCTGTGATATTCGTGTACCCCATGGCGGCATCGCCGTCCCACACGCGGAAATCCCACTGGTTGGTGTCGACACGTTCCGGATAATACCATGGCACTTCTGCATCTTCCTGGCGCTGCATGATGTATTGTTTAGCTTCCGGTGCAATGCCACAGACATCAATCCACTTGTTCGTATCCGAAATGTGGAACAGCCCCACCGGATCGTCGCCGCTGACTCGCAATACGTAGTTAGAGGTAAATATATAGGGTCGACCCGCCCCATTCATCGCATCCACCAGTGCTTGGGAAACAGTATCCATGTTGGATACGGAACCCCATCTGCCGCCGTTTAGAATAGCGATGGTTTCGCCGTGGGGCAACAGGCGGGGAGCTTCTGACAGCATGCTCCAGCTCGTCCAGGTCGCGTATTTATCTTCCGGCTGTGTCTGGCTGGCCATGATGTACTGGCTCAGATCAATGTCGGTGCCGGTGCCGTTGTAAACTTCTACATACTTGTCCCAGTAGTTACCTGAGCCAAATTCACCGAAGAACAGATCATCTGCCCCACCCTGTTCAGCCAAGGTGATGGTATTTGTCTCTTTCAGGCTGGTGGAGGTGACCCAAACGCGGGCGGTATACGTCGTCAGCTCCACGACCGCCGGGTCCAGCCGCTCTGTTACCAAATTGGTAAAGACCTGACGGGTGCCGGACTGGGCGTCGTCCAGGAAGACTTCCTGATTGGAGTCGTATAGGTGGACCTGGGGATCATCCAACGTTAGCAGATTAAATGCCGCCTCCTTGACCTTGGTGCGGTGATAGACCGTGAAGGCCACGGGATAGTTTGTATCAGGCTGGGCCAACTGCCCATCGGACACCCAGGTGGACTCTTCTTCCAGCGCGTAATCGTACACCTTCGGATAGGTGAAATTGAGCACCTCATCCCACGTACCGCCTACACGGATTTCATCGAAGTAGGCATGATCCAGCGAGGACACACCCTCGGCCGAAATGCCGGCCGCGAGACGAATCCCCGTGATGGTGCCAGCATTGATGGCGGGGTTGCTGTATACGGCAATGGGTGTTGCTTCTTCATAGGTTTCTGGAATGGGCTCGCCGCCATGGTAGAACGCCCACATCCGGATGGTGTGGTCCTCGGGCTCCCATTCACCCACAATCATGTAATCGGCTAAATGGTCGGCGGTGATGGAATACGTCGCCGAATGTTCCTCATGATCTGTATCCGGCTCAAAGATGCCCGCCTTGTTGCCCGCGCCCGATGGCTTGCCAAAGAAAATCTCTTCGGTTTCGCAGTTGGGGCCGCTCATCAGCGACAGGCCAATGAACTTGTTGGCACCCTCGTAGTCGTAGGTTTTGTAGTTCATCATGAAGGCCACGAAGGTGCGCGCACTGCGTGGCATCGCCAAGGCGCGATACACGCGCGACGTGATTGGCACGTCGGAATTGTAGATCAACTGCAGCTTGTTGGCGTAGGGCGTCGGATAGCCGGTGCCGCCGCTCACGAGATTTGTATCTTCCACCGTGAACAAGCTCAGGTCATCGCCAAACCATGCGCCATTCCAGCCTTGCCCGGTCGCCAACCCTGCCTGTTGGGCCAAGGTAACCCCGTTGGTATAGGCAAACTGGTCTACAATTTCGCCCTTTTCATATTTCAATGTTTCGACGGGGTCTGTCACCGGCACCGCATAGTCCGCGGAATAGGTCAGCCCTGCCCGGCCATAGAGGCGGAAGTAGTTGATCGATTCCGGCGGCACCACCACTTCCAGGGCTTCCGCGGAGCCGATGTAGACAACCGTCGCGTTCCCAATCTGGCGGTTATCCGTGTAGTCTGTCCCCTTGACCGGGCCCGCCGTGATCGGGTTGGTGGACCACAGCAGCAGCACACCCGGGGCCTCGTTCAGTTTCCAGCTCATTTCGATCATTTCGGGTCCATCGGCCACGGCCACAAACTGGTTGGGCACGGGCACGTACTCGGAGATGCCGAAGGTGAAAGTCGTGGTGGACTGCTTCCAATCATCCGGCCGGTCGTGGTCATAGTCGGTGCTGGTGACGTCCAGCTTAAACTGACCATTGACCCAGTCCAATAGATTGCCCGGAATGGTAACGCTCAGTGCCGCGAGTTCGTTGCTGATGCCCGCGCCATCGGTGGCGGGATCCATGGTGAACACGCCGTCAGCGATCGCCGTACTATTGCTATAGAGCGTCCACGTGTTGCTGGTGGCATAGACACCGCTCTGGGCATCGCCCACCAGCCCGGTGACCACCAGGCCATCGGGCAGGAAGTCGTGCGTTGTAAAGAGCGCGCCGTCCACGCTGAACCCGCTGTGCACAGGGCCGGTTGTGTCCTCATCCACCACCTGGATGGTCATGATTTCGCTGGTCTCGGTCCCCAGGGTCAGGATCGAGAGATTATCGATCGTTATGCGTTTGTTAGCCGATCCTTTGTTGACAAACGAAATACTGACCTCACCGCTGAAGTCCAATCCGTCGATCTGGTGGGTATAAATGGTGGTAGTGTTCGGTGGCATAGCCGTCACGGTATCAACCACATCGCCGTTAACCAGCACATCGAGGTCGAACGTGCCGGACTCGGAGAACGGGCGCTTATAATCAAACTTGATCTGGGTGCAGCCGTCGGAGAGGAGTGGGGATGTCAGCGTACCGCCGGCCCGCACTGTCGGGGCCTTGCCGCTGAGGCTCAAGTCCCACCGAGTTTGGGTGAAAGACCACACGCCCCAATCCGCGTTGGTCGCAATGCCAGACGCGTAGGTGCCGCTGTTGTTGGCCACGTCGTTGAAGGTTTCCACGAGCTGCTGCACCCCGCCGCCGGAGGTCGAGAAACGAACCTCATCGGTCATCGGGATACCGTTGGAGCTGACGGCGGTAACCCGGGCGGTGTAGACCCCAAGTATCGCGGGATAGAAGGACGGCGGGACACCGGTGAAAACGCTGCAAACCGCCCCATCATTTGTCACAGAACTCGTAACCACCAGCGGAACGTTTTCGGCGGCGAAGGTTCCGTTGGGATACAGCAGGTCAAAGCTGGCACCGGCACCCTCCACCCCGAGCAGGTGGTAGAGCGTAAAGCTGGCGCTCAGTTCCCCGTGAACCGCGGCATGGTCGGTGACCTTGTTGACGCCGGTCATGTCGTCATTGTCCTCGATGGCGTACCCCACGATCTCCGGCGGCATCGTCTCTGGATCGAAGCATGACCCCGTCAACGGCACGTCGAAGGCCGAGGCGTTGCCCGAATCGTTGTGCAGGGTCATGGTCCAGTTGAAGGTTCCGCCACCGGTCGGAATAAAACTCACCACCATATTTGAGGCCGATCCCGCTTCAACAGTCAGGGAATCAATATCCGCCTCGAAGAAGGCAAAGCCTGTTCCGGAAAACGTAATATCCTCAATATTCAATGGGGCATTTCCGCTATTGGTCACAACCAGCGTCAGGTTGGACGTCAAGCCCACGCCGACCTGACCGAAGTCCAATGACTCGGGAATAGTATCGATGGCGGGCGAGAGAATGCGGAAAAAGACCTGGCGTGATGTCTCCAACGAATCCGCTTCGAATTCCGGGTCATAATCGACGCCGGATACAATCAGTTCATAGTCGCCGAACGGCAGCAGGTTCTTGGGCACGTTGATGGACACCGGCAGTGGCGTGAGTTTTCCGTCCCCATCGCTGCCGGCCGTCACGTATCCGGATGCCACCACCGTCAAGCCAGTTTGGAGCGTAAACTGGTTGCTGGCGGCAAACATTCCGCTATCCACATCCTGGACAGTCCAAGCGAGAGCCAAACCACTGGGAGGCAGGTTGGTCAAGATGATATCCGGGCCAGGCGCGGACTCCGACGGTACCATGCCGGCCACGCTCACCGCCTCAATCTCAGGATTTTCGACGTCGTCGTCATCCACCGCAAAGGCCATGGGGCGTCCCTCCGCGCCATCCATCACGTGCTCACCGAGATTGGTGTAGACGATGGCGGCCAAGTTGGTCCACTCCAGCGCATTGTAGACGGCGGCGGGATGAGTCACCGATGCCAGGCGGTACAAGGTGGTGTCCATTGCGAAATTACCGCCGCTAGGACTGGCGCCAATGGCGTCCAACGGGTCCTCTTCGCCGATGCCCTTGAACAGGAAAATGGAATCATCGCCAGTGAAGTTACAGATGTTTAAGTCGACGTAATTGGCCCGGGCCAACAGACTTTCTTCAGACCCCGGGTGGGCGATCACGAACGTGGCGCCTGCTTCCAGTGTGTATTCCGGCAGTTCCCTATAATCGGCGTTAGCATCCCACTCGGCCGAGTTGTTCACCTTGAAGCGGATGCCGTACTGGCTCAGATCTACGGCCGCACCGGTCCCGTTGTAAATTTCCAGCGCCTTGTTATTGCTGAGGCCTTCGACGTATTCGGAGAAGAACAGGTCAGAAGCGGTAACGACGCCATCCGCGGTGTAGATCGTTTGCACGGCCGAGACCAGGTTTGAGGACTCGAGGTTGACGCGCAGCTGATAATTCTCAGACGGCGTCGCCGGCCAGTATCCCGGATGCGTGGCATCGGACAACACGTAGGACACCCCATCGGTCGTGGTCCACGTATCGAATGGCTGGTCGGCTAAAATGGTCTCCCCGTCACCGTTGATGAGATCGTAGGAGGCCGCGCGAATGCCGCGCACATGGAAGACCTCAGCCGCGACGGCAAACACACCCGAGGTGACCATGGCGTCCGTGACCCAATGGCCATCGCCCACAAAATAATTAGAGACCATGGGCAGATTGCTCGAGACCGTTGGGATGCCGGTGCCGATGAGTGGGATCGGATAGGGATCTACCCCAGAGTTATTTTCCACCATCAGCCAGGCATCGGTATACGCGACGGTGCCACTATTCGTGGGCCAGAAGCTGACCACGACGCTGTTACTGTCCCCGAGTGTGAGGTTGTCATCAAACCGATTGATGGACAGCGAGAAATAGCTCGCATCATCCCCGATCAGTTCAAAGGCGGGCTCGCCCGTCACATCCAATGGGACGTTGTCACCACCGCTATTGGCAATCCAAACTGTTATATTACTGGAGAGCGTTGACTCCACCTCTCCGAAATCCACTGGCGATGGCCACGGCAGGAGGTTGGGTTGGCCGATCAATGACGGCCAGACAGATGAAATTCGAATCTCGTCCCAAATGGCTGCACCCAGATAGCCGGAAATGCCACTACCGCCCTTGAGCTCGATGCCATCAATCTGGGTGATGCCCATCCCGGACCATTCCGCATCCCAACTCGTGGGCTCGTCGTAGGGAATGTTCTGGCCTTGATAATAGCAGTTGGCATAGGCCGTGCCGCCGCCGGCGTTGAAGTCATACTTCACCACCATCCAATACCAATCGTTGGTGCTGCGGCCCGACTCGCCCCAGCCGTGCATTTCGTAGGTGCTGACTGTGCCATTCGCGTCGTTCCGCCGGATGTCGAAGAAGTTCTTCCGGCCAAAAACCTTGCCGAATTCGAATTCGGTGGTGGTGTCGTTCATCAGGCCGATGGTCATGTACTTGTTGGCGCCATCATCTCCGTCGAATTGATAAGCTACGATGGCACCGACATAGATTGTCCCGCTATTGGTGGGGGCGATCGCCCGGCGGGCGGCGTTGTGGCCGACGCCTTCGGTATTCAGGACCGCGCGGTTGCCCACCACGGTCGGATAGTTCGGCTGGGAGATCGTCCAAGCTGGCAGACCTTCAATGCCATCGGTCTGAATGGACCAGCCATGGTCCTCGCCGGCTGTGGTCAGACTCCAGGCGCCGTCCCACAGGTAGCCACCATTTTTACCGGCGAAACCATCCGTGTTCAAGGTCCTGTTGGTGTAGGAGAACGTCTCAGAATAGACGTGCGCCGGATAGAGGGACGAGATCAGCCCGTTCACGATCAGCCCATCCGAGTAGTAGGTATCCGTCTGGATACTGAAGATGCGATAGTGGTTCGTGGTGTTGGCCGCCACCACATGTTCCTGGAAGTTGGCAGGATCGCCCTTGTAGGCCACGGTGGCCGTGTTAGTGCCGATCGTGATTATATCTCCGGCGGCATAGGTATTCGTGTAGGGTCCCGGATAGGCCAAGACCGGCCCCGTCGTCGAATGTAGCACGATGATGGGATCGTCCGTGCTGTTGGCCGTGACCGCAGCCCGGACCATTTCGCGGCCGTCCAGAACCAGGGTGGCCGTGGGATTGACAATCGCCATCCGGAAGCCGACGGCTGACGGACTGCTCCACGCACCCGTGCTAGCGCTGCCACTGTTGGCCGCTTCCAGCCAATAGTGATAATCCCACCCCGGGATAGCCGTCGTATCGTCGAATGTCTCGGTGTTGGCAGACACGGTACCGACACATTCCGCGTTGTTGGTGTTGTGGTCCAAACTGCGCCAAATGTTGTAGTCCGTCCCGCCGTCGATATCGTTCCAAGTGACGGTCACGTGGTTGGATGAGGTCCCTTGCGAGGCGGCCACATTCATCACCATGCCCAGCAGACGGTAGCCCGTGTCGGGAGCGCTCGGAGCGCCCTCACCGTTCTGATTCACCCCACTGATCCAATAGTGGTAGAGTTGACCGGGTGTCGCCGTTGCGTCGAACCAGTTCGTCACATTCATGGCGTTGATATGGATAAGCTCCGCATCAACAAACACGGCGCTCGTTCCCCGGTACACGTGGTAACCCGTTTCAGTGGCGACATCGCTCCACTCCAGCTCGACGTGGTCAGCGCTGGTCCCGTCCGAAGCCGTGAGATTCAGCGGCTCGTCCGGCACATCGGTCGTGGTAATAACCGGTTGGATATCTGAATTGCCGCTGGTGCAGCCGCCGTCACTCTCCGCACGTACACGATAGTAGTAAGTCACGTTTTCGGTCAGGCCGGTAACCTGCTGGGTGAGGCCAACTACCTCCAGATCATCGAAGCCCGGTACGTATTGAGATTCAACCAACTTGCCCGACACCAGAACATCATCGATTGCCCAAACCTCTGCCGCCGCGTTGTTGATGACGACGATTTTGAGGGCTAGCGTGTTGGCTGAATCTGGAATCGAGATACGGGCGGTCGCGTAGTTGTTTTCATTCGGACCGCCCGCCTGCGGTGCCGCTACAGCCACCGGAGTACCGATCACCGTTGCAACAACGCCAGTGGCATCGAAGCCCCAGCGTGCGTTAGACCCCGCCGCGCCGGAAATCGTAATGTCCGGTTCTGTTCCAAAGGCGGCGCCGTCCAGCGCCGCATAGATCTTAACCTGATCCGTAATTTCCGCGCCATTGGTTTTGTTGGTCGAAATACTGGCCACGTGTACTTCCACCGTCCGCGAGGAATAGCCCGCGATTGTGGCTTGCGCCAAGATCAGTTCGGCCTGCCCGCGCACCCGCTGCCATGAATATTCCCCGGTTCGGATCCGCGCGGACGCCGGCGAATCCGTCGCATGATTCTCCGACGACACATAGGTATTACCGTTGAAAATACTCCAATTATCGCTGTCGGTGCCCTCGAATCCCTGGAACAAAAAGTGCTCCACCGCGCCGGCAGATCCGCTGGTGAAATAGGGACTTTCACTGACGTCTAACCGATAGTTTGACGCACCCTGCACCTCCTCCCAATTGGCATAGAAGCTATTGGCTGTGATGTTGGTGGCCTCCAGCACAACCGGTGGCAATGGCGGCGACGTCATATCGTCATCCAGTAGCGCCGCCGAATAGCGGTTGTCGTAGGTTGAGAACATTGCGTAGTAGTAGCGCGTGCAGCTAGTCAACCCCTGGTGGAGCTGCGGCGAATCAGATCCCACATAGGCGACCTTGCCGCCAGCGAAATCTGCTTCAAGGTCCGGCAGTGTGCCGGATGGTTCCGTGAACACACCGGTGGTATTATACACAATCACCACCTCCTGTCCTGCCCCGTTCGGTTCGAATGTCAGGTTCATACTGGCATAATCTCGCACGGTCACACTGAAGAGGTCCGCACTCTCAACCGATGGCTGGAACGACAGATAAAGCCGGCTGTGGTCTTCGTCGTTGGTCACGCTGAAGGTGCCGTTATAGGTCGCCGGTTCAAAGCGGGAGGTGTCGATCCAAAACCGATCCGCGTGGAAGTTCTGCATCGCCGTACCGTCCATAATTTTCCAGGACTGGTTGATGCCAGGGTTGAAACCGACGGCGGCACCGGCCAGCTCAATCGCAAAATCACCGCTCTCATGCACGACAATGGCGTCAGAGGACACCAGCAGGTCCCAATCCGTCCCGGCCGTTCCGGTCGCACTGGGCATATCCACGCGCAGGATACCGCCATCGTTCAATGTTACATCGCCGGCGACGGACAGTTGACCTGCCACAGAGTCGCTGGCGCCCGGATCCACAGTTCCGTGAATGGAGAGCGCCCCGACGGTGCCATTGCCGCGCAGGACAGCCCCGGAGTCAACCGTATGAGCAGACAAGACCGAGCCACCATTCACAACCAGCGTGCCTTCACTGACAGTTGTCGGGCCCAGATAGGTGTTAGCCGCCGCAACCGTCATGGTACCTGCCGCCATTTTGATCAGCCCGCCATTCGCGATCGGGCCACTCACCGTCACCACGTTGCTGACGGAGATTGCCCGCTGGCCGTCGGCAAGATCCAGGCCATTGGCTAAGGTCAGCGCTCCCGAGTAAGCCCCGCGCGCCCCCAGTGCCACTGCACCCTGAACCACAACCGGTTTAGCCACCGTTCGTGCTTCGTTGTCGCCCGCCGACACCACCGCGCCCGGTTGCAGGACCAGGGTGCCGGCGCTATTCGCAATATCTTGCACAAGGCGCAGTGGGCCGCCGGCTACCGTGATGCGGCCCGCAAGAGTCTCGCCGCGCAAGAAAAGATTGCCCGGTCCCGACTTGTGCAATGCGCCGTCACCATCGACCTTGGTGCCGGTCATCTGGCCGGCCATCATGGTAAAACCATAGGTATTTGTAATATAGAGCGTGTGGGTTTCCGCTGCCAAATTGCCATACGTATTGAACGTACCGACCGGCACGGCAATGGCCGAATCTGCGCCCAAGGTAACATCGCCCCGCCACTCGCCGAGCCCACTAGAAATTTGTCGCAGAGCACCACCGCCATTGGTTCCGGTCCCGTACAACAGAGTCGCGGAGGGCCGCCAATTAAAAGCACCGTTCAATTCCAGTGTGGCATTCGCCCCCACCGTGACCCCGCCGTCTCCCATCGCGTTCGTGCTGGAATGCAACTGCACGCCACCCTGATCGACATATAACCCGCCGCTAAATGTGTTGTTGGCGGCCAGGACCACCAGCCCTGAACCGGCTTTGCGCAATTGCTGAGCGCCCGAGATCATTCCACGCGCCGTGAACGGTAGCGCTGAATCATTCGTCCACGTCTGGTCTGCACTCAATTGGACCATGCAGGCCAGCGCATGCGCACCCTCCGAGTTGGCATCGATCGCAATACCAGCAGAATTGATGTTGAGGCGGGTACCAGCGAACGTCAGGGACTCGTCGGCCTGGTCGGTCAGACGAAGCCCCCGCACTGAGCGGATACCGTTAAGTTGGATCGTCGGCCCGGAATACAGGCCGGTATAGAAATACACCACCTTTTCGCCCATGGGTGCGATGTCGCCTTCCCAGTTGATGCCGGTGTCCCAGTTGGCATCCTCGCCCTCGCCATCCCACACCGGGATGCCGGATCCGGTCGTAAATATCAGGTTCAGGTTGTTGTCGTCCACGTTCACACTGAACAAACCGCCGTCCAGACTGGGCCAGAAATCAGTTGCATCCACAATGAAGCGGTTGACGTTGAATCCGCTCACCGGCGAGACGCCGCTCATGATGGTCCAGGAGTAGTTCTGAGAAGAATCGAAATTGGCCGGATTGCCCGCGGGCTTGATGACGAAGGTCCCGCTTGGCAGCGATGTAATGCCGGCATAGGAGTTGAGCAGATCCCAATCCACCCCCGCCGTTCCAGTTACGCTGGTCATATCCACCTTAAAGATACCGTTGGGCTGCAGCGTGACCGCCCCGGCCTCCAGCGTCGCCGCAACCCCGACGGCATTGCCTGGGTCCACCGTGGCCGCAATTGACAGCGCGCCGATCGGGCCATCGCCCATGAGCGTGCCAGCACTCTGCACGGCATGGGCCGAATAGGGCGACGAACCGCTGACCATCAGGGTGCCGTTATCGACAGTGGTTGATCCGCTGTAGGGATTGACTCCTGCCATTTCCATGACGCCGCCGCCACGCTTGTCCACGCCGCCTGTACCATTAATGGACCCGCTCCACGTGGTGTTGCTGCCGTTGCCACCTGTGATGAGCCGCGCCGCGCCGAGTTGAACCGTCCCTGCTCCGGACAATGATCCGATCGTCTGGCTGGTGCCCGTGTGGTCGAATATGGCTCCCGCCTCCACCTGAACAAATGTCGCGGGTGGCAGGGCATTGGCCAAGGTCAGGCGCAGGGTGCCATTACTGATCCAGGTGGACCCGGAGTGGGCTGTTGCCCGCGCCAAGGTCGCCGTGCCCGTACCGTCCTTGATGAACTCCAGCACATTGGTTCCAATACCCTTATTATTGACCAGAATCCCCCCTGCACCTCCGAAATAAAGGCTGTGCGGATCATCATCGGCGGCGTTGATGCCGCCGGTCAGCGTCAGCAAGGTCGTCGCATCCGCATTGATCCGCGCTGATTTCTTCAGGATAATCTCACCCTGCCACGTGTTGTTGTAGTTCATGTTGCGCAGCGCACCGTCATTGGCCACCCCCAGTCCCGCCAGCCGCAGGGATTCGGGGTCATACGTTGTCGCGCCCGTGGGCCGTAATTCCAGCGCACCACCGGGCTCGACTGCGGTCCAGCCGTTGGCGGTCGTGGTTCCGAGCGACTTGTGTGCTCCAATGCTCATTGCCCCTTCTTGCACAGTGAAGTTTCCGGTAAAATAGCTGCTGTTGTCGCCGACGAGGTGAATCCGACCCGTGCCGGCCTTTGTTACGGCATAGTCATTCCCCTTGATATATCCGGCCAGGGTGAAGACATTGGGCGATGCGTTGTTCCAGGTCTGATCAGCCCGCACCGTCATGTTGCCGAGACTGTGCGTGCCCTCCGAACCCTCCATGATTTCGATTCCATTGGCAAACAACCCCAAGCCATTCGTCGCCCGGACAAGCCACAAGTTATAATCGACGGGCCGGATGTTCACATTGATGTCGGCGTTTTCGTTGAATTTCAGCCCCTTGTAATTGTAGAGACTGCCCAAATGGACCACGCTTATGTCGCCGGTGTACGGCAGGCTGCGATAGAACACACAGGTATCGTTGGTCTGCCATGGCAGTTGATTGCCAACCCAGTTGAATGCATTAACCCACTGGCTTTTCAACAATCCGGTAGATCCCTTCCAGATCGGCGCGCGCGCCTCCGAAAACAGATTGGTCCAGCTCTTGGCCACACGGATTTCATCCCACTTCACGGCACCGGCGGTAGCCGTGCCGTTGGAGGCCACCAGGCGAATGCCGCGGAAACTCTCGGTCATGCCGCTGATGCTCAGCGTGGCATGCCATGTGGAGGGTTCATTGTTCGCCTCGGGAGAGACAATACCGTTCGTGGTGTACGCCAAAAGATGTAGTCTTTTGTCCTTTTTGACGAATTTCGCAATAAACGTGTAGTCCTCGCCGGGGACGATGGGGATGCTGCTAACAGCCCTTCCGCTGCCACCGAGATATTGCACGGATGCCTGAGTCGCGTTAGAGATGACCCCCACCTGAAACAGCGGCGTGGTCCCGTTCTGGCCGCCATAGACTTCCACACCCGCATAGCGGTTGCCACCCACGGCCGGCACGTTCATGACCCAACCCAGATAGATGTCGGACGACACATAGGCTGAACTAAGAGCCCGACTGGCCTCCACCTTCGAGCCCTGAGTCAGGTCTGTACTGATGAGCTGGTTGCCCTGTTCCGTACCAAAACCTTGCGCGGCCATGAGGCTGTGCTGCCCCATCTCCGCCGCCAAGCCGGACGCGACATTCCAGGCACCACCCCACCCCACACCGCCATTGCGCCCGGCTAGCGCAACACCATTGGTGTAAGAGAACGGATCGTAGCTCAGCGTGGTCTCGAACGCCTCGGTGATGTCGAAGCCCCGCGCCGCCGCGGAGTATTCATTATGAGTAGAAACCGAATACACCGCATAATAGTTGGCTGAATTGGCCGGCACGACATGCTCAAATTCCTCGAGAGGCCCCTTGTAGAGCACGCGCCCGCCTCCACAGCTATCGCCTACGTTGTAGAGCATGTCCTGAGTCGGATCCGTCGGCGCCTCATTGGCGCGGTGCACAATCATTCCATCGAACCCCTCAGCCTTGTTCCATGTCAGACGGATCATCTCGTAGCCATCGTTACGCACAAGCAGATTGGTCGGCCCCATGATCAGACCATTACCGGCCAACGCAAAGGTGTAGGGCGAGAATGCTGGAATGCCGTTAGCGAGAGACACCGTGGCGGCTGATGGCCCCAGCTCCTGCGGAGTATAGGCGATCGTGAAAGTCGTGGTATCGCCTGCCGCCACGGTCAACTCGTTTGCCGCGACGACCACAAAATCATCACCATCGATGGTCACCGCGTCGAGTGACAATTCTGCACCGCCGGTGTTGGTCACGACGAAGGTGCGAACATCGGCACTATTGATCGAGACGCTCCCGAAGTCAGTGCCGTTGGCGAGCGACACTGCCGTGCTCCCCTTGGCAATCGTGGTGCCATTCGTGCCCAGCACCGCGATGCCCGGAATCTGAAATTCCAGATACAGGTCGCCCCCGTTTTCCGTCACGGTGAACCCACCGCCGCCCATCGCGCTGGTGAAACCAGTCGCATCCACCGTAAATTTATTCGCGGCGAAGCCGTTAACCACTCCAGCAGAGGCATCGATAATTTTCCATGATTTGGACACGGCTGCGGTGAACCCGCTCGGAGCACCGACCACCTGCACGGTGAAGGGTGACTGTTCCGTCGCATCCACCGTGATATCGCCCGTACAATCGATCAAATCCCACCCCGTGCCGGCGGTGCCCGCGGCGTCGGTCATATCGACGCGCAGAGCGCCGCCCGGCGAGAGGAATACGTTGCTAGCCTTCAAAATGCCCACCGTGTTGCTGGAGGCGCCTGGGTGAACCGTACCATCCACGAATAATTCATCGATGGTACCGGTACCCATCAGGTGCGCCCCGCCACCCACCAGGATGGGCGATTGCGCCGCAGACCCCGACACGACCAGCAGCCCCTCGTTTAGCATCGTCAGCCCCTTGTGCGTGTTCACCCCGCTCAGCGTCAGCGTGCCCGTTCCATTCTTGGTCAGCGTGCCGCTGCCACTCATAACACTCGAATAGGCTCCATCCTCGTCTTGAGAAAAAACCACGGCCGCGTTATTGATAATATTACCAGGCAGGCTGTCTGTCGTGCCCTGCAAGATGCCATCGCTGACGGTGGTGCCGCCGCTATGGACGTTGGTTCCGCTCAACACCAACAAGCCGGCGCCGGCTTTGGTCAGGCCGCCGTTCGAGAGCGTGCCCATGAATTCGGTCCATTTCGTGACGGGGTGGTTGACCGTGATGGTCCGCATCGCACCGCCCAGATCAACATCGCTCTCGAAGGTCAGCGTACCCGTGCGAGTCGTTTCCTCGCCGAAGCTTGCGTGACCCGCGAACAGGACGGGCCGGGAGATCGTAACGTCTGCCACGCTGGCTGATTTCATCACCACGTTGTTGCCCAACACCAGCATGCCGGTATTGCCCATGGCGTTGGCGGTACCGATACGGATCTCGCCTTCATTAAAACGGAAGACGCCGGTCAGATTCGTGTTGTTGCCGGAAAGAATCAAGCGACTGGGCCCGTCCTTGACGAACGCCCCGTCGCCATCCGTCCGCGTACCGGTCAAGTTGCCACCCAGGGTCAATTCGGTGCCGTCCACGCCTACGTAAAGCGTATGCGCACCGATGTCGATGCTGCCGCTGGCCGTCGGCGAATTCAGCACCGCCTGAACGCGCGCATCGGCAGCCAACGTGATTGGCCCGCGGAAGTCCACATTATTTTGCAGGAAACGCAGCGCGCCGGCGTTGGCGATGCCGGTTCCCGCCAGGGTGAGCGGTTCGGGCGCATAGCGTACCGACGAGCCGCCACCATGCACCTCCAGCGCCGCACCATCCGCTACCGTGGTGCCTGCCACGGTCGTCCCCAGTGCGTTGGTCCCGCGGATCTGCAGCGCCCCCTCATTGATCAGCACCTCGCCACTAAAGGTGCTGCCATGCCCCGCCAGCACAATCCGCCCAGCTCCAGTCTTGGTGATATCCCGTGAGCCCATCACAGAACCCGACACACGGAAATCTACATTGGCGGAGTTCCCCC
Organism: Kiritimatiellia bacterium; assembly: GCA_034005635.1. Lineage (GTDB taxonomy): Bacteria > Verrucomicrobiota > Kiritimatiellia > CAIQIC01 > Lenti-01 > JAAZFE01. The sequence continues at coordinate 1,729 of JAVEUJ010000030.1, read as the reverse complement.
ATGTCTGCTCCTCGGCCACCACAATGTCCGAGTGGATCCCGTGGAAACCTTCTGCCCCCAATGCCACATCGATGCCACCGCCAAAGATCGTCAGGGAGTTGCTGGCGATGTTCACACTGGTTGAGGCGTTGTCCGTGAAGCGGAGGCCCTTTACTGTCTGGTTGCCGTTGAGGTAGACGTTGGTCTGGGTCTTATTGTCGGCATAGAAATATACCGTCGAGTTGGTCCGCGGCAGTTCGTCGCCCACCCAGTTTCCCGCCGTTGTCCAGAAACGGCCACTGCCGCCAGAATCCCAGTACGCGGAGTAGCCCGACGTCACGACCGGCCGGATATCCGAATTTCCGCTGATACAATTTTCAGAAACATGCGCGCGCACACGATAGTAATAGGTCACTTCCGGCAGCAAATCAGTTACCAGCAGGCTGGTGGCGGCGTCCACCGTACGGTTGGAATAGCCACTGATATACACACCGCGCGGATCCAAGATATTGGTCACCATCATATCCACGACACCCGCACCAATGCCCCCCCCAGAACTAAGCGTTTGCAGACGCACACGAACCTTCGTGCCAGCCACGTGGCTCAGGTCGAACGGCTCCATCGGCGTCATCGTCGTGTTAAGGGGCGTACGCGTGCCGAGGCTCTCCCACGTTGCCCCGTCGTCGGTCGAGATGGATACCGTGATTTTGTTGCGGAAATCGCCATTGCCGCCGCCGCCGAAAATGCGGGCCTTGAAGGTTAAGGTTTCTGCCGTTGAGGCATTGAAGTCCATCGCCGGAGTGCCCAGCGTGGCGGTGTTGCCCCGCAGGGCGACGTAGCCAGCCGATTGCAGCAGATTTTCCTCGGTCCAGGTACCGCCGGTGCCTTCGCCCAGGGTACCGTTGTGCCAAGCCGCCACGTTATCATCATAGCCGCCGAGGAACGTTGCGTTGGTACTGACGTCCAGACGATAGCTGCTCACGCCGTCCATCGCATTCCAGTTTGCAGTGAAGCTCGTCGGTCCGATATCGGTCGCTGCCAGAGTCGTTGGCAGTTCAGAAGAACACTCCGCCACAAAAGACACCTGCTGACCATAGGCAATGCGCTCTTCGTTCTGCGCAAAAGCACGCACGTAATAGACTATACCACCGATGGTCGGGGTGATCGTGCTGGCATAGGTGCCTAGCCCGCCCCCGCTGATCGTCACTTCTGGCGTATGGGAATCGGTGATCGTCGGTAGACCGTCGGTGTTCCAAACCACCCCGCGGTTAGTAATGGCGGACCCGCCCGCGTCCAAAATATCACCGCCGCTCATCGCGGAATTAAGAATATTGTTACTAATCGGCAGCGTGGTCACCATGGGGGGCACCTGGGCGCGGCGACCGATGGCGCCAGAGCTCTGAGGATCGCTCACGCTCCCGCTATACTCGTTGGTGGCTTGCAGCCAGTAGTAGTAGATCGTGCCGGTAACCGCATCCTCATCGTTATAGTCGATCTCATCAGCGCCAATATCCGGCGCAATGTTCGACGCCGTGGCAAAACTATTCTCTTCGCTCCGCCACAGGACATAGCCGGTTTCACCCTCGCTGTCGGTCCAGGTCAGCACCACCCGGTCATCGAAGTCGTTAAACGAGGCCGCAAAATCTTCGACCAGCAGCTTGCGATAGCCCGGGTCTGCGGTGCCCCAGTCGCTCATGCTCTCGCTGCTGTCATTCGTCGCTCTCACCCAGTAATAATAGGGCTGCCCAGG
>JAVEUJ010000163.1:0-4959 GCA_034005635.1 Kiritimatiellia bacterium | reverse complement strand
CCGGGCCAACTGGATTGCCGTTGTATCGTTTACTTCTGTTGGCTCAACAAAAATGCGCAGCTCGCGCCCCGCCTGCATCGCCAGGCTGCGCACCACGCCTGGCTCGGCCTTGGCAATGGCTTCCAGGTTCTCCAAGCGCTGTAAATATAGCCCGGTGGTCTCGGCCCGCGCACCGGGGCGGGCCGCAGTAATTGCGTCGGCCGCCGCCACCAACGCCGCATACGCACTGCCCGGCTCCAGGCCATCATGATGGGCGCGAACGGCCTCGATCACCGTCTCGCTTTCGCCCGCTTTGCGCAACAGGTCCGCACCGATCTCGGCATGACGCCCTTCGACTTCATGGTCTACGGCCTTGCCAATATCGTGCAACAGCCCCGCGCGCTTGGCGATGTCCGGGTCAAGGCCGACTTCCGGGGCCATCAGCGCCGCCAGCCGCGCGGCCTCCATCGAATGCCGCAGTACATTTTGGGAAAAGCTGGTGCGGAACTTCAGCCGCCCCAGCAGGCGCAGCAGTTCCAGCGGCACCGGGGCCAGGCGCAGCGCTTCCACGGCCTCCTCGCCCGCTTGCAGAATCAAGGTGTCCAGGTCCGACGTCACTTTATCGGTCATTTCTTCGATCCGCGCCGGATTGATCCGGCCATCCGCCATCAGGCGCTCGATCACGACCTTGGCAATTTCACGCCGGATCGGATCAAATGACGACAGCACCACCAGCTCCGGAGAGTCGTCAATAATGACTGTGACCCCCGTCGCCATTTCCAAGGCGCGGATATTGCGGCCTTCCCGGCCGATGATCCGACCCTTCATGCTTTCGTCCAGCAAGTGAACCGGCGTGGTCGTTACGTCTACGACCTGATCCGCGGCTTGCCGTTGAATCGCGGTGGTCAGGATGGCACGCGCCTGCACCTCCGCCGTGGCTCGGGCATCTTCTTGGGCTTTGCGCAACCGCGTGGCAGTTTCCACCGCCAATTCTACATCCAGTTTGGCCAACAATTCACGACGGGCCTGCTCGGCCGTTAAATTTGCTAGAGATTCCAAGCGCTGCTGTTCGCCTTCCAGCAAACGATCCAGCTTTTCACGTTCTACCTGCAAGATCGTGCGTTCCTCTTCCAGTTGCGCCGCCCGGGTGTCGAGGGCCTGGGTGCGCTCCTCAATTCGCTTCTCTTCGCGCTCTAAGCGCTCATCCTGACGCGATAGGCGATCGGCGGCCAACGACAGCACCTGCTGGCGTGACTTCAGCTCCTGCTCCATTTTCTCCCGGCTCTGGATCCGTTCATCGCGCACCGACAGTTCGGCTTCCTTGCGCAACACCTCCGCATCGCGCCGAGCGTCTCGCAGGATATCCCCCGCCGCACGATTAGCGGCCGCATCACGCACACGGACAAATAGCGCATGGCCAAAAAAGCCAATTAGCGCAAATCCCACCGCTGTAAGCGTAGGCCAAAGCCATTCCAAAAACATCGTCCTAACCTATCAATTGTTTCAACTTTGCCACCGCCGACGGAGCAAAGCATAGTCGTTTTTCTGTTACCACGACATCCACTGCGACATCGTGAGGTTCTAAGGGGACCGCCTCGATCAGGCAGTCTTCCATGCACAATCCTACCAGCAATCCGCTCGTTTGCGACAGCAAACGGTCAAAATGTCCTCCGCCATGCCCCAGCCGCCCCCCACGGCGATCAAACACCACGCCGGGAATGACCACCACTCGCAGATGCCGCGCATCTACCCGCGGAGAGTCCAGCGGCTCCAGAATTCCAAATGGTCCACGCTGCCAGCGGCTATCTGGCGCCACTCCGCCCCAGCGGTACTCATCACCATCCCGCACCGGCACCGCCACCCGCGCCTCGCTCTCCCATAAGGAACTCAGCAGGAGATCCGTTGCCGGTTCATATGGCGTGGCCCGGTATAGCCCCACCTCGAAGCCAGCCACCCACCAGTCTTCCGCCAACAGACGACGCTGGATGGCCTCTGAAATCTCAGCCGGCACCCGCCGCCGCTGAGTCTGTTTGCGCAGTATTTCTTTCATGGTGCCAGTTTTCCCAAGTCGAACATTTCCGGCAACCGCACCGGACGCCCCTGCGCATCAACCAGACACCAGTACACATCGGCTTCGGCAATGATCTCCGGCCCCCGCCGGATAACCTGATGAAACACACCGCGCACCCGCCGCACCTTCTGCGATTCCGTCTCAATTTCCAGCGCATCGTCGGCATAAGCTGGCGACCGATACGAGATGTCCAAGCGCGTGATCACGGTGAAATAGCCCGCCGCAATCATTCGTTTGTAGTCGAAGCCCACGGCATGCAAAAACTGCATCCGGGCATGCTCCAGATAGTTCACGTATATGGCATGGTTCACATGCCCGTACGAATCACATTCATAAGGCCGAACCGTCAATGGTGTTATATGCTTCATAGGCAGTCCATCCTACACCCCCCGCCCCCGCCGGTGCAAGACACCCCCGTATCCAAAACCATGTTCTCGTCAAGAACGCCAATGTCGCCAAGATGCGGTCGCAATACCTCAAGCGTCTTGGCGCACTTTGCGAGAGGAATAATTCTGGCTGCTTTGGGTGCCCCATTTCTTCCCCCCCCTCCCCTCATCCGTGTCCATCTTGCTTGCCCACCGTAGCCTTGGCGAAGGCGGGTGTCCATCCGTGGTTGGCTGCCCCCCTTTCGGTCATGTTCAATATTCAATATTCTTGCCTAAACTTTTTCCCTGAGTTTTTTATTAGTTTTCCATCCGTGAAATCCCCACCACAGCGGGCAAGCGCGAAATCCGTAGCTTCTTTTCTGCCTTTTCCGCTCCCTATCCCAGACGGCACAGGGGCTCCGTCACCGCGGACAGGCGGTTCTTCCGGAAACCCCTATTCCCCCCCCACCCACCGCCCTGTAGCTGCGCTCGTTGAGCGCAGCGGCTGTTCGCCCTTTTCCCGACCGGGCGCGCCCAGCGGGCGCACCTACAGAAATAACCATTCGCCTTGGTCTTCCGATCCAGCTCACAACAAAACCATATGTTTCCCAGCCTCCCTTCCCATTCGTGTCCATTGGTGTCCATCCGTGGTTGTCTCCCCCTCCCCTCCCTCTTTTCCTCTCCCCCTCTGTGCCCCTCGGTGGCCCTCTGTGGGTAAACCGGCTTTCTTCCGGCTTTCCTGCTGTTTCCTGTTTTCCTGCTAAATTCTCCCTCCGCTCCCTGCCCCTTTGCGCCTTCGCGTCTTGGCGTGAGACCGGCTGGTTAATCTGTTCATGAGTTCTTGAGTTCAAATTCTTTTTCTCTTTGTCCTCCTTTTCTCAATCTGTGAAATCGGTGTAATCCGTGGTGGTCTTCTCTTCTTTGGTTGCGGCTTGCCGCGCCGTGTCCATTCGTGTCCATCCGTGGTTACATATCTTCTCCCGTTCTTGCTGGGTTTCTTGCTTTCCAGATTGATTTCATCCCCCCTTGAATATTGAATATTGGACATTGGACATTGAATATTGAACTCCCCCCACCCACATTGAGCTGGAACGCGCCGCTGCCGTCGGATAGCATCACTCCCCAACGAGCCAACGCCTCATGTTGGCCACGGTCACAGAAAGAACAAGATATGGCGTGGGTAATTCTTGCACTAGCCGGCCTGTTTGAAATGGGCTGGGCCATCGGGTTGAAGTATTCCAATGGGCTCACCCGGCTGTGGCCAACCATCTGGACCATCGTGTCCATGGCCATCAGTGTATGGTTGCTGGGCAGTGCCATGAAAACGCTCCCGGTTGGAACCGCCTATGGTGTGTGGGTCGGCATCGGCGCAGTCGGCACCGCCATTCTGGGGATATTCCTCTTTGGCGAACCGGCCAATTTGGGCCGCCTGGTCAGTTTCGCGTTGATCATTGCCGGCATTATCGGCCTCAAACTAACCTCCTCCCTCTAGCCTGAAGATTTTAGGGGCCCTTATGTCGGCCCTTATTGCCAACGCATAAAGGCTTCGCTACAATCAACAACTCCACGTTAGATGGAATTGCCTCTGACAGCGCATCTAAGTTGCTGTCACTAGTTGAAATAAAGGAAGACGATGAAGCCCGCAGCATTACGGATCGCCCATGGCATTGGTGAATTAATATGGATGACCTTTCTGGCACTGACGGCCTTCGCCGTTGTCTATTTTGATGTGGTCGTGCTGGACCATCGTGTTAGTGAAGCGTCTGCTACCGGAATTCTCCAGGAAGTATTGCTCTTCAGCACCGCCCTGATCTTTTGGGTTGGCGCTTGGAAACTTCCCCAGCAACGCGGTTTTCTGATCCTTGTCGCCGGCTTCTTCAGTTGTGCACTCGTGCGGGAAATGGATAGTTTTTTGGATCTCATCGCTGATGGATTTTGGATCTGGCCCGCTAATCTGATCGCCATCGCGTCCGTCGCGTATGTGATCACGTACTGCCGGAAATCCGTACTGCAGCCTATGGCAGATTTTATCGGCTCGCGGCCGTACTTTTACATCCAATTTGGACTGGTCACGCTACTGATTTTCAGTCGAACATTTGGCAGCGGTCGCTTGATCTGGAATACCATATTGGATCCAAAAGCCGCATTTGAACTCAAGAGCGCGCTACAAGAAGGGTTGGAACTCTTCGGCTATGTCTTCATTACCCACGGCGCCGTCGCGTTCGTTGCTCAGAGTTTACAGCCACACATTCAACCCCTGGCCATGCAAAAAATTGCCTCCCCCTGCCCCCAGAAGAACACCGCCGCTTGATATGGTTGGTGGTTCTGGGTTGGTGGCCGCTCTTTTAACGCAAAGGGCGCAAAAGGATCGAAATCGCCGGAGAGGATGGTTACATCAGGGCCGCGAAGCGATACGTTATGGGGGGAATCGTCGCCCAAAATCGGGGCGCAAAAAAATGGCGGTGTGTGTGGACACTCATCAGAACCGCCGCCTTGGCCTCGTAGTAGATCATAGCCGCCCCAAACGATTCAAGCCCCCTTTGC
>JAVEUJ010000162.1:0-5047 GCA_034005635.1 Kiritimatiellia bacterium | reverse complement strand
ATGGTAGCGGGGCTTGGATTTGAACCAAGGACCTTCAGGTTATGAGCCTGACGAGCTACCGGGCTGCTCCACCCCGCAATCTGTTAAAGAATTCGTGGGTCAATATACGCGCTTGCTGGGAGAAAGCAAGAGTATAATTTGGTTTTCATTTTGGCCGTAAGGGCACTTGAGCCAATAAGCAATAAAACGCTTCGACAACCACGAGTAGATTTGGCATGTTTCCAAATCCGACAGGAGGTCGGAGGAGAATTTGCCCATGAAGCCCCATCGCGTATCTGGTGTTTTACTGCACCCCACATCCTTGCCTGGTTCTTACGGAATTGGCGAGATTGGGGCTGAAGCCTATCGTTTTGCCGATTTTCTGCAGGCCACCGGGCAGAAAATTTGGCAGATTTTGCCGCTGGGGCCTACGAGTTATGGCGACAGCCCGTATCAATCGCCGTCGACGTTTGCCGGTAACCCGTTGTGGATCAGTTTCGATCTGCTGGTACAAGATCAGCTCCTGAGCGCAGAGCAGTTGGCGGCTTTTCCTTCATTTCCGGCCGACAAGGTGGATTTTGGCCCGGTGATCACGGCGCGCATGAAGATATTAGATGTGGCCTGTGCCCAATTCGCCCAAAAAGCATCCGCCGAGCTCCAAACACAATTCAAAGCATTTTGCATTCACAACGCCCAATGGCTGGATGATTATGCGCTGTTTGCCGCGTTGAAGGATGCCCATGGGGGCATACCGTGGACCCAGTGGGAGCCTGAGCTGGCACAACGCATCCCCGCAGCGCTGGAGGCCGCGCGCCAAGAATACAGAGTCCAAATCCAGCATGTACGGATTGCTCAGTTCTTGTTCGAGTCCCATTGGAAGCGCCTGCGAGCCTATTGTGCCGAGCGGCAGATCAAGTTTGTTGGCGATATTCCTATTTTTGTGGCTCACGATAGTGCGGATGTCTGGGCTCACCCGGGGTTGTTTTTCCTGAAGCCCGACGGGCATCCCAGCGTGGTGGCCGGCGTACCGCCAGACTACTTTAGCGCCACGGGGCAGCTTTGGGGCAATCCACTCTACAATTGGAAGGTACACCGTGCGCAGGACTACGACTGGTGGGTGGCTCGGCTCCAGCGCGTCTTCGAGTTAGTTGACATTGTGCGCATCGACCACTTCCGCGGGTTTGAAGCCTATTGGGAAGTACCCGGCGATGCCCTCACTGCCATGGGCGGAAAATGGGTTAAGGGTCCCGATCGGCATTTGTTCGATGTGCTCAAAAAGCGTCTGGGCGAACTGCCGATCATCGCCGAAGACCTCGGCGTTATCACCGACGAAGTCGACGCGTTGCGTGACGCCTGCGGCTTTCCCGGTATGCGCATCCTGCAGTTTGCCTTTGGCACGGACGAACGGGCCTCGGAGTTCCGCCCTGAGAGCTATCCTGCGCATTGCTGCGTGTATACCGGTACCCATGATAACGATACCACAGTGGGCTGGTTCCATAGCAAGGCGGGTGAGGGCAGTACCCGCACCCAAGAAGAAATCGACGCCGAAAACAAGATGATCCTCAATTATTTGCGTACCGATGGACATGAAATCCACTGGGACCTGATCAATCTTGGTTCGCGTTCCAATGCTAATACCTTTGTTGTACCTCTTCAGGATCTCTTGGGATTGGGATCGGAAGCCCGGATGAACACCCCCGGAGTTGCCGGCGGCAACTGGCAGTGGCGCTTTGCCTGGGATCAGATCACCGACGCTATTCGCGACCGTTTCGCCTATGTCACCCGTGCTACGGGCCGTATGCGCTGAGCCGTTCCTGAAGAAAATCGCAGCGGGCGCACGACAAAAATTCAGGCAGGATGAGGGTTTCAAATGTAGGGGTCGAGCTTGCTCGATCCCTGTCGTGGACCAAGGGAAACGTCACCGACGTTTTTGAAAATAGCTCGGTCACAGCAAGCTGCGCCCTTACAAAATAGGCACAAGACGGAACCGTGAAGATTTCTGTCGTGCACCCATCGCAGCTGGGCGCCCTGCCGTAGACTTGCATGTGGGGGACTTTTGTTTATGATTCACAATCTGTCTAAAGTGGATGAATACAAAGCCTACAATCCTGATGATTCTAACGCACGACCGACTAGATTGCCTGCGTTTGTGCTTGGACATGCTGGAACGGGCGGAGGCGTTTGCCCGGTTTGACCGCGTGGTGCTGCTGCTTAATGGCGTACCGCCCAAACTCTGGCGTTTCGTGGAGCACTACATGGCGGCACGTCCGCAGGTGGCTTGGGACATCGTGGAGGGCGACGGTACACGGCCAGAAGGAATTTGCCAGGTTCAGAACGAGTGCATCCGCCGCTATCCAAACAGCGTTTATGTCAAAGTAGATGAGGACGTTTTTGTGCCCCGGGGTTGGGCAGAGCGCATGCTGGCAACTTATAATCAGTATTCAGCTCGAGGCGACCTCGCGCTGATTACTCCCCTGATCCCCAACAATGCCTTCGGGCTGCAGCGGTTGCTGACGGAGTTTTATCCCGAAGCACTGCCGGAATTTGAACAGCGCTTTGGGGCACCGCCGTCCGGCGAGCCAAAGGGGGCGACGTGGCAGAGTCCCTACATTGCCGAGTGGGCGACCCGCCGTTTTTTGGACATCGATGCCGCCAACGAGGAGCAGCGCCGGCGACTGGAGGCGACGAACACCCCGCGCTGGCATGAGTTCTGCCAATACTTTAGCATCGGGTGCATCTGCTATGATTATGATCATGTTCAGCGCATGGGCGGCCGACTGCCGCCGCGCGACGAGCCGGACTGGTGCGCGTGGTTTGAAGAAAACCACCAAACATGCATCCTCGATCAGAGTCAGATTGTGCTCCACTACGCTTTTTTCGTACAGCAGGAGTGGCTGGACCGGACCTCCCTGTTGGAGGACATCCGGCGGGTGAATTTGCCGGGGACATCGCCGTGGTATGCTCCCCTCATGCGGTGGAGCCGGTTGGCGCGTCAACTCCCGGGAATTGTTCGAAGGAGACTGGGACAATGAATCTGAACAAGACATACGCGGGTAAGCGCATCTGGCTGACAGGCGACACGGGTTTTAAGGGGTCGTGGCTGGCATTTTGGCTGCAGCGGCTGGGGGCGGACGTGCAGGGCATCGGGCTAGAGCCAGAGACGGATGAAGGACCATTTGTCCGAGCAGATTTGGCCCGCTTGTACCGCCATGAGACGGCAGACATTCGCGACCAAGCCAAGATGGTTGCTTTGGCCCGCGATTTTGCGCCGGAGGTGGTGTTCCATTTGGCCGCACAGGCGCTGGTTCGGCGGTCGTATATCAACCCGGTCGAGACGTTCGACACGAATGTGCGTGGAACCGCGCATGTGCTGGAGGCCGTGCGGCTGGCGGGCAATCCATGTGCGGTGGTCGTGGTAACCAGCGATAAATGCTACGAAAATCGCGAAGAGGATTACGCCTATCGCGAAAATGATCCGATGGGCGGGCACGATCCCTACAGTGCTTCCAAGGGTTGCGAAGAGCTGGTGGCGGCTTCCTACCGCGATGCGTTCTTCGCACCCGAAGGCCGAATCCATCTGGCAACAGCCCGCGCTGGCAACGTTATTGGCCCAGGCGATTGGGCAGCAGACCGGATTGTGCCGGATGCCATGCGGGCGATTCGTGCCGGGCAATCGCTCTTGGTGCGTAATCCCCGCGCCGTGCGGCCTTGGCAACATGTGCTGGAGCCGCTGGGCGGTTATTTGCGTCTGGGGCAGGCCCTACTGGAGCAGGGGGCGGCGGTCGCAGAAGCCTGGAACTTTGGACCCGACTCGGCCAGTGCTCGTGATGTTGGCACACTGGCGACTCTCTGTTGCGAGGCTTGGGGGGATGACGCCACCTGGCAGGCCGCACCTGATCCCGCCAATCCCCATGAAGCGCATCTGCTGCAGTTGTCCATCGAGAAGGCCGCGACGCGTCTCGACTGGCGGCCCAAATGGGATTTTGAGACCACGGTGTGCCGGACGGTGGAGGGCTACCGGGCGATGCTGGAGGCGCCGAATGTCGGCGCGGTGCGCGATTTCATGGACGCGGAACTGGCCGCGTATGGAGGGATTTGATGAAAATTGTTGTGACAGGCGCGGCGGGGTTTATTGGTCGGCATGTCGTGGCGCACCTCGCGCGGGATAGCGCTCAGGTGCTGGCCATAGATTCGGCAGGGGCACCGGATAATCTCCCGGATGGTGTGGAGTTTGTTCGCGGGGATGCGGCGGAGATTGTGCCCAAGTTGCACGGGGAATTCGTGCTGGCGCATTTGGCCTGGTACATGGACAGGAGCAACGTGGATGCCCAGGCGGCTTCCGTGGAGGTCCTGTTGCGTACGCTCGGGAATCCGGGGCTCCATGGGGTGGTGGGCATGGGGAGCGCGGAGGAATACGGCGAACGCGAAGGCTGTCTGAACGAAGCCATGGCGCCGGGCACTCGGCTTTCGGCCTACGGGTGGGCCAAGGTCGAATCCTGCCGGGCGCTGCGGCGGTGGACCGAGACACCGGGCAACAAGGCGGTCTGGCTACGGCCCTTCATCGCTTATGGGCCGGGGCAAAGCGGGAGCATGGCTATTCCCTATGCCATAGCCTGCGCCCGGGAACGGCAACAGGCGGATTTTTCTGAAGGCCTACAGGGGCGCGATTTTGTGCATGTGAGCGATGTAGCCTGTGGCATCGCGATGGCCGCCCGGCGCCTGCCGGAGATCACCGGGGGATTCACAATATGCAACATGGGCTGCGGCAAGCCGGTTCGTCTGCGCGATGTGCTGACGCGGATCGCCCGAAATTTTGACGCGGAAGATGTGTTCCACTTCGGCGCGCGCCCAATGCGAGTGGGTGAGCCTACGGAGCAATATGCCGATCTCGAAAGCGTCGAGCGTGTCCTGGGCTGGGAAGCCCGCATCCCGTGGGAACAAGGCATCGATGCGCTGTGTAAAACCGAGGATCAAAATAACCACGAATGAACACGAATAAACACAAATGGGCGGTGGAAGATTAGACCCAAGAAATTCATTTCAAGCACGCCAAACTGCAATGGAAGCG
>JAVEUJ010000029.1:0-21804 GCA_034005635.1 Kiritimatiellia bacterium | reverse complement strand
CACTTTCCCGATCCAGTAGGATGCGTCGCCCTCCTGCTTCCAATGGGCCGTGGGTATCAACCCTAAACAGGGCACGCCAAACGAGCGGGCGATCTCCTCGGGATAGCGCACGGAATCATCCATGAACTCCAACCCAAAGATCAAGCCGATGCCCACCCCCAGCCCGATCAATGCCGCCAGGAATAAACTCTGGAGGTTGCGCGGCTTAACTGGCCCGCCCGGTACCATCGCGCGCTCGAGAATCCGAACTGATTCCGTCTGGATTCCGGCGGAAATGTCCACTTCCTGCAGCCGATTGAAAATCAAGTCGTAGAGCCGCTGCAGACGCGCCAGATTGCGTTGCAGGCCTTCATATTCCTTTTGCTTGCGATCAATTTCGAGGGCCTGCTCCTCCCACTGCTGCTCCACCCTACCTGCTGCCTTTTCCTTAATGCTCAGCGCTTCGAGTTGCGAATAGTACTGCTTCAGTGAAAACTGGATTTCGACCTTGATGGCTTCTTCATTCTGCTGGAGTTGGCGCAGGGTCTCCTGAATCAGGGGATGGGCATCCTTGTATTTCTTGCGATATGAAATCAAACGGGATTCGAGAATGGCATTTTCCCGCTTAAGAGCGTTCCACTGGGGAGGGGCGACCACCCCGTGTTCAATCAAGGTCTCAGCCCCTTCTTCGGGCACATTGCCATCGGAACTCGACGCAGCCGCCGCGGCAGTCGACACCGGCACATCATATTCGAGGATCGCCAATACCACTTCGTCTGACGCTTGCGCCAAAAGCGGCTGCTGGGCTTCCAGCAGCATCCGTTGAGTCCGGTATTCCGCGGCCTGCTTGGACAACTGGGCCAACAAATTCGCAGCGACATTACCTCGCTCCTGAATACCCACCACGCTGTTTTCGCGCACGAACGAGAGCACGTCGCCCTCCAACCGAGAAATCTCTTCCGCTAGTCGGTTAGCCTGCTGTGACAAGATCACTACGGTATTTTGTGAGCTCCCACTCAGTTCCTCAGTCTTGTATTCAACATAGGCATCGGCAATGGCATTGGCGTAATCAGCACAAAACGCTGGTTCGAGACCGGTGACGCTGATGTTCATGATGGCCGTCTGCCAGACTGGATTCACCGAAACCGACCGATAGCGCTTGCCAAACTCTCCCGGGGTCAGATCGAGCCGGGCGCGGGCGCGTTCGGTGACCGCGCGGCCAATAATGATATTGCGCTGGGTCTGGGCATAGTCCCCCAAAATGGTCTCCATATCCCGCTGTTGCAAGTTGGCGGGCAGCCCTACGGATTTGGTCAAATGCAGCTTGGCTGTAGCCTGATATTCCGGGACTTGTCGGGCCATCATGACCAGCATGATGACAATGGCTGTCATGAAACAGAGCAGCAGCAGCCAGAGCCGCTTGGCAATAATATAGAAATACTTCCGCAGATCAAAACCCTTAGGGCCGGGCGCCGCAGTGGCGTCCGAAACCGGTGGCACCTGCCCTCCCCCTGGTCGCTGGATCATATCGCGCATCTCAAAGTCCCAACAATCCCTTTTCGGGTACAATCACCACATCGCCGTCCTGTAAGGGCACGTCCTCTTCAAACGTCCCCTGCTTCAAAATTCGCCCGACATCCACCATCATAGTCTTTTTGCTGCCATCCGGCGCCGTACGCTGAATTTGAACACGGCTGGTGTTGGCAAAATCGGTTGTGCCCCCCTGCGATAGTATCACTCGGGCCACCGTAGCATTGGGGCCGGACCCCAGTGAAACTGCACCGCGCTGCTTGACTTCGCCCAACAGGTATACCTGCGCCCGCACTAGATTGCGTGTCGAGGGCACAAAAAATATATCGCCCGGTTGCAGCGGCAAATTCATGCTCATATCGGCCACGCCGAACAAGCGGTTGAGATCCAAAGGCACCACGGAATAATCGCCCGCGGGCCGGAGCCGTAGAATTCGTGCGCCGCTCCAATCGGCAAATTCCCCCAGACCGCCCATGCGTGTTACCGCCTTAATAACATCCAGGTCGTCACTGAAAGGATGGAACCCGGGGTTATGGACTTCACCCAGCGCCAGAAATTCGTTGCGTCCATCCTCTTCACCTCGGAAGGGCACCACCACGATATCGCGCGGACGCAAATATTGGTCCTTGGCAAAGTCCATCGTGTCCAGCATGGCCTGAACATTCACCTCAATGGCTTGGCGTTCCATGCTGCCGCCGGGCACCCAACGCAGGATGCGCACCCGATCGCCTGCCGCACGTTCCGTCAAGCCCCCACTGCGGACGATCGCCTCCATCAACGTCAAGATGGAATCCCCGTGAAATGGCAGGGTGCCGGGCGACTGCAACGCGCCCGTCAGCAGCACATCACCTTCCACAAAATTAGCAATGGAAACGGTGACATTGGCTTCCTTGAAATAACTACTTTCCAGAACGCCCTCTAGGCGGCGCGACGCCTCATCGGGAGTCAGTTCGGCAATGACAACCCGGCCCGCAAATCCAAAATCAATGGACCCATCCCCTGCCACTGCATAGACTCGGGACATGTCTGGCTGTTCCCGGACACTGACGTTCAAGCGGTCACCCGCCAGGATACGGCGTTCCAGCACTTGGCTGGGAACTTGCGCGCGCGCTGTAAAGGCGATTCCCGCGAGGATGGCGACAGCCAAAGACCGACGGCAAAGGGAGAATATGGATGGTATCCGACTCATATCTAACTACATACTCTACATTGCGGACAAGGCGGGCACAATGTCGGAATTCAAACAATCTCAGTGGCTCAGGCCCTTGTCGGCCTCGGCCGGTTAGTCATCGCACCTAGAACTGATAATTCAACCCATACGTCGCCACATGCTCTTGTAGGGCCCCATCATGGTGGAAATTCGAGTTTTCCCATGAATAGGTATAGGAGAGCGTGCGGCTGAGCCGCTTGGAAAGCTGCCGGGAATGGCTGGCCGAGGCCTCAATCGTGGTCGTCCGCTCCGTCTGCGCATCGCTGATCAGCGGGGTGTTCAGTTCATATTCCGCGGTCAGGCCCACATTCAAACCATAGAATAAAATATCTTTCATGCTAAAGGCATAGGCATAGGTAGTCGTCTCGGTGTCGGCCACCGAGCCGAAGGTGTCCCGCGGCTCTTGGGTAAAGCTCAGCGAGTGCTGGACCCGGGGGCTGAGTTGTTGACTCACTTGCACATTATATTCGAAGGTGACCTCATCATCTTGGTCACTGGTGTTGGATAGGGAGACCTTGTCGCCGGTCCACGTGTTTTCCCATGTAGCGGAAAATGACAGCAAGATGCTCTTGGACAACTGGAATTCATCCATCACCGTGATCGTATGAGTCGGCTCCCAAGTGGGATCATTTTTCTCGCCTTCCTTCGTCTCGACTTCCTCATACTCAAATCCAAAGGAATATGTGATTTTGGGGTGGCGCAGCCAACTCAGCGGGATGGCCCCCGACAGCCCGACATTGTGGGTGGTCTCGTCCGTCTCTAGTCCCGTTGTGACGAATTCAGTCACCACATTTTCATAGGAGTAATAAAGGCTCCCCCACGAAAACACATCCCAGAACACGCCGCCAAACAACGTGGTTTCGTCCTGGTCGTCCATCTTGTACTCGTCTTTGTCATGCCGCTCGATGGTGTGATCTGCATGCGTTTCGACTCGCAGCTTGCCCAAGCTATAATTCAGCATAACCGACCCCTCTAGCGTCTGCATGGGGTCGGTCTTGGACCCGCCGGGTCGATAACTGGAATCCTGTGAGGATTCGATTTCGTGCGATGCCAGACCATGACCGCTCAGGGTAATCCGAGGCAGGACGGTTTGGAAATCCACACTCACATTGTACAGTTCGGTATCTTCGTCATCTCGCTTGAGATAATCCATGTACTCGAATGACGCACCAAGATTGAGGGTGGTGCTCGGGCGCATCGCCACGGTTTCCGAGCGCAAGCTCAGGCCGGGGCTCCAATAAAAATCCCCCTTCTGGTAAACGGGATCTTCTTCCTCGGGATAGGCGCCATCGATATTGCTTTCATAGCCCACTTCCAAATGGCCGGTCAGGAATAAATCCAAGGCACCCAACCGCAAGGTTTGGCCGTTGGCCGGGCGAACCAGCCCCAGCAAGACCAGCAGGAACGCCACGGCTCCACTGGCCACAAAACCGCGCTGCCGCCAAGTCGGCGCGCACGGCACCCTGCAAGTTGAAGGAAGTAGTCGCATCACCACGCAGCTATCCAAGCGGCAATTCTCCACCGAGATGATCGCCAACTGGACAGAACAAGTTCCCCTTACCGGGAACTTTTGCTGGGGCTATATTCGCGGACAGTCGCTGGCGATCCGGTAAAATCTCCCGGCTCGCCCCATTGGACCACCTTGCCATTTTCAAAATAAATCCAGTATGTTTTGGGCGTCCAGGTGAACATCGGCGGCAGGTATTCCCACACTTCCGTATACTCATCGCTGTCGTATACTTTCGCCGCCCGAATCGTAAAGGGCTTGCCTATCGCCTCCTGCACCGCCTCCGGCTCCATGCCTAACTGCAACCGGCCCACGTCAACATTCCACGATGCACACGCACCCAGAAATAGCGTCAACATCAACCCGGCTATGATCGTACTTGCTGCTCGCCTCATCACTTTTCTCCCTTCAGGTGAAGGATGACCCTTAACCCAATGCACATATACAAAGATTCTGCCACGAAGCCCGGTCAACTGACAAGCTAAACGACTTGAATAATTAATTTTTGGCTAATGGTTATCTGTTCCAGGGACTTTCCCTGGGATTCGTCATGCGCCACAGCTAACCCACATCTACTGCCGCAACGCTTTGATTAGCTCTGGCACCACTTCAAACAAATCACCAACAATCCCAATGTCGGCCATATCAAAGATCGGCGCATCCGGATCCTTATTAATGGCAATGATGGTATCGCTGCTGTTCATCCCCACCACGTGTTGGATCTGGCCCGATACGCCACAGGCAATATAAATCTTGGGCCGTACCGTTTTGCCTGTCTGCCCCACCTGATGGAAGCTGGAAATCCAACCGGCATCCACCGCCGCCCGGCTGGCCCCCACCGCCGCCCCACCCAGCGCCTCGGCCAATTCGGACATCAACTTGAAATTTTCCGCACTGCCCAGTCCGCGCCCGCCCGTCACGATGAACTCGGCGCCGGCCACATTCACCTCGTTGGCCATCGCATTCACCGTTTCGATCACGCGCACCACCGGCGCCTTCAGATCGAGCGTTTCCTCAATCCATTCTCCCGTCCGGCCGGCTTCCGGGACCGGTTGCGGAAATACTTTGGGCCGTACCGTCGCCATCTGGGGTCGGTGGTCCGGGCAGAGGATGGTGGCCATGATGTTGCCGCCGAAGGCCGGCCGGGTTTGCCATAAGTGGCGCTGCGTCGGCTCCACCTCCAGCTCGGTACAATCTGCGGTCAATCCCGCGTTTACCTGAATGGCCACGCGGGAAAGAAATCCCCGGCCTATGCTGGTCGCCCCGGCCAGCACAATTTCTGGCTTGTACTTGCGGATCAGCGCGCTCATGGCCTCCGCATAGGGTTCTGCCGTATACGCGGCCAGCGCCGGATGGTCCACCACATAGACGCGGTCAGCGCCGTGCTCGAACAACGCCGCGCCGCAATCCTTCACCGAATGGCCCAGCAACACCGCTGCCAGCGGCACCTCGAGTTGGTCAGCTAGCTCGCGTCCCTTGCCTAATAACTCGAAGCCCACCTCTTGCAGGCGACCGGCGCGCTGCTCGGCGAATACCCATAATCCGCGGTAGTCCCCCGAAGCTGCCGCGTCTGTTTTTGGCTCCGCCGTCTCGAGAGATAGGGCCCCGACAGGACAGACATCCACGCAGGCCCCGCAAGCCGTGCAGGCTTCGTTGACTTCCACCTTGCCGTCCGCTGCCCGCTGGGTCAATGCGCAGAACGGGCAAACCGCCACGCATGCGCCGCACCCGGTGCACAGATCTAAATCGATATTCAATGCCATGGCCTTGCCTGCTCCTTTAGATTAACTGGCGCTCCCGCAACGTCTCCACCAACTTGCGCGCCATGGCGGCCGGCTCCTCACCCTGCCACTTTACCCCCCCCGTCTTGGGGGGCGGCGAAAAAATCTTCATGACGCGCGTCGGGGAAGCCGCCAAGCCGATCTTATTCGGATCCGCCCCAATGGCCGCGGCTGTGGTGGGTTCAATGGTCAGCTTCTTGGCCGCCATCTTGCCGCGCAACGAGGCCATGCGCGGCACATTGGCCTCCTTCAGTACCGTCAGGGCGCACGGCAGGGCCACCTCCAGCTTCTCGTAGCCATCTTCGAACGCCCGCTGCACGGTAGCGTTGCCGCCATCAATTTCAATGCCATAGGCATAGGTAATGCATGGCAGCCCCAGCCAGTCCGCCACACCCGGCCCCACCTGCGCGGTGTCGCCGTCGATCGCCTGCTTACCAAACAACACCAGATCCGGCTTGGGATCCAGTTGGCCAATCGCCCGGCTCAAGGCATAGCTGGTCGCCCAGGTATCCGAGCCGGCAAAGGCTTTATCGCACAACAACATGACGTTGTCGGCCCCCCGCCCCACCGCCTCTTTAAGAACTGCGGCCGCCTGTGATGGCCCCATGGTCAGCGCCGTCACCTGAGTGCCCGGATGCTTCTCCTTGAGTTGCAGCGCCATCTCCAGCGCATTTTCATCAAAGGGATTCATAACCGATTCCACCCCGTCGCGCACCAGCGTATGGGTCTCGGGATCAATCCGAACCTGAGTGGTGTTCGGAACCTGCTTGACGCAAACCACGATGTGCATCTTGATCATTTCCTCCACAAGCGGGCCGGAATATTCCGACCGGGGGCCTGGCGGGAGCGCCCTACTTTCGGGCGGCCGCCGCGTATTCTTTGTTCAGGGCCAGCCCGATGATATCGCGCTGAATCTGGTTCGTCCCCTCGTAGATTTGCAAGATTTTGGCATCACGCATCATCTTCTCCACGGGGTATTCCTTCATATAGCCATAGCCACCGAGCACCTGCACGGCATCGGTCGTCACCTGCATCGCCACGTCCGACGCGTACACCTTGCACATCGCCGAAAACTTCGAGTAATCCTTTTCGCCGCTATCGATGGTCCGCACAACCGCATACGTCAGCGCCCGGGCGGTCTCCACCTTGGTTGCCATATCGGCCAACATCCAGCTCAACCCCTGATTGGCAATGATCGGCCGACCGAATTGTTCGCGCACCTTGGCATAGGCCACGGCCTCGTCCAGCGCACCCTGCGCCAACCCGATCGCCTGCGCGGCAATCCCCGGCCGTGACACATCGAAGGTCTTCATTGCCCAGATGAACCCCGTGCCCTCGCGTCCAATCAAATTTTCAGCCGGCACCTCACAATCCTCAAAAATCAGTTCACGCGTCGCACTCGCCCGGATACCCAGCTTGTTCTCTTTCTTGCCAAAGCTGAATCCCGGCGTACCTTTTTCGACGATAAACGCACTGACGCCCCGCGCCCCGCGTGTTTTATCTGTGATCGCAAACACCGTATAGATGTCTGCCTCGCCGCCGTTGGTGATCCACTGCTTTGTGCCGTTGAGCACATATGTGTCGCCCTTTTTGACCGCAGTCGTGCGAATCGCACCCACGTCCGACCCCGCATTCGGCTCGGTCAGAGCATAGGCGGCCAACTTCTCGCCACTGGCCAGCGCTGGCAGATACTTCTTCTTCTGCTCGTCGCTACCGCCAATCAGGATCGGATCCGCCCCAAGCCCCGTGGCCGCGTACGACACCGATACCCCGATACAAACTCGGCTCAGTTCTTCCACTGCAATGAGGTTGGGCATGCTGTCGCCCTCAAATGTCCCACCATATTCCACCGGGATATACAGGCCCATCAGATCCATTTTACCTAATTCACGTAGAATCTCAGTCGGGAATTGACCGCTCTCGTCCAACTCCGCCCGCACCGGCTTCACTCGCGATTCCGCAAATTCACGCACCATGCCACGGATTTCCAGCGCCAATTCCGACAGTCCATAATTCAGTTCTGCCATACGTAAACTCCTTAGCTTCATCACCGTCAAAAATGACGACATGCCCGAGCACTATGCCAGCCCGCCCCACCACCATGCAACCCAAAGAATCGCTCAACCTCAAAATATCACTCGCAAATACCGTTGACATCCCGCCCTTCCCCGCTACACTGACCACACTTTTTTGAATTGGAAGAGGAGTAGACAACATGCCTAATATCAAAAGCGCCGAGAAGCGCGTCCGTACGTCTGAAAAGGCTCGTCGGCGCAATGTGAAGAAAAAGACGGAAATCAAGTCCCTGCGCAAGAGATTTGTGAGTGCCTTGGCCACCCCGGAGGATCCCAAGACCCCCGAAGCCTATCGCGCTTTCTGCTCGGCCCTCGACAAGGCCGCCAAGCAAGGTATCATCCCCAAGAACACGGCTATTCGCAAAAAAGCTCGCGCCGGCGCGGCTTTGCGCAAAGCCACCGCCAAATAGTTTTCCCTACCCCCACCTCAAGCCAGCCTCCCAAGGGCTGGCTTGTTTGCGTCTAAAAAGAGGCAAAAGGGGTCAGCCCGTGAATTGTAGCATTTTTACCGATTTTAGCCCATTTTATAGGTTTTTTGAGCGTTTTCAGGCCGTTTTTTACCTTTTTTTGCCTTTTGAGCGCTGATTTCTACTTGGCGGCACTGAGTACACTTCCGCGCTTCAAATTCATCGACTGAGTGAGCCGGAGAGGCCCGCGCACCACCCTGTAACCGCCGGCGGCCCAGTTGCATCCCCCGCCTTGCCGGCGCTTCTGTCACTTTTCTCGCCGGAATTGGTCCGACCAAACAGTCCTCACGAATCCAGCGCGTGGAGCGCGGCTGCCCGCCCAGCCTCCACGGCCTCCGCCGCCCGCTGAAAATCCAGCGTCCCAATCCCCCCCACTTGCGGTTCGATCAGCACATCAGGCGGCTCGAACTCCCGTCGCGCCAGGGCAATTTGTGCCTCCATGATCCGCACCGAGCGCACGAGCACATCCAGCATGTCGGGCTTGGTCTCGCGTGCCTGCCACGAGGCCTTCACCCGCCGCATCTTTTTTTCCACGTCGTCAAAAAATTGTCCCAGAGCCTGCAAGGGACCGTCGGACTCCTCTTCGTCCTTCTGCCGAGGTAAACGCAGCGGACGAGCAGGCACCACCGGTTCATCATCGCTGGCATCCCCCGCGAATTTCTCTTCCAACTCGTAGCCCTGCGAAACATCTACGGCAATAACCACCTGCGCCCCCATGTCGCGCGCCACATTGACCGGCACCGGATTGACCAACCCGCCATCTACCAGCAAGCGCCCATCCAGACGGACCGGCGAAAAAAGCCCCGGAATGGAGATGCTCGCGCGCAACGCCTGCAGCAGATCTCCCTCCGTCAACACCACCTCGCCACCATTGGCTAAATCCGTGGCTACAGTTCGCAGCGGCACCACCAGCTCTTCAAATGTGGCCACTCCCAGCAGTTTGGAAGTCTCCTCCAGCAGGCGTTTGCCATCGGTTAATCCCGAGCGCGACAGCGAGATCTCCCAGAAGAATTGGCGCAGACGGTTCCAGTCGAGGCTCAAGGCTAGTTCGCGCAGAGACGCTATGCGCCCGGCGGCGAGGAAGGCCCCCACCACCGCCCCCATGCTGACACCGGCGACCAGGTCGACTGCGATCCCTTTTTCCTCCAACACCTCCAGCACCCCCAAGTGGGCCCAGCCGCGCGCCCCGCCGCTGCCCAGTGCCAGCCCCACGCGCTTGTTTTTCCACCGGCGGTTCATCTTTCGTCCACCTATTCCAAGAAGGTTAACGCCGCCGAGCCGATCACACCCGCATCGTTGCCTAGCCGTGCCCGCTTGATCACCAGTCGCTCTGCAAAATGCGGACTCAGCCGCTCATCCAGATGACGGCGCAGTGGATCAAATAAAATCCGCCCGGCCCCCGACACCCCTCCGCCGATGATGAATGCCTGCGGCTGCAACACATAGGCCACTGACGCCATCATCGTCGCCAGGCAGTCCGCCGTAAAATCATAAATTTCCAACGCCAGCGCATCGCCCGCCTCGGCCGCCTCGCAAATCCCCTTTGGCGTCACCGCCGCGCGTTGACCATCCACCCGTTCGAGAATCGAGCTGGCGCGCCCTGCATCGATCTCGCGCAAGGCGTGTTCCACGATTCGCCGGTTGCCCACATACTGCTCGACACCACCCTTTCCCATCGGCGAGGCCACTCCGTTGCGGTCAATTGAGACATGACCAAGCTCTCCCGCCATCGAATAGGCACCGCGGTACAGGCTGTTGTTGATCAGCAACGCTCCCCCCACGCCGGTGCCTAGCGTGATGAATACCGCATGCTGATAGGCCTGCCCCGCCCCATAAGTACATTCGCCCACCGCCATGGCATTCACATCGTTATCCACCCGCACAGTCTGGCCAAAACGCTGTCCCAGCAGGTCCGCCAGCGGCACGCCCTGCCAACCGGGCACATTAGTCAGGTCGTGGACAAAGCCCTTCGCGTAATCCACAAAGCCCGGTACGCCCACCCCGATGCCCCCGCATTCCATATCTGCGGGCAGGTCCGCCACCAGCGTAGTTGCATGGCGTTCGACTTCATCCAGCCAGCCGTCGACGCCCCTGAGATCTGTCGTGGCGAAACTGGCTCGCGCGCCAATGCTGCCATCCTCGGCCACTCGCGCCATCTTAACGAATGTCCCGCCAAAATCCACGCCGATGGCGCACCGCTTTTTATTCTCGTTCATCTGCACCCTTCCACTTGATAAACACGCCGGGCATTGGCAAACGTCGCTGCCGCCAAGGCCGCAACTTCCACGCTGCGCACCTCCGCCAGCACTTCCACTACTCGCGTCACGTAGGCCGGTTCGTTCACTTTCCCGCGAAACGGCGCCGGTGTCAAATACGGGCAATCCGTTTCTACCAGCAGGCGATCCGCGGGAATCCCCCGCGCCACCTCGCGCAACGGCCCTGCATTGTTGAAACTGACAATCCCGCTAAAACTGATCAGATACCCCAGCGCCAGCAATTTTTCAGCAAACCCTGCATCCCCCGTAAAACAATGCAAGATCCCCGGCGGCGGAATATCCACCTCGCCAGCCGGAGGGGCAACCTTCGTGTTGCCCATGTCCTTTTCTGCTTTTTCCACACTGTGGAAAACTTTTTTCCACGCCGTGGAAAACTCCCCGAGCATGGCGACAGTGTCGTCATCGGCATAGCGGCTATGAACGATCACCGGCCGCCGCCCCTCCAGTGCAAAGGAAAGCATCTCGCCGAACAACGCCCGTTGTGCCGGGGCTGTTTCCGCGGAATAATAGTAGTCCAACCCGATCTCCCCCACGGCCACCACCCGCGGATCCTGCGCCAACGCCGCCAGTCGCCCCATGTCGCGCGGCTTCTCGACCTGATCACGATCATAGCCCACCGCCGCCAGCAACATCTCCGGGTACTCTCCCGCCAAGCGCACCACCAGCTCGTTCGATGCCTCGGAACTGCCCACCGCGCAGATGCACGCCACCCCCGCCGCCTGGGCACGCGCCAGGACCGCTTCGACGGTCCCCTCCGCCGCAAAACCATCTAAATGTGCATGGGTATCGAACAGCTTCATGGCCGCAAAGTATCCCCTACGCCCCACCCCCATTCAAGCCGCTTGTTGGCGGCGGGGAGGGCACCACTATAGTTGTTGCAATACATATAGTATAGACATTGCAAGACATATACTATACTTGTTGCAACAACTATAGTGTCGGCGCGGACTTGAATCCCATGCCCGATCTGTTACGGTTAATTTGTTCATGGACTCTGAATCCAGCCAATTAACGACGGACGTGCTAATCGTTGGGGCGGGGTTGGCAGGACTGGCGTGCGCCATCCAGCTGGCCCGCGCGTCCGCCGGCGACAAGCAGATCATCGTGCTGGAAAAATCCGCACATCCCGGCGGCCATCTCTTGTCTGGGGCGGTGATGCGTATTGATGCGCTAAAAAAACTGCTCACGCCCAAGGAATACGCCACATTGCCGTTGGGTCCCGCGGTCAATCGCGAATCGTTCCATGCGCTAACGCCCGCGCGCTCATTCCGTCTGCCCTTTGTTCCGCCCAAGATGCGCATGAAGGGGCTGCCCCTGGTTTCGGTGTCGGCGCTCGGGAGCGCCCTCGCCACCATTGCCGAGAATCTCGGTGTGGAAATCATGACGTCCCAGACAGCCGATACCTTGGTGTGGGAGGGCGATCAGGTGATCGGGGTGCGATGCGAAGAAGATCACATTTTGGCTCCGGTCACCGTATTGGCCGAAGGCCCGGTCGGCCTGCTCACGCGAGAACTTCTGGCCCGACATCCCAACTTGCACGGGCCCAATTTGGCGTCCCATGCTCTGGGCTTCAAAGAGCTGGTGGAAATCCCCGCCCGTCCCGGTTCAGCGGGCACCGTAGCGCACACCTTCGGGTTCCCTCTCGGCCTGGATATCTATGGCGGCGGTTTCATCTACCACGTTGACGACAGCCACGTCGGTCTGGGCCTAGCCATCGCCTTGGACTACGCCGATCCCACTCTCCATCTGCATGAATTGTTCCGCGCCTGGAAACGGCATCCGCTGGTTCAAGCCCATATTGCGGGCGGCAAAACCATCGGTTATGGGGCGCGGCTGGTCCCCGAAGGCGGCTGGCACTCCCGGATTCAGAACAATGCACCCGGTGCCATCGTTATCGGCGACGCAGCCGGTCTGGTGGATACCATGGAACTCAAGGGCCTCCATTTGGCGGTAGAGTCCGGCATGGCGGCGGCCGAGGCCATTCACCAGTCTCGACCGGTCCGCGATAGCGACATCCCCGCATTAGACGGCCTGCGCCGTACACCCAACTACCGCGCCGCGTTTCGTGCCGGACTGCCCGTGGGCATGATGGCCGCAGGCCTGGCCTGGTTGAGCGGTGGCCGCCTCCCATGGGGTCGCATCGCCCAGCGCGACGAGCGTGCCAGCCTCAAGCCTGCCCAATCCACAGTCCCTGCCACGGAATCTCCCGACAACGGAACTCTCGATCTGGGCCTCGACTCCGACCTCTTCCTCGCCAATCTCCGCAGCCGGGAAGGCGCCGAGCACATCAAGATCAAAGACGCCGCGCTATGCCGCGAGTGCTTCGCGCTCTATGCCGCCCCCTGCCTGCGCTTCTGCCCCGCCAGTGTCTACGCGGCCGACGGCGACAAACCCGTTATCTTGGTCCGGCCTGACAACTGTGTGCAGTGCCGCTGCTGCACTCTGGTCTGCCCCTTCGACAACATCGCATGGGAAACCCCACGCCATGGCGTGGGGCCCGACTACCACCAGATGTAAGCCCCCCGGTCTACTTGCGCGGTCAGCGCGAGGACCGATCGCGAACCACCACGGCATTCGTGCCTGCTGGCATCACTAATTGCGGATGCGCCTGAATGTAGTCCATCACCATCTGGCGCGTGGAGACATCCCCGTACTGCAAGCGTGCGTTTGCTTGGTTGATGAGACGAGTCATTTCTGGGAAGCGCCCCCCGCCGCCGGCCAGATGATAGCTATTGAGGGCCACCTTCAGCCGTGTCTTGGGATGAATAGGAGTCCCGTCGGCGGCGCGCACTTGACGGATCCGGCGTCCGCGCGGCGCATCGGGATACAATTCGTACTGCAAACCCCAGGCCCCAAAGTAGCGCTCCGTGCCAAGAAACTCCGTGGCCTCTTCCATGATCGCGCGGATTTCCGCTACCGTCAGCCAGGCACACCCAATAGTATTTTCGTAGGGCACCACTGGCCACACATCTGCCACGCGGATGTCACCGGCCGGGATTGACTTCGTCGACAGCACACCGTGCAGCACCACATCCGCGCCGGTGGACTGCGCAATAGCTGCACACAACAGTTGCTGCACAGGACTGAGGCCCGCCCCCGCCAGCGAACATTTCAGCCCCTCCGGCGTATGCCCTAAAACCTCTGCGAGCCAGGCGTCGGAGAGTGCCAACTCGTCTGCCACTTGTGCCGCGAGATCCTCATCTTCAGGCGTATCGGGCTCCACAGGCAGATACGTAAAAGTCTTACCGACCACCGCCCCTTCCACGGTGTCATAGACCAGATCCAGCCGCATGACTCCCCGCGCGCCGGAGCCGGCCTGGGCATAGTCGGTGCGCCCAATGCGCGCGCCCGCCAGCACCCAATGCAAATGCCCACCCAGCACCACATCGAACTCGCCAAAGCGGCGGCAAATAGTATTGATTTCATTGGCGTCATCGTCGCGCGCCAGCAACCCCTGATGAACCAGCAGAATCAGAATGTGGGGCCGCTCACGCCGAACCTGCGGGAGGATTTTCTCCAATGCGCGGCGCGAATCCAGCACGCGCAAATCTGCCTCCGCCAAGCCACGGAACCACCGCGGCAAATTGGGCGAGGTGAGACCGACAATAGCCACCTTGAGGCCATCCACCTCCCGAATCACATAGGGGCGAACGCGGTCAAACCCGGCCGGGGCCTGTGGACCAACCAGTAAATTGGCCGCCAGCGGCACGGCCTGCATCTGCCCCAACAATCCCCCCAGCAAGTCGAGTCCCCAGTCGAATTCATGATTGCCAACCGCCCAGGCGTCGTAGCCCAAGGCATTGAGCGCACGAACCATGATGGCGCCCTTTGTCAGGAAACTCTCCGCCGTTCCTTGAAAGACATCCCCGCAATCCAACAACAGCGTGTTGGGAGTTTCCGCACGAACCTCACGGATGATTGTCGCGCACTGCAACAGTGAACCATCGTTATGATCCACATACACCCCGGGTGTCCGGCGAATGGACCCATGCAAGTCCGTGGTATTCAGCAGGGTCAGATGAACCTGGCGCGCAGAGGCCGGAATACCCCCTAGCGCCATCAGCAGCGCCCCGCAAACAATCCGGCGTAAAATCCGCCGTCCTTGCCTGGGCGCAGCTCGGAGGGTCATCCCGCAGCGTCCAGTTTTTTTTCCGCGGCCGGAGCAGGGGCCAGCTTTTTCTCAGCGGCAGGAACGGGGGTGTTGTCTTCAGCATCCAGAGCGCTCGTGTGACCCAGGACCACTTCCTCGGTAATCACATAGCGGCCCGCCTTCTTGCGCCGGGGTGCCTCGTACATGACATCCAGCATGAGGTTTTCCAGCAGCGATCGCAAACCGCGCGCACCGGTTTTACGGAGGATCGCCGCCCGGGCCAACTCGCGCAAAGCAGCCGGTGTGAACACCAACTCTACATTTTCCATCCGCAGCAACTTCTGGTACTGGCGGATCATGGCATTCTTCGGTTCGGTCAGAATGTGCACCAAATCGTCCTCAGAAAGGGATTCGAGCACGGCCACCATCGGCAGGCGTCCAACAAATTCCGGGATCAGGCCAAACTTGATTAAATCTTCTGGCTCGACTGCCGGCATGACCGAATGATTCGGGCGAGCGCGGGCCAGGCTTTGGTTTTCAAACCCGATCACGCCCTTGCCCAATCGCCGCTTGATGATGTCGTCAACGCCGACAAACGCCCCGCCACAGATGAACAGGATGTTCTCAGTGTTAATCTGGAGCATTTCCTGCTGAGGATGCTTGCGCCCGCCCTGCGGGGGGACGCTGGCAATCGTTCCCTCGAGGATCTTCAACAGCCCCTGCTGAACACCTTCGCCGGAAACATCGCGCGTGATGGACACATTTTCCATCCGCCGCGCCACCTTGTCGATTTCATCAATATAGATGATGCCCAATTCCGCGCGCGCCATATCGCCGTCCGCCGCCCGAATTAGGCGCAGCAGGACGTTCTCGACGTCTTCGCCCACATAGCCGGCCTCGGTGATGGTCGTGGCATCCGAGATACTGAAGGGCACATCCAACACCCGCGCCAGCGTCTGCGCCAGCAGCGTCTTGCCGCTGCCCGTCGGACCAATCATCAGGATGTTGCTCTTATCGATCTCCACCCCGTCGTCATCTTTGGCGCCATCCAGACGGGATTTGATCCGCTTATAGTGATTGTGGACGGCCACCGACAGGATCTTTTTGACCCGCTCCTGCCCGATCACGTATTCGTCGAGCCGGGCTTTGATTTCGTGCGGTTTGGGCACCGTCAGGCGCCGCGACGCCGCCGCCACGGCCTTCCCCTCCCGCGCCGAGTCTGGCTGCTGCAATACCGTATTGCAGATGTCCACGCACTCGTCGCAGATGCTCATGCCGTCAGGCCCTGCAATCAGGGTTTTGACCGCCGAACGCGGTCGGCCGCAGAACGAGCACTGAGGTTCTTTGGAATTAGTCTTCTTGGTGGCCATCGTTTTACGCCTTGGATGGGGTCGCCCCCAGCACGTCATCCACCAGACCGTACTTGACGGCCTCGGCGGCAGACATGAAGAAATCACGGTCGGTATCTTTGGCAATCGTCTTGATGGCTTTGCCGGTGTGCTTGGCCAGGATCCCGTTGAGATGATCCTTCAGGCGCAGGATTTCCTGCGACTGGATGTGGATGTCACTGGCCGTCCCCTGTGTCCCGCCCCAAGGCTGGTGGATCATGATGCGCGCACCCGGCAGCGCGTGGCGCTTGCCCTTGGCGCCCGCGGCCAGCAGAACTGCGCCCATGCTCGCCGCTTGACCCACGCAATAGGTCACCACATCGCACTTGAGAAACTGCATCGTATCGTAGATCGCCAGACCCGCCGTCACGGACCCACCAGGCGAATTGACGTACACGCTCACGTCTTTGCTCGCGTCTTCGCTCTGCAAGAACAGGAGCTGCGCCACCACCAGGTTGGCCAGGTCATCGCTGATCTCGGAGCCGATGAAAATAATACGCTCTTTCAGCAGGCGCGAATAAATGTCGTAGGCGCGCTCGCCCCGGCCCGTTTGCTCGACGACCATCGGAATCAAATAGGCGTGCTCGTTCGCGGTCTTCTTCATGTCTTGGCCTCTTCCTTTTGCGCCGGTGCCTTGGCGCCCTCGCCGGTCAGCTTGGCGTTTGCCAGCAGGAAGTCGATCGTCTTGCTGGTCATCAGATCCTGCTTCAAACTGCTGCGCACATCTTTTTCCTTAAGCTTGGTGGCCTGCAACCAGGCCTTCGCGGTCCGGTGTCCGGAGCGCATCGCCTGCGCCGCCATCAGGCCCGACACCTCGGCATCCGCCACAGTGATCTTTTCTTCGCGAGCAATCCGCTCCAGCAGGTAGCGCAGCTTCACGCGGCCTTGTGCAGCTGCCTGGGCCGATTCCGTGATCTTGCTGATATTATCGCGAATTTCCTTCTCGGAGACCCCGCGACGCATATTCTCCTGAACCATTTCGTAGACCATGCTGTTGGACTCGCGCCGGATCTCGGACTCGGGCACCTCGATCGTCGCCCCCTTCATCACGGCATCCAGCACCTGGTCCCGTCGGCGGGCGTCTTCCTGCGATTGCGCCTCCCGCTCCAGCATTCCCTGGAACGATTCCCGCAACTCCGGCTCATCCTTGACTTTCATCATCTCAAACAGCTCGGCATTCATCTCCGCTTTCTTGCGAACCCGAACCTTCTTGACCGTCGTCTGAAACACGCCCGTCTTGCCCCGCAAGTCTTCGATCGGCGACTGGTCGTCGAATACCACCGAAATATCTTTGGATTCGCCCGGCTTCAGTCCCACCAACTGCGGGCCAAATCCCGGCAGGAAAGAATATTCTTCGCTGGCGATGACCCAGAAGTCGCTACCCGTCGCCAACTCTTTGGCCTTCTCGGATACCTCGGCCATGGGGGTACCATCCACGGTTGCCGTATAGTCCACCGCCACCATATCATTGGCCTGCACCGGACGCGGGTCGCTCACGTCCTCGTACTTGCCCCGCGCCTCCAAATAGCGGTCGATGGCCTGCGTCACAGCCTCGTCGCTGATCTGCACCGTCTTGGCTTCTACTTCCAACCCCTTGTAGACGGGCAAGTCAAACGTTGGCTCAACCTCCAGCGTCACTGAAAATGTGAAAGGCTGCCCGGCCTTGAGTTCCGACTCGGTCAGCTCGCTCTCGGTGATAGGTTTGAGGTCGTGGTCTTTCATGGCCTGCTGATAGCCCTTGGCCAGCAAACGGTCGCGCACCGCCTCCAAAATGGTCTTGTCGTACTGCCGCCGAATCATCTCCAAAGGTGCCCGTCCCGGACGGAATCCCTTCACCCGGCCATGCTTGACATATATCGCCAGCGACTCGTCATATTCGGCTTGGACATCCTGCGCCTCGAACTCAACCTGGAGTTTTTTGCGACAGGGGCCCGTGGTATCGACTGTAACCTTCATAAAAGCGTTTTCCCTTCCAACCTATCATCCCGTGAAACAGCCCGCCACCATACCCTCCCCTCCCGCCCCCCGTCAAGCCAGCCATGCCTTAAGGCGGCGTCGGAACCGACCACGCGCAGGGCACCCGGCAGACGCCTTCAAAGCGGCTGGCGCTCGTCACGGTGATGGCAAAGCAGTGGTCCAGGCGGTGATAATTAGTCCGGTGGTCCGCTGAGTGCAGTGAGAACGAAAAGAGGTAGTGCCCCGCCGCCACCGGCAGATCACGGAGTTCGAGCACCACCTCGCCCGCCCCCTCGATGACGGGCAGGCTGAACCCCTCAATTTGCATGTTGCTGCCAAAAATCAGCCGCGCATTGGCATCCGCCAGTGAAAAGCCGAAGACCGGCTGCTCGATGCGTTTCTCCGCCTGGTAGCGGATGCGGCAGCGCACCTTCGCACCCGACTCAAAGATGTCTGTCTCGCGCCCATTTTCATCTTCAAACACCACACCCTCGATGCGGGCCTCGCCGGTGCCCCACTCCCGCTCGTAGCCACTGGTCTGGCGCGAACGCGCCAAGGCGCGGTAGCGCCCGATCACCTCGCGCGGATCCCCAATGCCCTCCACGCGGCCCTGATCCAAAAACAAAATTCGGTCGCTGATCGACTGGATCGTCGATAAATCGTGCGAAATCACCAGCATCGTTTTGCCCGCCCGGCGGAAGGCATCAATCTTTTGCAGGCACTTCTTCTGGAAATTTTCGTCACCCACCGCCAGCACTTCATCGATCAGCAGGATGTCGGGGTCCACCTCCACCGCCACCGAGAAACCCAACCGCACGTACATCCCCGACGAGTAGTGCTTGACCGGCTGGTCAATGAATTCGTGCATGCCGGCAAATTCAACGATCGCGTCAAACCGTTCCCGCATCTGGCGGCGCGACAGCCCCATGATCGCCCCCGCCAGAAAAACATTTTCGCGCCCCGTCAAATCCGGATGAAAGCCTGCGCCCAACTCCAGCAGCGAGGAAATGGTCCCCGTCGTGCGGATGCTGCCGACGGTCGGCACCTTGGTCCCCGCCAGCAGCGACAGCAGTGTGCTCTTCCCCGCCCCGTTAGCCCCCACGATTCCCAGCGTCTCCCCGCGGCCCACTTGAAAATTAATATCCTGCAGCGCCCAAAAGGCATTTTTACCCGCCCCGCGCCGCTGCACCAGGTCCAGCATCGCCGACTTGATTGTGCGCGTGCCCGACCGTTGCAGCCGGAAACGCTTGCCCATCTTTTCGACGGCAATCACGGGTTGATTAGCAGACACTGGGCTCACAGCTCATCTCCAAAGCGCGGCTCCGCCGCCCGGAACACCAGCACCCCCACCGCGAAGAGCACCCACGCCACCCCGAACGACATCGCCACCAGCCAGCCATCCACCGCCTGGGGAGCCAGCAATGCCGCGCGGTATGCCGTCAAAATCCCGCTCATCGGATTCAGGAAAAAGGCCACCTGCGCCCAGCGCGGAAACCCATCCATGATCATCGACGGCTCGTAAATCACCGGCGAGAGGAAAAACCACGCCAGCATGACGACCGAGATCACATGCTCCGTATCGCGGAAAAACACATTTGCCGCGCCCACCATCATCGCCATGCCCAGGCACAACGCCGCCTGCGTCAGCATAATCGCGGGCAGCCACCACACCCCGCCAAATGCCGACCCCACCACCAGCAGATAGACCGACAACACGACAAATGAAAATAAAAAATTGACCGCATTGGCCCCCACCATCGACAGCGGCAGGATCATCCGCGGGAAGGCCGCTTTCGTCACCAGATTTGCATTGCCCACAATGCTGTAGAGCGAATCGCCCATGCACATCGCCAGAAACTGCCAGGCAATGATCCCCGTCACCAGCGTCGGCAAGTGAATCGGGAATTTCAACACTCCCAGGAACAGGCTGTAAATCCCAATCAGGAACAGCGGGCTCAGCAGCGACCAGAAAAAGCCCAGAAAGGAGCTTTTATAGCGGATTTTCAGATTCCGTTCGATCAGAATCAGTATCAGCTCGCGCCGCTTTGATATGTCACACACCCATCCTAACATGCTCAACATCCTCGGACTTGCTCCCCGCCTTGTCAATCCCTGTCGTAGCCCCCTCAGTTCAACCCCAACGGCCAGCCTCTCGTAGCGTGGACCTCCCGGTCCGCGCCTCTTCCCGTTCCGTTGCGCGGCTTCTGCTGCTTGGCGCGGACCAGAGGTCCACGCTACAGGGAGCCCCTTTCATGGTGAGCGTAGTCGAACCATCTCGGCCCAACCCCAACGACCAACCTGCAAGAAAAGGGTCGAAAAGGGCCAGTTCCAAGAAAAGGGTCCCGTAATACAAAAACATGAAAAATCAGCATTTTCAGGCCCAAAATGGCCTTTCATCTCCAAAATGGCCAAAACGGGCCCAAAATCGCGATTTGTAGGCGTTTTTCATCAAAAATGGCCTTTGTAAGCCATTCCAGAGGAGGAAAATAGCAAAAACATTAATTTATGAAACTGGTACCCCGTTACTGACCCCGTTACCTGTAGCGTGGACCTCCCGGTCCGCGCCTCTTCCCGTTCCGTTGCGCGCCTTCTGCTGCTTGGCGCGGACCAGAGGTCCACGCTACGGGAAGCCCCTTCCCCCATCTGTGTAATCCGTGGTGCTCTTACCCCTCTGTGAACCTCTGCGGCCCTCTGTGGCTAATCCGCTCCCCCCTTCCGCTCATGGTGAGCGTAGTCGAACCATCTCAGCTCAACCCCAACGGCCCGCCTGCGGAACTACGCAGAGATCCCTCGACACGCTCGGGATGACATGGACATTGGACATTGAATATTCCCCCCCTCATCTCCCCCCTGTCTCCCGCCCCCCTTGTTTCCTGATTCTTCAGCGCGGGGCCGGCTTCTCCAGCCCTTTGAGTAGAAAAGGCCACACAACGAAAATCCAGAAGGGACACGCGACCGCCAGGGCGTACATGGCGCCGTTTTCGCCCAGCCACGGTGCCACCAGTCGCCGCAGATTCGCCATCATCAGCGACAGCACCAGAACGCCCACCGCCACCGCCACGATGCGATAGGCCCCCAACCGGGCTGGGTCGAACCGAATGTAGGTCCGCTCACTGTGCCACGCCGCCACAAAAGCCAACAGCCCCGCCACGGTACGGTAGGTGTCGCGTCCGAACCGGGCCACGTCGGCCCCTTCCGGCATCGGGCGGGCGTGCATAAACACTCCCCCCGCCACCGCCAGCAGCGCCACGCCCCCCAGGACCATCCAGGCCCGTGACGGATGGTGTTCGGTCCACGTCACGGCCCACATCGCCCCCCAGACCATCGGGATTGCCAACAGCCAGGCCGCCACCACATCTGCGGGTGTATGCACCCCCAGATAAACTCGCGACACCCCTGTCAAGCCGATCCAGGCCACCACCGGAATCCACACCCACCAGCGCTTGGCTGCTGCGGCAATGCCACCCCACAGCAGGGCTGAACTCGACGCATGACCGCTCGGGAATGAATAGCCAAAGGCACCCCACTGCGCCGCCCCAACCGGT
>JAVEUJ010000028.1:7040-21917 GCA_034005635.1 Kiritimatiellia bacterium | reverse complement strand
ACGACGCTCTTCCGATCTCCGATGTCCCGCGTGTGCGCACGGATGTTGCGCGCTGCTGCCGCAACAGTCGGGAACGGTTTGGTTCCATGGTCGTGAACGATGAGATCGTCCAGTTAATTCCGCGCACGCCAACGGACCTCCCGGTGCCAACCGGCCATGTGCGGCCAGCGTGGGCAGTTGGCGCATTCTATCGGCTCAAGAATTTTTGGCGACAACTGAGTGGTCAGCAATGACAGCGCGCTCATCTGCGATATATTTTCAGATCATTTGTCTTGTTCGAAACGCGGCTCAGCGGAGGAAAGTATGTGCATCATGGGTAGGGCGAATCGTTCCGATGAGCCGTTCTGGCACCGAATCGCCGATGCGTTTGATGCAGACATTCCGCGTCCACGAGAAGATTTGACAGGTGAGAGTGTTTGGGAAAAAGTGGGCCTTGTCCTATGAATAGCCGCAAAGTCAGAATCATTGCAAATTATCTGCCTCAATACCACCCGATTCCGGAAAACGATGAATGGTGGGGCAAAGGGTTTACGGAATGGACCAATGTCGCCAAAGCCCGGCCGTTGTTCCGGGGGCATTATCAACCGCATCTCCCGGCGGATCTGGGCTTTTATGACTTGCGCATGCCGGAAGTCCGCGCGGCCCAGGCTCGCTTGGCTCGAGAGGCGGGTATCGAAGGCTTCTGTTATTGGCATTACTGGTTTGGAGGCGGAAAACGGCTGCTTGAACGTCCTTTTCAAGAGGTCGTGGCCAGCGGTCAGCCCGATTTTCCGTTCTGTCTCGGGTGGGCGAATCACGACTGGAGCAACAAGACCTGGACGCGGCAATCCGCACTCAGCAAAGAGCGCATCCTGATGGAGCAGACCTATTCCGAAGAGGATTATGTCCGGCATTTCCATGCGCTGCTGGATGCCTTCCGGGACAAACGCTATCTTACGGTGGACGGCAAACCGCTGTTTATGGTTTTTGAGCCCCTTTTGCTTCCGGATGCCGCGAAGTTTATTTCCATTTGGCGCGAGTTAGCCCGTAAAAACGGACTGGCCGGGATCCACTTTGTCGGAACCCGGTCCAATGTGTCGTACCGCGATGCGGAAGGGAAGCCGCAGTTTCCAAAGCTGGACGAAGCGCGTCGGCTGTACCAAGGCATTCTGGATATGGGGTTTGACGCCGTGAATTCGCGGGGCATCACGCGGGCGGAGGTTGCGGTGAAAGGCCGGATGGCGCAGTTTCTGCGCCGAACATGGAACCGGTATTTTGATGTGGCCTGGATTGACCGCTATCGATACGACAAAATCATCCGGCAACTGTTTGTTGCGGAAGACCGGTGGGAAAAGGTGTATCCGACGTTGGTGCCGAATTGGGACCGGAGCCCGCGCTGCGGCCGCAAAGCCGCCATTTATACGAACTGCACGCCGCAACACTTTGAACGGGCCGTGGGCATGGCCATGGACCTGATCCGGGAGAAGCCCTTTGAACACCGGATCCTGTTTGTCCAGTCATGGAATGAGTGGGGGGAGGGCAATCACCTTGAACCCGATCTCAAGTATGGCCACGGCTATCTGGAGGCCCTTGCCCGGCAGGTTCTTTCTGAGTAACCCCGTGCACGGGGAGGGGAGTTTGTGTTTCGATGGGCTCGGGCCGGGCGGATTCAGGCTGAAGCACCCGGCATAAATCCCGATAATGACGTGCGGGGGTGTACTCCCGTTCGCATTTGGCGCGGGCGTTTCGGCCCAGGGTTTCCGCCAACCCCGGGGTGGTGTGGAGCATTCGGATCTTTTGCGCCAGATCGCGGGCGCTGCCCGGTGTAAAAAGCAGCCCCGTGCAACCGTCTTCAACCACGTCGGGGAAGCAACCGTGATCGGGCGCAATCACCGGTTTTCCATGGGCCGCAGCTTCCAGCAGCACGTTGGGCAGGTTGTCGTACAGCACGGATGGACACAAAATGCACATCGCACCCGCAATCAGGTTGTCTAACTCCGCGCCATGGACGAAGCCAACAAAGTCGACCTGTTCCGCCAACTGATGGTCCTGAACCAGGTCCGCCAGGCGGCCGGTTGGGTCATCCGCCAGGGTGCCCGTCAGCTTGAGGCGAAGATTCAGGTCGGCCAAGTGGGGCATGGCGGCGACTGCATATTGCGGGCCTTTTTCGGGCTCCAACCGGCCCAGATAGAGGACATAGCCCTGGTGCTCATACCGGGGGGCAGTTGCCGCACTGTCGATGAAGGTGGAAACGAGGAGGATCCGCTCCGGCGAGACCCCGAATTCCTCCAGTTTTTTCTCCATGAAGTGATTGGTCACAATGAAGGCATCCACGCAATCGAAGGCGCCGATCCATCGGTGGAAATACATGGACAACACGCGGACTAGGGACGCGCTGAACGAGTGCTGGACACATTTGTAGCGTACGGCATTCCATAAGGAGCCGGAGAGGCATTTTTCGCAGGGGGCGTCGTTCCGCAGAAAATCGAACCGGGGACACATCAAGTTATAGTCGGACAGACGGTGAACAACCCGCACCCCGGCTTGACGGGCCGCCATGAACACGGCCGGAGAGAGCAGGTTGTTTTGCTGGAGGACATACACGGCATCGGGGCGCAGGTCGCGGATCATCCGCTTGAGGTTTCGCGCGGCAGCGGGGTTGTAGAAGGCCCCCTTCAGGAGCTTGAAGGCATTGGCCGGTGTCAGCCGGATTTTGTTGAAATACACGTCATTTCCGCGGCCCTCGACAAAATAGGCTTCCTGCGGGCAGGGGCGGTTGCGGGGATCCCGGGCCGACAGGATGAAAACCTCGTCGCCGTGTTGCCGGAAAAGCTCTTCCACCTTGAAGAGGTATCGTTCGGGCCCGCCGGAGAGGAAGTAGCGATAGTTGACAATCAGGAGTTTCATGCGGAGGGGAGGAACGGGGGCGGCAAGGTCAGCCAGTTGCCGAAAATGGCGTCCCATTCCTCCGGAACGAAGGGGGTCAGCCCGCCCCAATGGGCAAACGTGAGTTCGCCAAAATACAGGTGGCCGTTGATCTCGTAGAGGTCGACGCGGACATGGGGGAGTCCTTTGGCCAAGGTTCGTACCAGGGTGACCATCTGGTCGAAGGCGTTCGGACGGCAAAGCGTTCGGCCGGAATTCGGATGCCCGTTCGTGAAGGGCAGCAAGCGAAAGTCCATGTCGAAAAAGTCGAACTTGGTTTCTTCGGTTTTCGAGGAGCGGTCCGAGGCGATGAACAGGGCTTTGGGTTCTCCGTCGAAGCAGAAGAACTTGTAGTCTTTCAGTTCGGTTCCGGATTCATCCTGCATGAATTGTTCGGCGAGCACCCGCGGGCGGATGTTCAGATAGGGCCATTCCCGGCTGGCCCAGAAGTAGTTTTTCGCCAGGTGGCGCGCCAGCGCCGCCCGGGTCCGGCGCACGTCCAGCCTGGATTTGTCTCGGCAAATCACGACGCTGTCGGAGTCGTGTGTGCATTTCAGCACGAATTGGTCGGGCAGGGCGTCAAAATCGATTTCGTCGGCCGTGTCCCACGTGCCCAGGAGGGGAATGAGGTGATCCGCTCCGATGGTGGCAGCCACGAACTTTCGGACTTCAACCTTGTCTGTCAGTCGGGGGTATTCAGGGCGACGGTCATACAACTTGAGCCATTGCAGTTTTTCACTGAAGGTCCGAGGGGATTTCAGATCCGGCCAATGGCCCATCCGGATGCGGAAGCAGATCTTGAGATAGACCTCGTCCGGAATGAATTTGAAATGACCGTCGAGGCCCAGTCTCCAAAAAAACAGGAACGGATTTCTCGCATACTTATACAACTTGTCCATTTTCATGCGGTTGACATCCGAAGTGCAGGTGGTCGTTTGTCCAAGGTGAAACGCGCCCGACTGTGAAGCCATGACACGCATGACGATAGCTCTGTATTCCTGTCAGAGGCAAGAGCAAAGAACATTATCGACCATTATCGATCGCCTGTCGAATTGTCGGGTTGGGGGAGGGGTGGAGTTCGATTGCCCAGTTCATTCTTACCATTCAGAAGGGTTAGAGTTCATAATCAGTCATGGTGTTGACAGTTGTAATAAGAGGTATTGGCGGGTCAATCGGATGGGGGTGGTCCGGTGGATGTTGTTGTGCGGTGGCTATTGTTGTGAGGATATCCATGGAATTATGAATTCGTTCCCCCTAGCGCGGATTATACGCTGGGCATGGCCAAACCTCTATCCCTGGAAGTTGGCCATTGTTACGGCGCTTTTGGCCATTTTGATTTTCCAATTGGCTTGTGCCGCGCTGGACTTTTCTTGCTATCGGCCACAGCACTACGCCACGGCGTAATCTATGCACGGTAGGGGATTGATCTGCTGCATCCGGTGATTGAAGGGTTTAGAGCGGGTTAGGATATTCTGTAGCCGGTATCATGCCTGTCCAATTGTTGACGGGCGAAGTTCCTCCTACTCCGTGAGAGTCATAATGTTGCACAGTTTTATGTGTGTGAGCGATTTGAAGTTCATTTGTGTGTTTCGTGTTCGCCGCTATGCTGGCAACATGAACACAGGACAGACAATATTCAGCCATTGGATTTCGCGGGGTGATTCGACGCAGCACCTTGGCTTACGCCAACGAACATCGCGACTAGCGAATCTACGCCACGCTGGCCCAGCAGTTGATCGTGCGAGCACGTCGGCTGTATGTGGACGGGCCGATGGCGCTGGATCTGGATGCGACAATCTACGCACTGGATTCCACCACAATCGACTTGTGCCTGAGTCTATTCCGCGGGGCCCACTTTCGGCGCACCAAGAGTGCCATCAAACTGCATACACTGCTGGACCTGCGCGGCCCCATTCCTGCATTCATCCATATGGTGACGGGAAACTCCACGACGTCCATGTACGGGACCAGATGCCGATCGAAGCCGGATGCTTCTACGTGCTGGACCGCGGAGATCTGACTTTGCCCGCCTCGACGGCATCCACCAACTTAGCGCCTTCTTCGTGATTCGAGCGAAGCGTTCCTTGCGCGACACGCGCATGAATTCGAGAAACTATCTCTGGCAGAATTACTTATGTGTCCCGCGCCTCAAAACCAAGAGGGAGATAGTTACAACCAATTGCAAATCTTTGAGTTATAGTTGGACAGGCATGACTGTTTTTATGGGTTCAGCTTTGCCACAACCGATACTAAAAGTCTTGTCAGAATTTTCCAATTTACCTGTCTCAGGACAGACTCCCGGATATGGAACTCCGGATGAAATCTTTCGATCATGTCTTTCAGGCGTATGGCCAAACTTTAGCCGTCGGAGGTGCTGGCCACTGTCGGGCCGTCGCTGAACTTAACACAACGTCTCCCTGCGGATACTATTTTATACTGATACTTACTTGCCTGTCACGCCAGCCCTGCTGGCGCAATTGGGCCTGGGTCCTATTGCGGAATAAACGCCCGACTGTTCGCCATTCTCCGCTTATTCGCAAGCCGTCCAAGCGTGTTCTTGCCTTGGGAAATGACGTCATTCAAATGGCGTAGCCATTCTGAGGGATGGGGGCGGCCGGATGGCGGGGGGATGCAGCCGTCAAATTCAAGATTCAAGGGCTGACCCCAGTTGCTCTTGCCGATTGCGTGCGGGGGTGGGGTTGGGTAGGATGGGGTCGCTATGAACCAACCGAAGACAATCACGATCGTGGTGCCGTTTCTGAACGAGAAGGACAACCTGCCGGTGCTGCTGGAGCGGGTGCAGGGGGTGTTCGCGGCACGGGAAGAGAATTGGGAGCTGCTGCTGGTGGATGATGGCAGCACCGATGGCTCCGCCGAGTGGGCACTGGAACAGGCCCAGCAGAATTCTCATGTGCGGGTGCTGAGGCTCTCGCGCAATTTCGGACACCAGTTGGCCATCACGGCCGGGCTGGACCGGGCGGAGGGCGACGCAGTGGTTGTCATGGATGCCGATTTGCAGGATCCGCCGGAAACCATTGGTCCCATGATCGACAAGTGGCGCGAGGGGCACGAGGTGGTGTATGCCATCCGCCGCAGCCGCGCGGGGGAGACGTGGTTGAAGAAATTCCTGGCGGCGGGATTTTATCGGGTATTCCGGCGACTGGCGAAAGTGAATGTGCCGATGGATGCGGGGGATTTCCGCCTGGTAGACCGGGTCGTCGTGGATGCCGTGAAGGAGATGCGCGAGCTGCACCGGTTCATGCGGGGGCTGACGTGCTGGGTCGGATTCCGGCAGGCGTCGGTGGAATATGATCGCGCCGCACGCTACGCCGGCGAGACGAAATATCCGGTGTGGAAGAGCGCGCGACTGGCGTTCGATGCGATCACATCGTTCTCGGCCTCGCCACTGCGGTGGATTGCAGGTCTGGGCATTGGCATCTGCTTGGTAGCCGTGCTGTGGGTGCTCTACGTGATGCTGCAGGCGATGCTGCACCCGGGCGTCATGGAGAAGGGCTGGGCGTCGATTATTGCCGTCATGGTATTTCTCGGCGGTGTGCAATTGGTCGGTATCGGTATGCTGGGGCAGTACGTCAGCCGCATCTTCGAAGAAGGCAAGCACCGGCCCTTGTATCTCGTGCGGGTGGACACGAAGGATAACCAGGGGGCGTGATGGATACCGCCGTGAGGCCCTCCGTTGCCGTCGTGATTCCGGCTTTTCTTTGCGCAGAGTCGATCGGCCAGGTGCTCGATGCGCTGTTCAATCAGTCGGTTCCACCGCAACAGATCGTGGTGGTCAACGATGCCTCTCCAGATCGATTGGCTGATGTTTTGGCAAGTTATTCTGACCGAATTACAGTAATCACCAATGCGACGAACATGGGGCTGGCCAAGTCTTACAACGTCGGCTTGCGACAGGTGACAGCCGACTATGCCATGACCCTGCACTCCGACTGTATCTTGGCACCCGACTATATTCGCAATATGGTGCAAATTCTCGAGTCCGATCCCGCCATTGCCGTTGCGACGGGGCAATATCGCTTTCCCAATATCGACCGCATGTCGTTTGCAGACCGGCTATATCTGGCGCTGAATCTGCTTCCGCGCCAAGCGGAGGACGACGCCGGACCACCACGCCGCATTCCCTTTATTGAGGGCAAAGCTGATTTATTCCGGATGGCGTATCTGCGGGAAGTCGATTTCTTTGACGAGCGGTTTGTGCTGACGTCCGAGGATCAGGATATGTCTGCCCGGTTGCGGTTAAAGGGGTGGAGCCTCATTCAGGATCCCGCCAGCGGATTTACATCCGCATTTGGGGGGACCCAGAATTCAGTAGCCAAAGTGATCCGCAAGCAGCGGACCTATGCGCGGGGGCAGGCGTTTATCACCCTGAAATATGGGATAAAATCAGTGTCCGTTTCAACTGCCAACCGGAATGTCCGCGCCATCCATCGGGTGCTGCAATTATTCTTTACGCTGGCGGGGGGCCTGTTGGTGGGCGTCATTTGTTGGAATCCCGCGTGGATCATGGCGGGGATCGGTTTAGTGGCTTTTCGCTATCTCCTCTATCTGGGAATTTGTGCCTGGCTGGGTTGGTCTCAGATGTGGGGGGCGGCTGCATTGGGCGTTTGGTCCGATGTTTGGTATTCAGTGGGGTTTGCCGAAGGGGTGTTGAAGGTTATGTTTTTAGGAAGGACTTGAGGATGAAAGCATTAGTAACTGGCGGAGCTGGATTTCTGGGCTCCCACGTGGCAGACGAATTTCTGAAGCGGGGAATCGCCGTGGTGGTATTGGATGATCTGAGCGGGGGGGAGGCCGAAAATGTACCATCAGCCGCAACATTCATTCAGGGCAGCATCACGGATTCTGCTCTGGTGGAAAACCTGTTTGCCACGGAAAAGTTTGATTATGTCTTCCACTTGGCGGCTTATGCCGCGGAAGGGTTGAGCCATTTTATCCGCCGCTACAATTACACGAACAATGTCGTAGGCAGCGTGGAAATCATCAATGCCTGTGTGCGGCATGACGTCCAGGTTCTTGGATTCACTTCCTCGATTGCTGTTTATGGTGCGAATCAACTGCCCATGCGGGAAGAGACGGAGCCCAGCCCTGAAGATCCGTATGGCATTGCTAAATATGCCGTTGAATTAGACTTGCGTGCCGCCAAGCGAACCTTCGGCCTGAA
Organism: Kiritimatiellia bacterium; assembly: GCA_034005635.1. Classification (GTDB taxonomy): domain Bacteria; phylum Verrucomicrobiota; class Kiritimatiellia; order CAIQIC01; family Lenti-01; genus JAAZFE01. The sequence goes on along the minus strand of JAVEUJ010000028.1, from coordinate 13,831 downwards.
CTCCATCGTTTTTCGTCCCCACAATGTGTACGGAGAGCGCCAGAACATCGCGGATCGCTACCGCAATGTCATCGGCATTTTCATGAATCAAATCATGAGCGGTGAGCCCTTGACGGTTTTCGGCGATGGCGAACAGCAGCGAGCCTTTTCGCATGTGTCTGACGTCGCTCCCATCATGGTCGAGGCGTTCTTGAAACCGTCCTGCTGGAACGAAGTCTTCAACGTTGGCGCCGATAAACCCTACACGGTGAATCAATTGATCACCACCATTTCCAATGCGTTTGACGTTCAGCCGCCCGTCCGCTATTTGGATGCCCGCAAAGAAGTTAAAGAGGCCTATTCCTCCCACGAAAAAATCCGTCAAGCCATTGACTGTCCTCCTCCGCTGTCCTTGGTGGATGGAGTGGAGCGTATGGCTAAATGGGCCCGGCAGCATGGCCCGCGCAAAGGGGGCCTCTTTACGGGGATCGAAGTGATGAAAGAAATGCCCGCTTTTTGGGCGATGGAGATGCGCAACGAAGGGGAGCAGCCTTGAGCTTTTCAAGACTGCGCATTGCATGAACCCAGCCGCTTTTTACTGTCAATTATGTGGTTGCGCGGAGGCCCACCCCTGGCTGTCCAACTGCCGGGATTTCTATCTGCAAAAAGAGTTCTCCGTCGATTATGTCGAGTGCAACGCCTGCCATTTAGTACAGCAGTTCCCCCTGCCTGCCGATCTCGGCGCGTTGTACGACAACTATCCGGTTCATGTCCGGCGTAACAGTGCACAACGCTGGGCCCGTCGAGTTTTCCATCGACAGGTGTATTACCGCCCTTCAGCGGGATTAATTAATGGGGCGATCCTAGACTATGGATGCGGCGACGGCTCCTTTCTGCAAGAGATGCAGCCGCAATTCCAAACCGTGATCGGTTTTGAGCCTTCGACCGCTCATGCTGCCAACTTGTCCCGTCAGTTGGGCTTGCCAGTCGCCAGCGATGAGGCCCACCTGGGTGACGAGTGGGCCGGGAAACTGGATGTGGTGACGGCGCACTTTGTATTGGAGCATGTTATAGATCTACGCCAGGCATTCGAGGTTTTTCAAAAAGTGTTAAAGCCGGGCGGCCTATTGCATATCACCGTGCCCAATATTCGTTCATGGGAGGCACGGCTATTCAAGCGTCGCTGGCATGGTCTGGACGCACCGCGACATCTCGTGTTTCCTGAGGAATTGCATTTCACCACATTAGCGACGGATTACGGGTTTGGCGACGTGCGCGTTTCGCACGCCTCCTTTCCCAACACCTTGGCGGGGAGTATATCCACAGTGCTCACGGGGCGTTGCCGACCGGCGGTGCTGATGGGGTTGACCCTGCCCAGTGCGTTCATTTCGCTGATGGCTCATCAGGGAACGCTTTTGGTGGAAATGCGTCGATCGGCGGAAGGATGATGAAACTCCGCAAACAAATTCTGTTGTTGGTCGTGGGGGTGATCTGCCTGGGAGGGGCAGGGCTCCGGCTTGTCGATCTAACCCAGTCGGCCGTGCGCTCGGATGAAATTAATTTTATGCGGGTGGCGGCGGAAGAGTCCTCGCTGGTTGAGTTATGGCGCAATCCGCCGTGGCAGAACCAGATGCCCTTGGCGGATTCTTTTTCGGCCTTGTGGGCGAAGGTGCAACCGCAACGGACGGTGACAGAGGGCTTGGTACGCGAACCGTTTGCCCTGTTGGGTTGTTTGACCGTTTTAATTTGTATTGTTTGGCTTTGGCGCAACCGGGGCATACGCCCGGTCCTGCTGGCATCCGTGTGGCTGGGATTGTCGCCCTTTCTGGTGTATCACTCGCGCGAAGCATACTACTATGCGGCGGGGATGTTTTTTTCGACCGGGATGTTATTCGCCACCATCGCCGGGCTGGTAAAACTCGAACGTGGCACAGCACTGCGTGCCCGCGACTGGGTGTTGTGGATGGTTTGGACCTTCTTGGCCTGCATGTCTCATATGGCCATTTGGGTGTTGGCGGGGGTGATGGCGCTCTTGTTGGGGTACGCGGGGTGGAAGTATTTGCGGGGAGCGGAACGGCGGGGTTTTTTTAAGTGGGCCCTGGTCATCAACGGGCTGCTGTTGCTCCTGATGAGCCGCTGGATATGGCGCGCCATCGGGGAAATCATCAAGGTATCTAGCAATCCAACAATTGCTCATATTGGCAATCCCTTTGGTTGGATGGCACCACGCATCCTGCCCGTATTTTTCGGGGGCGCGAATCTCTTCGGATTGGTGTTGTTGCTCGCCACTTTACTGGTGGCCGGATGGAACATCTGGCGCTGTCGGCGGATGAAAATTGCGGCCCTCGGTGACCCAAGTATGGGGTGGTTGACCTTGGCCGTGTGGATCGGGTTTGGCGCAACGCTGGCCTATGTCGCGATGACGGGCGGCGGGGCCGGGAAATGGGTCTATTTTTCTGCCGTGGCACCTGCCCTGATGGTGTGGGCGGTGGGCGTTTGGGATCAGTTCTGGAGCCGATTGGGACCCAAATTCCATGCCTGGGGCATGGCAGGAAGTGCGCTGGTCATCGGGATGGTGCTGGCCTTTCCGGCGTGGCAAGTCACGCGGTTGGCGGGCAAGCCAACGGCATACCGCAAAATTCGTGCAACACTGGACGCGTTGCTGGCGCCGGGGGATGTGGCGCTCGTGGATCGCTGGCTGGAGCCTTGGAACGAGATGGCCCTTTATGCCCCGAGCAACGTTGTTGTGACCTTCACGATCCCGGACGAACCATACGAACAGTATGTTCAGCACGACTGGCGGGGCGTAACCAGGGGCGTGATCGAACGCAACGGAGCGCAGGCGTTCATCCGGCTGGCACGCAATCACGAACAGCGTATGGGGTTGTGGACGTGGCCGGAAACGCGGTTCCGTCACCGGGCCGTGGTGACCAACGCAGCCGGCGCGTGGTTGCGTGACACGGGGTTTGCCCCGATGGAAGAGTTCTACACCGCATACAGCCGAATCGAAACGGAGATTTTCTATGATACGCACGCGGACATCGCGGAGCGGGCGCGGGCGGCCGGGCAGCCTACTGTGCGGTTCTTTGGCCGGGGCTGGCAGGTCTTCAAGCCCTGGCAGCAGGGGGACTTTAATGACTACCGCGTTTTGCCCGGCGGGGTCGGGGCGGAGATGGAGCTGTGGAATTTGCGCTCGGGGCCGATGCGGGCGCGGCTGGACGTGACAGGGGCGGGAACGGGGACGCCGCAGGTGGTGCAAGTGGGCAAAAGTCCGGCACTGGCGTTCGCACCGGGGCAGTTGGAGCGCAAAAGCCTGGAAATTGAACTGCCGCCGGGCGTCAGCATGATCCCATGGCAAAATCGCAGCGGCGGTGGAGCGCTGCTGGTGCAGGACGTGCGCATCGAAGCCCAACCGTAACGGGTGGGTGTTGATGGTTTTGACGACCGAATAACTCGTTTGACGCCTTGAAGCCGAGGAGTCACAATGAGGATAAGAGCGACAGTAAACAACAGATTGACGGTCAACCAACCGAAGTGGTGCCATGAACAAACGAATGCGGGCAATAGGTCTTATGGCGGGGTTGTGTGTGGTGGGCGTTGCACTGGCGGGCCCACCGTCAGATGGTCTGGTGCTGCACTATTCGTTCGATCAGGATGTAGGGGCAGTGGTCACTGATCTGAGTGGAAATGGAAACGATGGGCAGGCCGTCGGGACAGAGGTCGTTACCGGTGTGGCAGGCAGCGGCGTGCAACTGGATGGCCGCTCGGCCTTCATTCGGACGCCGTCGAGCGACTCGTTGATGCCGGAAGCCATCACGCTGGCGACGTGGGTGCGAGTAGCTAAATTGCCAGAGGGGATGGCGGCGTTGTTTTTCAAGCGCAACTTGGGATATAACGACAATGAGGGGTATTCGCTGTTTGTGATGCCTTCCGGCACAGTCCGTGTTGTGCTGGGTAACGGGGAATGGCAGCGGTTTATCGATTCTAAAATTTTGCTGAACCCGGGACAGTGGCATCATGTGGCGATGACTTTTTCCCGGCCAGACATGAAGGTATATGTCGATGGCGTGTTGTCTGCGACTGGAACTTATGACCCGCCCTTACAGCACAACCCTGGTGCCGACTTGTTTGTTGGGGCCCGCGATCATCTGGCACATCCCATGGATTGCTTTGCCGCGCTGAGCCTGGATGACGTCCGAATTTATCGCCGGGCGTTATCGGAAGATGAGATGGCTGATTTGGCCGGGGTGGAGACCCTCCCTCGAGAATTAGTGTTGCACTACACCTTCGATCGGGATGAAGGCGGTATCGTAAATGATGCTAGCGGAAGTGGGCGGTTCGGTTGGGCCCATGGGGCAACCTGGGTAGCAAATGGGGCGCGGGGCGGCGGTTGCCGGTTTGAATCTAACCACGACTATATCGTGGCGGACGACACCGGCCTGCCGAGCGGCGACGCCCCCCGGACAATGGCATTGTGGATCAAACTGGACAAGCTGAACCCGGATCCGGTCACTTCGCTGCTCACCTATGGAAGCCAAACTTGGAACCAACTATCCGGCATTGGAATGGATTGGCGAGTTGGCCGCGCCAACGTCTATTTCACCCAGCACGGTGGGGTGGCGCTCAGCCAATGGCGGATGGAGAATCCGGGACAGTGGCATCATCTGGCTTATGTCTACGAGGGGAAGGGACACTATCGCTTCTACGTGGATGGCGTGCCGGGCAATGGCATGAGCGAACTGCGGGGGCCCATCGACACCGTACTTTCGGGGGCCGTGATTCTGGGCGCCGCACCGAATGGAACCGGCCCAGCCGGCGGGGTCCTGGACGACGTGCGAATCTATGCGCGCGCGCTGTCCGAAAAGGAAATCGTGGAGCTGGCAATGCCGGAGAAGCCCGCGGGGCCGGTGGTGCACTACACGTTCGACCGGAACGAGGGCGGCATCGTGACCGACGCCAGCGGCCATGGGCGGACAGCAAAAATGAATGGAGCGACGTGGGTGGCGGATGGGGTGCAAGGCGGGGCAGTTCGCTTCGACCACAACCACCAGAACCTGAAGGCGACGGATACGGGGTTGCCGTGCGGGGATGCGCCACGCAGCATTGCTGTGTGGATGAAAATCGATCGTGATTATCCTGACGGTTGCACCGGGATGTTGGGGTATGGAACGGAGGGATATGATCGCCGCTTCACCGGAATCGGCTTTGATTGGCGTTTAAATCGCGACCGGGTGTATTTCTCGCCGGGCGGCGCGTGTTTCCTGACCGCGCACAAATTGCCTAAACCGGGGACGTGGATGCACGTGGCGTACACCTACGGGGGAAACGGAGATCACCATCTATATTTCAATGGCGTGCCAAGCGACGGGATGAGCGAGCTGCGGGGGCCGGTGAACACCACGCCATCTGGCTTGCTCCTGCTCGGCGGACATCCGAACAACCCCGGGCCGAACGGTGGTTATCTGGACGATGTCCGAATCTATGACCGGGTCTTGTCGGCGGCGGAAATTGCCGATTTGGCGGTACCTGCCGTGCCGCTGGGCGGGACGAGGCAGCGCTCGAACTCGGAGCCGTCGAACCGGTCTTGGTGGGAGTAGGTTGGAGGAACCGAAAATCGGGCGGAGGGGCGGAGCCGTGATACTGGACTCGCCAGCCTAGACGGCTTGGCTGAAAAGCGCGGCAGACTCTGCGGGGCGTTTTTGATTGCGCCGCAGGGGGGGAGACCGCTATCGTACAGGCAATCTTGTAATAGGGAGTTATGTAAATGACGAAGACAATTAAGTGCATGGTGGCGGCGATGATGGCCCTGACGTTTGTGACCGGCGTGTCACGGGCAGCGAATGACGATTTATTTCAACGCGCGCCGTGGTTTGCCTCGGCGGGCCTGAACTGGTACGAGACCGAAGGCGACTGGGAAGTGGAGTCCGGGATCGGGGTGTTTGGCAAACTGGGCTATAGCTTCAATTCCTGGTTTGACGTGGAAGGCACGCTGCACCTGATGCCGTCGCTGTCGGCTCGGGATCAGAGCAAACTTAATGTGCCGGCGTTGGACGGAAGCACAACGGCGTTTCGAATGGGAGTGGATGCCTTGCTGCATCTGCGCCCCTCACAGAATCGGCGGTTCGACCCGTTCCTCAAGGCGGGCCCCGCGGTGACGTTCTTCGGCGACAAACTGGAAAACGGTAAGACACAGTTGGGCATTTTTGGTGGAGCGGGAATGTTCTACCATCTGAATGACTCTTGGGCCATACGCGCGGATGCGTCCGTTGGTGTACAAGGAAAAAACACCGAGACGCCAGCAATTGTTGAACTGGGAGTGAGCTATCGCTTCGGTGCTGAGAAATATGTGGCACCCGAGTTTGTGGTGGACGCTGGCCCGGGCGACATAGACAGCGATGGCGATGGCCTCTTTGACAAGGACGAGTTGGCCTTGGGCACCGATCCCTACAATCCGGATACCGATGGCGATGGCCTGTCGGATGGCGACGAGGTGTTCAAGTACAAGACCGATCCGCTGAATCCTGACACCGATTTTGATGGCCTGTCGGATGGTGCGGAAGTGCTGGTGCACAATACCGATCCCCTGAATCCCGACACGGATGGCGGGGGGGTCACTGATGGACATGAAGTGATTGAAGATGGAACCAATCCGCTAGACCCTGCTGATGACTTGCAGAAGTATACGCTGCTGATCGAGTTCGACTATGACAAGTCGTTCATCCGCCCCCAGTATTTTGACGATCTGGAGCCCGTGGTGAAGGTGCTGCGCCGGGATCCAGGCGCCACGGTGCGCGTGGAAGGTCATGCCGACA
>JAVEUJ010000028.1:0-7030 GCA_034005635.1 Kiritimatiellia bacterium | reverse complement strand
GCGAGCGGCGGGCGAAGGCGGTGGCGGACTACCTGATCGAACAGAGCGGCATTCCGGCCAACCAGATGACATCGGTGGGGTATGGGTTTGATCGGCCCGTAGCTCCCAATGACACCGAAGAGAACATGCAGCGCAATCGCCGCACCGACATCTACATCAAGAAGGGCGGCAACTAGCCGACTTTCATGCAGGAAACGGATCTCTCCTTGCCCTCCAGTGCCACCCGTGTGGAACTGGAGGGCAAAATCATTTATATCGTGGGCACCGCCCATGTCTCGGCCCAGAGCGTGCAGGACGTACGTGACGTCGTAGCCGCCGTTCAGCCGGATACCATTGCCATCGAGTTGTGCGAACCGCGCTATCAGGGCATGATTAAGAAAGCGGCTTGGCGGGAAACTAACCTGTTTCGGGTGGTGAAGGAGGGCAAGGCGACCTTCCTGCTCGCCCAACTGGCGATGCAGTCATTCTACCGCCGACTGGGTAAGCATCTGGAGGTAGAGCCTGGGGCAGAAATGATGGCGGGGGCCACGTGTGCCGAGGAAACGGGGGCACGTCTGGAGTTGATCGACCGGCGCATCGATATCACCCTCAAACGCGTGTGGCGATTTTTGGGATTCTGGCAGCGGATCAAGCTGTTTAGCGTCATGGTGGGCGCGATGTTTTCGGCGGAGGACGTAGCGGACGAAGACATTGAAGCCTTGAAGCAGCAGGACCAACTCGAAGCACTAATGGGGGAAATGGGCCAGGCCTTTCCAGAAATCAAGAAGCGTTTGATCGACGAGCGCGATGTGTATTTGGCTCAGAAGTTGCGGGCCGCCCCGGGGCAGCGAATCGTGGCAGTGGTGGGGGCGGGACATGTCCCTGGGATGCTCAAATCTATCCAATACTCGATGCCGCTGGCGGAACTCGACCATCTGCCGCCGCCAACCCGTTGGTCAAAAATTTGGCCTTGGTTGATTCCGGTATTGGTGGTGGCGCTGATTACCTGGGGATTCGTGCAAGGCGGCGCGCAACACGGCATCGATTCTATTTTGATTTGGGTGGGGGTCAACGGGATACTGTCGGCTCTGGGCGCAGCACTGGCTCTGGCCCATCCGCTGGCGATACTGGCGGCATTTGTGGCCGCACCGATCACGAGCCTGAACCCGACTATTGCGGCCGGCTGGGTAGCCGGATTGGCCCAAGCCTGGGTGCGCCCGCCCTCAGTTGGCGACTTCGAAGCATTGCCCGAGGCAATGGAATCTCTCAAAGGATTTTTCCTGAATCCAGTGGTGCGAATTCTGCTGGTCGTGGCGTTCGCCAACCTCGGCAGCAGCATCGGAACGTTTGTGGCGATCCCGTGGATCGCAGCGCGGTAGAGCATGTTAAGAAATTGTCTGGCCTTGTTCCGCCCTTAACAGCCGCGGCTCACTCCGCCACGGGCGGACAAGCCGGGGAGGGTTCGCCCTACCACGGTAGAGAATTCCGACTTTAGGGAGATGCGTCCCTGCCAAGTGTTGCAATAAGTGTACTATATGTATTGCAATACATATACTATAAATGTTGCAACAACTATAGTAGGGTGGGGCAGACACCCAGAGAAGATGGGGAGATGAGGGCTGTCGCTACCGGCTGGCGCGGGGCGCCTCAGCCGAAGTAGTCGCGCAATCTGGGGGGGCGCGGCAACGCAAGAATGGCATGGATAATGCCGTGATCGGCCTTGGAGAAGGGGTAGTCGGCGAACTGGTCCCGAGTGACCCAGGCGTGGTCGGCGCACTCGATGTGGCGGGGTCGGCCTTTGCGAATGCGGGCGATGTGCGCGTGCAACTCGATCGTGAAATGCGAGTAGGCATGCGGAATGGTAACGAGATGGGGGCCGACTTCGATCTGCAGGCCCATCTCTTCCATCAGCTCGCGCGCAATACAGTCGGGCATGGTTTCGCCCGCGGCGATTTTGCCGCCCGGAAATTCCCACAGGCCGGCCAGCATGCCCGTTTGGGTTTGGCGCTGGGCAATCAGAATTTGATTTTTCGAGTTGAGAATGACGGCGGCACCGACGATTTTGTGGGGGACTTTCATTTTCTTTTTCTTTCGCGGAAAGGCGTCGGGCGCGGGGGTTTTTGCGGCGCAGCAGACTCTGCGCAGGGGACAAGCCGGGCAGTTGGGGGCGCGCGGCGTGCACACCAATGCCCCGAGCTCCATCCAGGCTTCGTTGGTTGCAGCGGGGTGGTCGTGGAGCAGGAGGGCATCCGCAAGCTGTTGCAGCTTTTTGCGTGTGGCGGGGCGGGTGACGTCGTCGGGGAGTGCCAGCAGACGCGAGAAGACACGGATGACGTTGCCCTCCAGCACGGCCAGTGGCAGGCCGAAGGCAAAGGATGCGATCGCGGCAGTGCTGTAGGGTCCGAGGCCTGGCAACGTGGCCAGGAGGGCGGGATCGGTCGGCAACTGGCCGCCGTGGTGGTCCATCAGGAGTTTAGCCGTTGCATGGATATGGCGCGCGCGGGTGTAGTAGCCGAGGCCTTCCCATTGTTTCAGCACATCCTGCAGGGGGGCGGCGGCCAGAGCGGCGACATGGGGGAAGCGTTTCAGAAAGCGTTGGAAATAGGGGATGACCGTATCCACCTGGGTTTGTTGCAGCATAATCTCGGAAATCCACACGGCATAGGGATCGAGCGGTTCAGTGCGCCAGGGCAGGTCGCGGGCATTCTGAGCAAACCATGGCAGCAGGCACTGCCGAACGGCACGCCGTAGCGCGGGGATGGTGGCTGGCGGATGGGGAGGCATGTGGGATGGAAATCAGCCGCGCAGGAAGCGCTCCATGGCGTCGAGGCCGGCGGGGGTGCCCATGTCGAGGAGCGGCGGGGGGCAGGGCAGGGCTAGTAGGCGCCGGTTCGCGACCAAGGCCGGAAATACCTGAGTTTCGAGCGATACAACGGTTCTAGCGGCGATCGTGGCAATGACATCCCGGGGCAAAAGATAGGCGCCGGCATTGACGAATCCTGCCGCGCGTTCCGCTTTTTCGCGGAAGGCCGTCACATAGCCATCGGCATCGAATTCGACCGTGCCGAAGCGGCCGGCTTCCGCGATGGGCGTGACAAAAACTTTTCCACAGTGTGGAAAACTTTTATCCACACTGTGGAAAAAACCAGCCCGATTTTCCACAGTGTGGAAGATATTCTTCCATAGCGTGGAAAACTCGGCATTTATTCTTCCATAGCGTGGAAGATTGTCCGGAAATTCTTCCATAGCGTGGAAAACGTGGGGTTTATTTTTCCATAGCGTGGAAAACTCGAGATTGGGGGTGAGGGAGTCGCCATTGAGTACAAGGACGGGGTCGGAGCTTAGGCGGGGCTCGATAAATTTTAACGCGCCGCCGGTGCCGAGCGGTTCGGGTTCGCGCGACAGGGCGATCTCGAGACCGTCGGGGGGGCGAGTGGTGAGATAGGTGGCGAGTACCTCGGCCAGGTGGCCGGCGGCCAGCAGGACACGCTGAATGCCGTTGCGTTTGAGCCAGTCGAGCTGCCATTCGAGAAAGGGGCGGCCGTGAACTGGCACGAGCGCCTTGGGGCGATCGGGGAAGTGCGCGGCGATACGGGTGCCCTTGCCACCGAGCAGGATGACAGCGTGTGGAATCACTACAGACAGGATGCCAAGGGCGGGGGGCAGTTGTCAAACCGAGCCGCGCACCGGGGTGAAGTTTTCGTGGGTTCTGCTTGCACGAGGTGAAGGGGGCATCTAAAGTGGTTGCCGTTCGTCTCGCTTTCGCAGATGGGGGGCGGAACTAACTTACAATAAGTCTGCTACGATAAAAGAAACGACATGCCTGATTTCGCAACAGCACTAGCCGCCATCGTCATGGGAATTGTGGAGGGATTCACCGAATACCTGCCCATTTCGTCCACCGGCCATTTAGAGCTAGTGAAAGAGTGGATGGGGCGATCCTTCCACGAAAGTTTTATCGTGGTGATTCAAGCGGGAGCGATGCTGGCGGTACTGGTGGAATATTGGGACCGGTTCCTGCGGCTGGCTGATTTCAAGGCGCCGGGTGGCTTTGCGGGCTGGACGGGTTGGGGGTGGTTGGTGCTGACGACCTTGCCGGCGGCGGTGCTGGGACTGCTGTGTCATTCGGGGATCAAAGCGCATTTGTTCGCTCCAAAGCCCATCGCTATTGCGCTGTTCGTGGGGGGAGTGCTGATGATAGTGCTGGAGCGGGTGCTGCCCGCGCATGACGAGGGTGGCGTGGATGCCCTCGGGTGGCGGCGGGCGCTGGGCATTGGTTTTTTCCAGTGCGTGGCGATGGTGCCGGGAACATCGCGGTCGATGGCGACGATCCTGGGGGGACGATTGCTGGGCTTGGGGAGAAAGACTGCAGCAGAGTATTCGTTCTTTGCTGCAGTGCCGGTGTTGTTTCTGGCCAGTGCGTATGATTTGGCCAAGGGCTGGGACAGCTTGCAGCGCTCGGATCTGATGCCCTATTTGATTGGACTGGTCGTTTCGTTTCTGGTGGCGCGCATTGCCATTCGGTTTTTGATGCGCGTGATTACGCGCTACACCCTCGAAGGTTTTGGCTGGTACCGCTTGCTGCTGAGTGCGCTGGTGTGGTGGACCCTGGTGAAGTAGACGGTGTGGGCGTGCCGGGGGGGGCGTAGAATTTAGCTTGGTGCGCTCGGAAGCCCCGCAAATGCCCACAGCAGGCCGCAGAGGAGGTCGGCACCGGAGTTGTGTCCAAAGGCGCAGACGGCCCGCACACGGGCGGCAGAGGGGGCTTGCAGGAGGCGCTGCATGGGGCGGTGGACGTGGCCTTGGGCGGATAGGGTGAGAAACGCGTTGGATACCACATTGCGACCCAGGGCGTGGGGCAAAATATTTCGCACCTGAGCTGGCTGACCGCGCAGCCGGCAAGCTAGCATCCAGCCGCACAGAAAGTCGTCGCCGGAAGGCGTGAGGCCTTCGCCGCAGCCGCGGATGAGACGAATGCCCTTGGCCATCTCACCTGCGGCAATCTGCTGGATGCCACGGCGGAAGACCACATCGCGCGCCGTCTGTAGACGCGACCGGTTGCGCGCGGGCAGGAATAGCGAAATGAGACTTTCCGGGGGGGCGAGTTGGGGTAGATAGGTTTGAAGAACCCGGACCAGTCGCTTCCGGATCAAATCGTCAAAAGACGGAAGATCAGAGTCGAAGCGCGGGGCCTCTAGCTTGGCAGGGAGATGGTAGGTCTCGCCAGGCAAAAAGCGGTCTGGCCGGCTCACGACGAGGTTCAAGGGGCCCGGGCCGATTGAGCGGTCCACGATAAACAGCAGGCGGTGCGCAGGCCCGGTCAGCAGGATGCTGCGGGAGTAGCGGGTGCGGAGCGTATAGCGCCCCGGGCGGACACAATCGCCTATGGACCAAACTTTCATGCCATCAGTATAGCGCGAAGCACGTCACACCGGAACCGGAAATGAATTGCGAATCGTGCGCAAACCTTCTACAACCCTTCGCAGAATGGACAAGGTATTTCCAGATCAGGCGGCGGCATGGTGCCAAGGGCAGTGGTATCCGCATGTGCCGCCGGCGCCCATCCGCCAGGTGTGTGTCGATAGCCGGGCAGTGCAGCCCGGCAGTTTGTTTGTGGCGCTGAAAGGCGAGCGGGTCGACGGCCATGATTTTTTGCCGGCGGTTGCCGCTGCGCAGGCATATGCGTTGGTGCGCGAGGACATCCCAACGGATCATCTGCCCATCCACGGATTTTTCCTGCGCGTGGCCGATCCGCTGGCGGCGCTGGGGCGGTTGGCGGCGGGCTATCGGCAGCAGATGCCGGCGCGGATGGTGGGGATCACCGGCAGCGTGGGCAAGACAACGACCAAGGAATTGGCGGCGGACATGCTGGCGACCATCGGCAAGACGACCAGAACGGCAGGCAACTTCAATAATGAAATCGGCTTGCCGCTGAGTCTTTTGACCGTGGAGCAGGACAGCCTGTTTGGGGTGATTGAAGCGGGCATCAGCCATCCGGGCGAGATGGCGCTGCTGCGCGATATTTTGATGCCGGACCTGGCAGTGATGACCGGCCTGGCGGAGGTGCATATCGAGTTTTTTGAGTCGCTCGAAGCGATTGCCGCCGAGAAGGCCACGCTGTTGGAGAAGCTGCCGGCTGATGGAGCCGCTATTCTGGATCGCGACGACCGTTTTTTCCCGCTGCTGCGTGAGCATTGTTCCGCACCGGTGGTGACGTGCTCGCTGAAGCGCCGGGAAGCGGACTATGCCGGAGATGCGCTGGGAGCGGGGCAGTTGTGGGTCTGTGAACGGGCCACGGGCGAAACCGTCGAGCTGGTCTTGCCACCGCCGGGTGGCTTCATGGCCGAAAATGTCCTGCGGGCTGTGGCTGTGGCGCGGACATGCGGCGCTTCCTGGGAGGGGATTGCTGCGGCGCTTGAGCAGTTTCGTCCCGTCGGGATGCGCTGGGCCGTGGAAACGGTGCAGGGCTGGCGGATTGTCAACGATGCCTACAATGCGAATCCCCGCAGCATGCGTGCCTCCCTGACGGCCTTTGCTGACTGGCCGGTGTCCGGACGCAAATTTCTGGTGTTGGGTCCCATGCTGGAGTTGGGGCGCCATCTCAGAGAAGAGCATGAAGCTCTTGGCCGCTTTGTGGCGGCCGGCAAGTGGGCCGGAGTGGCGATTGTACCGCAGCCGGGGGGGCTGCCCGATGGCGCGGCGCAGGGGATATGGGACGGATTACATGAAGCCGGTTGGCCCGCGGATCGTGTGGTGATGGCAGCCGGTTCTGAAGAGGCAGCGGCATGGTTGCGACTGCGCTTGCAATCGAATGACGCTTTGTTGCTGAAGGCCTCGCGCGGGATTCAACTGGAAAAGGTCGTAACTGAATTGAAGAAGGAAATCTGATCCATGCTCTATTATTTGTCACAACTGACCGATTGGTTTTCCCCGCTAAATGTGTTCCGCTACGTGACGTTTCGAGCGTTCATGGGGGCGGGCACCTCGTTCGTGCTTTCGCTACTGCTCGGACGCTGGATGATTGGCCGTTTGCGCGCCCTTAAAATCAGGC
>JAVEUJ010000161.1:0-5125 GCA_034005635.1 Kiritimatiellia bacterium | reverse complement strand
GGGGGGGGGGGGGGGGGAGGAATGGCGCGGCGGCTTGATTACCTCGGGTTGGGCAGTTGTGGCATACGGCGTGGAAGGGGCAATACGGGCGGTGGGCCGGGGCGATTCGATGACCGGTGCCGGGTGCGCTTCTGGGGGGGCAGCGGCCACCACGGTGGGGATGACGTCGGGCTCGGAGCTGGGCGCAGGTTCCGCTTGCGGTTGGAATACGGGTTGCGGCTTTAAGCTGGGTTCTGGGGCGGGGGTGGGGTCGGGTGCAGGTACCGGCACAGGCGCACTGACCACCTCACGGATGGGGGTTTCGGTACGGGCCCGAACCGTGGTCAGGTCGGCCTGTTTGACCCAAAGGGTCGCAGAAGAGGGCGGAGCTATTTTGGCCCACTCGCCGTCTTCGCCGCGCGGCATGACCGGCGCGCCCCGTTCAAGGGTACCAACCACATCATATTGAATGCCGGGGCCGGAGCGCACCTGGATGCTGCGCGCCAGTACGCGGTTGCTTTCAACAAAATCCTTATTGAGCCAGAGATCAATATAGTCGGGAGGGGCAATGCCCACCCAGTCGCCGTCCGTACGCGAAACAAAGAGGATTTCACCGTGGGCGGCGCGTCCTACCTGTTGTGCCGCACCGGAGGGCTGGCTGTAGAGAGCCGACGAGGTGGCGGAAACCTGCATGCGTGATTCGGCGGGGGCCGACACAAGGGTCCAGGCCAGCAATAACGGCGCATAAATGGCGATTCGAAAATTACAATTCATGAGCGGGAGTCTACCGGCGTCGGGAGGGGGATACAATTCAGAATTCTACTCTCGCCTTCCACAACCCGAGTCCTATTGGTTTTCGCATTGCTCGGAAGGGGGAGCTTTGGCACTATCCATCTGCCATGACGCAACAAACCACCAGGCTCGACAGACCCAGCGGTGACACCGGGGAAGTCGACCTACGGCATCAGCCGGCCTTGCGCGTTGGGACCGTTCTGTGGGATCGCTATGAAGTGGCGGCTGTTTTGGGCACCAGCGAGTTGGGCGAGTTGTGGCGCTGCCTGGATCGTGACGAGAATCAAGAGGTGGCCGTGCGTCGGTTGCCCCACGACCTGGCGCATTCCAAATCTGTGCTGGCCATCATTCATGCGGGTATTCAGCGGATTTCTGACCAGAGCCATCCGAATGTCGCGGCGATCCGCCAGATGATTTATGTGGGCGATCAGATCTATCTGGTGGGCGATTTCGCGGTGGGAATGGATATTGGCACCTGGGCACGTCAGGGGCCAGACGGGCGCCGCTCGCTGGGCGAGGTCCTGCCGGTTTTGAAGCAAGTGGCAGCGGCATTGGATTTCGTCCACACCCACCAGATCATTCACCGGAACTTGAAACCCTCGAATATCTTTTTGAACAAAGACGGTTTGGTGAAGGTCACGGATTTTGGTTTGGCTCCCCATCGCCAACTGACTCTGCACCGTGGCGAAGCGGTTCGTACGGGCACCACTGGGTCGTATGTCGCTCCGGAACTGCGCCACAATAGCCAGCCGGATACCGCCAGCGATCAGTATGCGCTGGCCGTGTTAGCCTTGGAACTGCTGGCCGGTTCCCCCCCGGGGGAAGACGCGGTGGCTGTCTGGCCCCCCGATTTGTCAGCGTCGGCCAAGGCGGCGTTGCGCCGGGCCATGGCGACCAAACCGCGCAGGCGATTTATTACGTGCACGGATTTTGTACGTGCTCTGGCAGGAGAACGAGTCAAGGGGCGTCGCGGTCGCAGTCGTGCCGATTGGCGGCGTTTGGGGATGATCTACGGTACCATCGGGGCCGTCGCGGCCCTACTGGTCGGCTTTGGCTTAGGGGGGCGCAGCTTGGCGGCTTGGTTGGCTCAGCCCCGTCCTCCCCCCGCGGCGAAAGCGCAGCCAACCCCCGTGAAATCACCGGTGTCGAGGGTGGCAGCCAAGGCGGCCTATGAGCCGCCTAAGCCGCTGGTGGCGACCACGCCGCTGCCGGTGGCTAACAACCCCTGGGTGGCCCACACTGTCCCGATGGAATTTGTCTGGGTCAGTGCACTCCAGATGTGGGTGGGGCGCTACGAGGTGACCAACGGCGACTATCTCCAGAAGGATCCCGAGCATCAGAGCGGAGAATTTAATGGGGTTTGCCTCAGTGGCTCGCGTCAGCCGGTGGTGCGCGTCAATTTTGACGACACGGTCGCCTTTGCCACTTGGCTAACTGAGCAGGAACGGGCAGCGGGCAAGTTACCCGATACTCTAAGCTATCGCTTGCCAACACGCATGGAAGCCATTGCCTACACCCGCGCCGGCATGTCGTCGGCTTATCCCTGGGGCGACGTGTGGCCGCCGAAGCGTGGCAACTACGCGGATAGTGCGCTAAACGCCGCCTTCCCCGATAAACCGGCTATCCCTGGCTACCAAGATGGATTTGCGACGACCGCGCCCGTCGAAATGAGTGGCGAAAACGACTGGGGATTATTTGGCGCTGGTGGCAATGTGTGGGAGACCACGGCCCGCGATGCCACGGGCGCACAATTTGGCGGTTGGCAGGGCGGGGGCTGGGAAGATTATTTGCCCGCGCGGTTGGCATCTGACGCCTTGTACGGGTTTATTGGCAACGCGCGCGGTGCCGTTAATGGATTTCGGTTGGTGTTGGCTCCTAGCGAACCAGAGTCGTCGCCGCCCTCGCAAGACTAGGCCGCTCAAAGCGCACGAGGGGGCGCAGGGGGGAGACTATAGACTTGAGACTGTTGACGATCGATTGGCGCGATGGAGCAGTCGCGGTCGGGTGAATTTGAACTCACGAACTCATGAGTAGTGAGAATAGCCGGTTTCACGTCAAGCAAAGGGGAATTCTGGAGGCACTGTCTGCCCGCCGTGACGGTGCCTCTGTACCGTCCGGGATCGACTATCAATGACTCGCGATAAATGATTTACCTTGCAGCGGCCTACCTGAAGGGTGTAACGTTTTAGCACTTTGGGGCCGGTGTTGGTTCCAAGCCTGTGTAAATCCCGAGGAGTCCGGCGATGAAGTCCATGAAGAAGTGCGTGTGGTTGGCAAGTATCTTGGTCGGCCTGGTGATGGTGCCGGGAGTCTGGGCGGAGGAAGCAGGCATCGGCGACTGGGGGGTGAATGACCCGACTTATGGCCTCAAGACTCGGGAAGGGGAATCGGGCTTCAGTTACACCGCGAGTCCGGCGGATTGGCGCGACATCAACATCTACCAGCTCTTCACGGATCGTTTCGCGGACTCCGGTACCGACCAGTTGGCGGGCTACAAGCCGGGCTGGAAGACGGAAGGCAAGAGCTTTCCGCAAAACCGCAACTTCCACCACGGCGGCGACTGGAAGGGGCTGAAGAACAACCTCGACTATCTGTCTGGCATGGGCGTGAAGGCGATCTGGATGTCGGGCGTCCAGCAGAACGACCAGGGCAAGGATCTGAATTACACGCCTTATCACCAGTACCATCCGGAAAACTTTTTCAAGTGCGATCCGGCGATGGGCACCTTCCAAGACTTGAAAGAGCTGATCGATGCCTGCCATGCGCGGGGCATCTACGTGATTTTGGATGTGGCGCCGAATCACATGTGCGACAAGAATGGGCTGTGGGGCAACAACCAGCAGGACGACAAGCAGTACTTTGCCAATGGCAACAGCACCTTCGGGTGGTGGGACCAGAACAACAAGCATCCCGCGCCGTTCGACAACCTGGCCTACTTCCACAACAACGGGACGATCAACAACTGGGACAGCTCGCCGGAAAACCTGTGGGGGCAGTTCAAGGGCACGGACGATCTGAAGACTGAAGATCCCGCGGTGCAGGACATCCTCTCGAAGGCGTTCAAGAACCTGATCGACGCGACGGACTGCGATGGTTTTCGCGTGGATGCCATCAAGCACATGGAGTACAACTGGAACAAGCAATGGGCCGATGACATGCGCAAGCACGCGGCCTACCGCGGCAAGAACGACTTCATTCTCTTCGGCGAGCTGTTTTCCTACGACAACAACGCGTTGGCCAGTTGGTGCAAGGATGCGGGCTACTCGTACAATTCCGCCCTGTTCTTCCCCCTGAGCCAGACGATCAAGAGCGTGTTTGTGGACAACGGGTGGGCGGGCCAGCTCACCCAGCAGCTCAATAACAAGAGCCAGTATGGCGAGGGCGCGGACCGCCTGGTGGCCTTTATTGACAACCACGATCTGAACCGTATTGCGCTGATGAACAGCGGGGATGCGGCCAACGATGTTTGGAAGCTGAAGCCTGCGCTGAGTTTCCTCTATCTGGCCACACCGGTGCCTTGTCTCTATTACGGCACCGAGCACGCCTTCGACCAGGGCGGCCACTACAACGGCAGCGACCGCAACGAAAACAATCCCGACGACGGCGATTGGCAGCGCGAGTGCATGTTCGACAAGGGCTTCCAGCCCGGCCCGGCGCAGGGCAATAAGCTGGCGGCGACGAACGCGCCGCTCTATCAGCACATCAAGGCGCTGAACACGGCGCGCGCCGCCCACAAGAGTCTGACCCGCGGTTCGTTTCAGGAACGCTTCAGCGACGGTGCCTATGCCTTCAGCCGGGTCTATGACGAGGAAGAGGCGCTGGTGGCGATTAATCTCCAGGACGGCAACAAGGCCCTGGACCCGCAGGTCGGAAAGGCCGACGGCACAGAATTCGTCAACGCGCTGAACCCGGCGGACAAGGTTACCGTCAGCGGCGGCAAGCTGGCCATCAGCCTCAGCGGCAAAGAAACCAAGATTTATGTGGCCGGTGTGGCTGCGCCGACGCTGTGGGCGCGCGGCACGCACAACTATCCGGTCGCGGGCGAGGTGACATCCGACACGGCGATCTACATTAATACCGAGGCGGGGCCGGTGGCGTCCGTGACCAACGTGCTGCTGGGCTATAGCCTCAACAACGGCACGACTTGGACCTCCATGACGATGACGGTCAACACGGAATGGAGCAGCGAAGGTGGTAAGTGGTACAATGCCACGCTTGGCCTGTTGCCAGCCGGCACCGTCGTCCAATACTTCATCAATGCCCAGGGGGCGGACAGCAGCCAAGCCTGGGACAACAACGGCGGCCCAAATTACACCTTCACGGTTGCGCCGGGCTTGGAGAGCGGCCTGTGGAT
>JAVEUJ010000027.1:0-22046 GCA_034005635.1 Kiritimatiellia bacterium | reverse complement strand
TCTCTGCTGCGGCAATGCCACCCCACAGCAGGGCTGAACTCGACGCATGACCGCTCGGGAATGAATAGCCAAAGGCACCCCACTGCGCCGCCCCAACCGGTAGCACATTTGGATCGCGCACCCACGGCCGAGGAATGCAGCATGCGTTCTTCACCACGCTGCTCACTAGATCCCCGGTCATCAGCGCCAGCCCGGCCCGATAGGCGACCCGCGCGCCCCAGACCCAGAAGAGCACCCCCAAAATCGCCATCAGCCAAAACCCCTCCCCAAATTGTGTCACATACAGAAAAAAATCTTCGCCGCCCGGCGTCCGATTCATCTGCATCCATCTTAAACAATCCATTCCCAGTTCGTTCATCGCACTCACCATCCTTGGCCGCTCAACGTAACATGGGCCCCAGCATGCGTCCATGCTCAATCCCGACGTTATTTGTAACCTCGGGTCAGGTGTTGATTGTCGGTCGATCCTTTAACGCAAAAGTCGCGATGGACGCAAAGGCACGCAACCGCCGAATGACTTGTTGATTATTAAACATCGCCACCGGGCCACTTTCTTCCCGTTTCATGTCCTCTGTGTTTTTCCACGCTATGGAAAATATTTCCGTGATTTTTCCACGCTATGGAAGATCCCGCGCATGCGGGACCACACCGTGGAAAACTCTAACTCTCCCCTCTCAGAGCTCTGTTTTCAGGAATACACTTTATAACGTCTATTCCGATCTCCACCCTGTAAAATTTGCGTCTACCCGTGGTCCATCCCGAATAGAAATCAACTATCTTGATTCTCGATCTCGGGCAACACGGAGGTTCCCGCCACGGCGGACAGGTCGCCCCTCCAAAATCTTTAGCGTCGTGGCGTGAGTCCGGCTGTCATGACAAAAAAAAACCCCGCCGGGGACCGGCGGGGGGGGAGGTGTGGCACGGGCGTGTTAGTCTGGGATTTCGCCGATGCGGATAATCTTGCGACCGGTGGCCGTGATGGTGACGACATTACCCTCGACGGTGTAGTCGGCGGGACTCGAGAGCGTCTGCCAGTCCCAGTCGCCATCGACCAGCGCACAATCCGCGCCCAAGACAGACCCAAGGGTGTAGCCGGTGGGCATGGTGAATTGCAGATCGCCGCCGACCAGCACCAGGTCGCCGCCAAAGGGCGGGCCTTCGGTCGACTCATAAGGCTTCACTGTGTACGTCGCTGTGAGGCCACTGGCCGCATTGCTGGCGACAACAGTGGCATCGCCATTGGTCAGACTGACGACGGTCACCATGAAGCTCACCGTGGCGTCCGTGCCCGCAAAGGTTACGCTGGCAGGGACCGTCACTGCCGCTGTGTTGTCGCTTGTCAGCACGATCTCATTGTCGACGGCCCCGGAACGGGTCAACTCGAAGGAATAATCGCCCAGGGCCGAGGGATTCCATGTGCCACTGCTGAAGGTCAGGCTTGTGCGTTCTTCGCCCGCGATTTGCAGGTCGTTCATGAAGATGGCGTAGTTGACATTGTCTTCGGGAGCGCAGGTATAGCCGCCGCAATACATTGAGACGCCGGTGGCCGACTCAGGATTGAGAATGTTGGTCGTGTAGGTCAGATTCGGCACGCCGTCCACCGAACGCACCAGGCTCATCTGAATGCCGTCGGCCTGCTGCGTAATTTCCACCTCGACCACCGCGGCCGGTGACCAGTCCGTCGAAATCGTCTCGCCGTTGACCTTGAAGGTATTGCCCGGGGAGACATCAATTAGATTGGCAAACTGGCCGGTGGAGCAGAAAATATCCACGCCGCGTCCGCCACCGTCCCAGTTGTAGGTGAAGGTAAAGCTGAGGACGTCGCCAGCCTGCAGCGCATCGAACTGCCGCTCACCGTTGCACCAGCCGCCCGCGCCATCGCCCATGAAGCGGAACGAATAGCCGTTGGTAGAGTTGAGATCGCCGCCTCCACCTGCGGTGGAATCGCCCAGCGTGGCCAGTGTGTTCCACAGGTTCCACGCTCCGAAACCAAAGCCCTCGTTGGCAGTGCTGATGAAGGTCGCCGGTGTATAGTTGCCAGCCTCGTCATAGGCCAGGATGTTCGGGACTTCTGTCACCGTCACCGCCAGTGTCGCGGCTCCAACGTCGTCGTTGACTGCGGAGAGCGTCGTGCCACCTACGGCCACGGCCACGGCCTGGAACGTCACCGAATTTTGCTCGAACGGGAAGTCAACAGTTGCCGGAACGGTCATGACGTTGGTGTCAGTGCTGGACAGATTGACGGTATTGCCCACCGGACCAAAGCGCGTCACAGTGTAGGTCTTGGTGTCGCCGACCCAGGCCGTTGCGGGGCCCGTCAGTTCCAGCCTCGGTTCGGCGACCGTCACATCGAAGGTCGCCCAGGCACCGCTGGTGGCGTTGCTGGCCGTGATCGTCGCAGAACCGTATCCGATGACCGTCACCGGGAAGGTGCTCGTATAGGATCCCGCTGCATACTCTAGGTCCGCCGGCACCGTCAGCACGCCCGTATCGGAGCTGGACAGGACAATGTTTTCCTCCACCGAGGCCGAACGCTCCAGCGTATAGGTTGCTGGCCCGAGCACGAACACTTCCCATGGCCCGCCGAGAGTCAGGACCGGAGCGACCGGTGTCACCCCGTATTCCGCCCAGGCACCGCTGGCGGAGTTGCTGGCGATGATCGTCGCGGGCCCAGCCGTCAGGCTGACCACCGTGACGTTGAAGGACACCGAGTTGGATACGAACGTCGCGGTCGCCGGAACGGTCACCGCATTCGTGTTGCTGCTCGACAGCACGATATCGTCGCCCACGGCCCCCTCGCGCGCTAGAACGAACTCGTAGTCGCCGATGGCGGCGGGATCCCACGTGCCCGACGTGAACGAAAGGCCCATCGGAGCCGGAGGCGGCGTGCCTTCCTGCTCCAAGGTCAGGTTGTCAAAATAGCTCTGGCGTTGATCGGGCGCATCTTTGTCCAAGCCGGAGGAATAGAAACGAACATGGTCCAGATAGCCGTAGGCGTTAGCTGCCGTGACGGTCGTTGCAAAAGTTTCCGTTCCGTCGCGGCCGGTGGCATAGACGGAAATCTGGTCGGCGGCCACTTGTGTGAAGGTCCAGCGCATGGTGCCAGTGCCATAATTGGTAATACCCGGATTTTCGTTTACCGTGATTTCGCCGGGAAAGCCCCCATGGTTCACGTTGATGACTTCCACCCCGTTGGCGAACAGGCTGAAGCCTTTGTTGCCGATGTCAGAATCCCAGTTCACACCGAAATCCAGCGCGAAGGAATCGCCCACGTTCAGGGCCTGAGTAAAATCACGGTCAATATTGACATACCCGACCTTGCCAACGAAGCCGAAGGCAAAGCCCATGCTCAACTCGGCCCCGGAGCTGTCCCAGATGCCGCAACCGGCCCAGCCTGTGCCGAAATCGTCGCTCACAATGCTCCAAGGCTCGAAACCCGTGCCGCCGGTGGACCCGTTTGTCCAACTGCCCTCCGTGTAGTTGCTCGCGGCATCCGTATAGGTTGCCGCCAGCGCCGCTCCCGCCACCAGCCCTACTGCAACCAGCAACCCCAACAACTTCATGGCTTTCATAAGTGCTCCTTTTGCTTCTGGCCTGTCGGCCTGTTTAAGCTAGCAGGGTTTTCGCATAGTTGAGGCGCCAGCGCAATCTCAAAAAAAACCTTTTACCGGGACGGGGGGGGCATCTGCAATTCGCTGTTGGAACGACTCGGCGGGACGATTTGCCCTACCGTTGACGCCGTGTCCTGGCACGGTGAGCCGAACATTGGAAATGGGCCTGATTATTAAAACGTCTTTTGGGCGGGGGGTGGACCGTGACGCAAACTGGGGGCGGGCCTGATTCACCCACGGGACAAACCCGTGGGGGTTTGAGCCAGCATCTGCTACCTGCTGCCAGAGAGGTAGGGCGACTTGGCCCAACTCGCCGGGATCGAAACATTCGGCGGGTTGGGCCAACCCGCCCTACCCAGGTGCGCAGGCATCCGATTCGCATCTTTCGAAACATCCACACGACATCTCAATCGCTTATTGCTCTAGCAAAAGGAAAACGGCATCCGCTGCCGGATGCCGTTGGAATTCAAAGTTGGAAAAGGGGACTATTCTTTGTCCTTCTTTTCTTTCTTTTCCTTCTTGGCGGGTTTTTCTTTTTTGGCAGGCTTTTCGGCTGACTTTTTAGCCGCCTTGGGTGCCTTCTTCGCCTTGGGAGTGGCTTCCGCCGTGTCCGTTTTGGCCTTTTTGGCCTTGGGAACAAAATCGACCCATTCGAGAATGGCCATTTCGCTGCTGTCGCTCATGCGTTTGCCGAGCTTGACGATACGGGTATAGCCGCCCGCGCGCTCGCCCATGGCGGGGGCCACAGCGGTGAACAACTCGGTCACGGCCTTGGGCTGTTTGAGCCGGGAAAGGACGTGGCGTTGGGCGGCCAAGGTTCCCTTTTTACCAAACGTGACCATCTTTTCCGCCATCGGCCTGGCGGCACGGGCCTTGGGCAGGGTGGTGGTGATGCGCTTGGCGAGAATGAGGTTGCTGACCAAGCTGGCCATCAGCGCCTCACGCTGGGCCGAATTGCGGCCAAGTTTAACAGTTTTTTTGCGATGACGCATGGTCGGGCTCCTCTATCGATTACTCTTCGGGCGTGGACGTCTGCAGCAGTTCGGCATCGAAGGTCATGCCTAGCGACAGCCCCAGCTCGTTGAGCTTCTGCTTGATTTCATTGAGAGATTTTTTACCAAAGTTGCGGTACTTGAGCATCTCGGCTTCAGATTTCTGCGCCAGCTCGCCGACGGTCGTGATGTTGGCGTTGTTGAGGCAGTTGGCAGCGCGTACGCTCAGTTCAATCTCGTTAACACTAATGGCGAGTTTCTTGGCCAGTTCCTCACGGGCGGGATCTGCCGCCTCTTCGCTCTCCTGGAACTCAACGATATCCTTGTCATAATTGACAAAGACATCGAGGTGGTGACGCAGAATTGCGGCGGACAGCGTTAGGGCCTCATCCGGGTTGATGCGACCGTCGGTCCAGATTTCCAGCAGGAGCTTATCATAATCTGTGCGGCGCCCCACGCGGGTATTTTCCACCGAATACTTGACTCGGCGTACGGGGGAGAAGAGCGAGTCAATGGGGATTAGACCAATTTCCTGATCGGGCTTCTTGTTCCAGTCGGCCGGGCAGTATCCACGGCCAATCTTAACTTCGATCTCGGCATCGAACACACCATCGGTGTCGAGCGTGCAGATGTGCTGATCAGGATTGAGCACTTCGACGGCGGCATCGCCTTGAATATCGGCGGCGGTGACGTCCCCGGGGCCCTTGACCTTGATCCGCAGCATCTTGGGCTGGCGGGTATAGAGTCTGAACAGAACTGCCTTGAGGTTCAGCACGATGTCGGTGACGTCCTCGACACAGCCCTTGAGGTGGCAGAACTCGTGTTCCGCGCCCTGAATGCGGACTGATGCAATGGCGGCACCTTCGAGGGAGGACAGCAGCACGCGGCGCAGAGAGTTGCCGATGGTGCGGCCATAGCCAGCCTCGAAAGGTTCGGCCGTGAACTGGGCATAGGTGGAGGTCGCCGTAGCATCGTCTTTAATGACGAACTTGGGCATTTCAAACCGACTGAGACGGTCGTTCATAGTTTATTCCTTCCAGCCCCGGGCGTTAGCCGGGGCGTATGGCGGTTAGGGTGGGTGAATTACTTCGAATAGAGTTCGACGATAAGTTGCTCGTTGACCACCGGGGCGATTTCCTCGCGGGTGGGCACGTGGTCAAGAACAGCCTTGAATTCGGCCTTCTCGACGTTCAACCAGGACGGCCATCCACGGCTCTCGGCGGCATCCATATGGGCCTTGGAGTAGTCGCGGCTGTGTTTGACATCACGCGCTTGGATGACTTCGCCGGGCTTCACTTTGTAGGAGGGGATGTTGACCTTGATGCCATTCACACGCACATGGCCATGGAGCACAAACTGACGTGCTGCGCGGCGCGAGGGCGCCAAGCCCATGCGGTAAACGATATTATCCAGGCGCAATTCCAACGCTTGCAGCAAAATTTCGCCGGTGACGCCACGCGCACGCAGTGCGCGCTTGAAGAAGAGCCGGAACTGGCCTTCGCGCATCCCGTACATATTGCGCAACCGCTGCTTTTCCTGCAGTTGGATACCATAATCCTTAAGGCGGGGGCGGCGGCGAGTGGCCGGTCCCGGCGGTCCATGGCCCTGCTCGATGGGGCACTTGGCCATGTAACAACGGTCGCCCTTCAAAAAGAGCTTCATTCCAACCCGACGGCAACGCTTGCAGGCCGGTCCAATATATCTGCCCATGTTCGGTTCCTCTCTCTTGAATCGATGTTAGACGCGGCGGCGCTTGCGCGCGCGGCAGCCGTTGTGAGCTAGCGGGGTGATGTCCCGGATACCCGTAATTGAAAGCCCCGCCGCTTGGACGGCACGGATGGCAGACTCGCGGCCCGACCCCGGACCCTGCACCAAAATTTCTACTTCGTTGAGACCATGGCCCAAGGCTACCTTACAGGCTTCCTGTGCCACGATGGTGCCGGCGTAGGCCGTGCTTTTGCGCGATCCCTTGAAGCCGCAACGGCCACCACTGCTCCAAGAAATAACATTGCCACGCGGATCGCTGACGCTGACCGTCGTGTTGTTGAAGGAAGCCAAAATATGCACCACCCCCACAGGAATATTTTTGGACCCTTTTATCCGGCGGCGGACAGCCTTGGCCTCGCCTTCGGCGGCTCCTTCAGCGACAGGCTTCGCCACATCTGCTGAAGCGGGCGTGGCCGTATCTTTCGCTGCTGGCTTCGCGGCGTCTTTTTCGGTGGGCTTGGCTTCGTCTTTAGCGACAGCCTTAGCGGCATCTTTTGCGGCGGGCTTCGCTGCAACTTTAGCGGCAGGCTTGGCCTTGTCTTTGGCGGCGGGCTTTGCCGCCTCTGTCGCGGCGGCTGGCGCAGGCTGCGCCTTTACTTCATCTTTAATTTCATCTGCCATGGGTCGTTCCTTTTACTTGGCGCTCTTGGCGACTGAACGGGCTTCCTTGCCACGAATGGCGCCAACCGTCTTGCGCGGTCCCTTGCGGGTACGAGCGTTGGTGCTGGTGCGTTGACCGCGGACGGGGAGACCCTTGCGATGGCGAATGCCCCGATAGCAGTTGATGGCAATCAGGCGGCGAATATTGCCGCTGACTTCGCGGCGCAGATCGCCTTCCACTCGATAATCTTCCTGCAGCGTTTTTGCCAACGCCGCAATTTCCTCACCGGTAAGATCATCGGCCTTGGTGGCCGGATCTATCTTCAGCTTGGCCACCACTTCTCTGGCACGAGTCGGGCCCACGCCATAAATGTACCGCAGCGCATACTCGACGCGCTTTTTACCGGGAATATCAACGCCTAAAACTCTGGGCATGGTTTGTCTTCTCCTCTTAACCTTGGCGCTGCTTGTGGCGCAAATTAGTGCAGATCACCCGCACCACTCCTTTGCGACGCACAATCTTGCAGCGGTCGCAAATCCTCTTTACTGATGTTCGTACCTTCATATCTCAGCCTCACTCTTCCCTACACTCCACAATTTCACCGCACGACATGTCAAATGGCGACATGGCCACGCGAATCCGTGCACCCGAAGCACAAGGCTTCCCCTGCGCGGAAACTTTCTCCCGCGGAACGAAAGCCGTGAATTCGTGACCGTTGCCTAGTCGGGCACGGAAAACGCGTGTGTCTATCATAGCCGACACCTCCGCGTCCAGCAGAATTATTTCACATCCACGCACGTGAGGATCTCCGCTGGGCCGTCCGCCACAATCAGGACGGTGTGTTCCACATGGGCCGAACGCTGCCGATCCTGTGTACGCACCGTCCAGCCATTCGCCTGAGTCTCCACCTGAAATGTTCCCTGGTTGATCATCGGTTCGATGGCCAAGGTCATGCCCGGCTGCAGCATGGGCCCCTTGCCTGGGCGGCCAAAGTTAGGCACCTGGGGATCCTCATGCAATTTGCGCCCAACACCATGTCCACAAAAATCGCGCACGACCGCGTATCCGGCCGCCTCAGCCAGGGATTGGACCGCATGGCCAATGTCACCAACTCGGTTGCCGGACCGTGCCACCTCGATGGCCGCGGCCAGGCACTCCTCAGCGGTGTGGCACAAACGCTCGCTCTCAGCATCCACCGTCCCCACGCGAACCGTGGCGGCGTTATCGCCGATGAAGCCTTCAGCGACGACGCCAACATCCAAGCTGACCAAGTCGCCGGCATTGATGACCTGCGGACCGGGAATGCCATGCACCACTTCGTCATTGAGCGAAATACACGTCTGCCCAGGAAATCCACCATATCCAAAGAACGCACTGACGAGGCCTCGCTCCCGGAGCCAGTCCCGCGCGAAGTCGTCTAATTCGCCGGTGGTCATCCCCGGACATACCCGGGCCGCCATCGCCGCCAACAACTCCGCCGACCAACGGCAGGCTACGCGCATGTGCCGCAAATTTTCCACCGTCTTAATTGGGATCATCAGCCGCCGCCTGCCCTAGACCAGTTTGGACAGCATCTCAGCCGTCGCGGCCTGGGGGGACGTGCCAGCGTTGATGCGGACCAGAAGGCCCTTCGTCTCGTAAAAATCAATAAGGCTGGCCGTCTGGTGCTGGTAGACATCCAGCCGGTTGAGGACGGTCGCCTCGCTGTCGTCGGGACGCTGATACAACGGCCCACCGCATTGGTCGCACACCCCCTCGACCTTGGGAGGAATATTGGTGATGTGGTAAACAGCACCACAGCTCTTGCAGATGCGCCGACCACTCAGACGACTGACGATCACCGCCGTAGGAACTTCCAGCAAAAACACTTGGTCCACTTTAGCGCTTAATCGGTCCAGGGTTTCATCCAAGCGCCGTGCTTGTTCAAGCGTCCGCGGGAAGCCATCGAACATATATTGATCCGTGGGCTGTCCCTGGGCCAGACGTTCGCCCACAATGCGCAGGATGACATCGTCTGGAACTAGCTCGCCCTTGTCCATGCACGCTTTAGCTTCGAGCCCGGTGGGAGTGCCCGCTTTAATGGCAGAACGCAACATGTCCCCGGTGGAGATATGAATGTAATCTGTTGCGCTGCGGACGCCTTCAGCCAGTGTCCCCTTGCCCGCGCCCGGGGCTCCTAAAAGAATGATTGCTTTCACGCGCTAACTCTCTTTCCCGGCGGCCTCAACGGCGGCTACGCAAATGCCCCTTGCGGAGGAATCCGTCGTAATGGCGGGTGACGAGATGGGATTCGACCTGGCGCATCGTGTCGAGCATCACGCCCACGATGATCAGCAAGCTCGTGCCGCCGAAGAACTGCGCCACCATCGGCGGAATCCGGAACGAACTGGATAGGATCATCGGCAACACCGCGATCCCCGTTAAAAAGACTGCACCAGCCAGTGTGATGCGGGTCATGACGCGATCCAAAAATTCAGCGGTCGGCTTGCCGGGGCGGATACCCGGAACGTAACCGCCATATTTCTTAAGATCGTCGGCAATCTGTACCGGATGGAACTGAGTCGCCACCCAGAAGTAGGAGAAGAACAGGATCATCAGCGAATACAGCGTCATATATAGCGGCCCGTAGTCGCGCAGGTAGACTTCAGCAAACGCCTTGACTGCCGGGAGGGGCACCATCATCAGCAACCGCTGGGGGAACATCAGGATGGCCTGGGCGAAGATGATCGGCATGACGCCTGAGTAGTTCACGCGCAGGGGCATGTAGGTGCTCTGCCCACCGTAGGTCTTGCGCCCCACCACTCGCTTGGCATATTGCACGGGGATCTTGCGCTGGGCTTGCGTGACCGCCACCACCGCACCAATCACCAGGAACACCAGCACCAGCATCGTCACCAGCGTGAAGATGTTGGCCGAGCCTTCGCGGAACATATTGACTGCCTGCTGGACTGCGCCGGGCAGTCGCGAGACAATACTAATGGTGATGATCAACGAAATACCATTACCAATGCCGCGTGCCGTGATCTGCTCGCCCAGCCACATCAGCATCATGGTGGCCGTGGTCATGGTCAGGATGGTCAACAGGATAAACGGCCAGCGGGCCATGGTGACAATCACTTCACCGTCCATCGCCTGCAAGCCCATGGCCCCCGGGTTCAGCAGCAGCGATGCCATGGCATAGCCCTGCACGAGGCACAGCGCCACCGTCAAATAGCGGCCGTATTGAATGATCTTTTGGCGGCCGGAATCGCCCTCGCGCGCCAACTTCTCCAGCGCGGGAACGACGGCCGTCAACAATTGCAGGATGATCGAAGCGCTGATGCTGGGCATGATGCCCAGCGCGCCGATCGCCGCCTGAGTCAACGCACCGCCGCTGAACAAGTCCAGCATCCCCATGAATCCGATATTGCCCGTTCCCGCCACCATGCGGTCCACAATCGCCTGCAACGTTGCCGCATCCACGCCGGGCGTTGGAATGACGGCAATCAGGCGGCAGACGAAGATCAGCGCTATCGTGAAAAAGATGCGCTGGCGCAGTTCGGGAATTTTTAGGCTGTTAGCAAAAGCGGAAAGCATCGGTACGCCTTTCGGTTGGACGCGGTCAGAGCAGGATGTCGCAGGTGCCCCCGGCCTGTTCGATCTTGGCCTTGGCTGCCGCGCTGAACGCATGAGCCTTAACCGTACGGGCTTCGGAAATCTCGCCTCCGGAGAGGATTTTGATGGGGCTCTTGCCATCCACACGGCCAGCCTTGATGAGCGCTTCGGGGGTGATATCGCCCTTGATGGACAAGACCAACTCACCGATATTCAGCGCGTCATACGACACGCGATTGGGGCTGGTAAATCCCCGTTTAGGCACGCGGCGAATCAGCGGCATCTGGCCACCTTCGAAGTGCGCCTTGCGCTTGTGGCCCGAGCGGCTCATTTGGCCCTTGTTGCCCTTGCCAGCGGTCCGCCCTTGGCCCGAGGACTCGCCCCGGCCCACGCGTTTCCGGCGCGTCTTCGCACCGGGGGTGTTGGATAACGTATGCAAATTCATGGTCTACTCTTCCTTCGTCTACTGGCGCAACGCCTCGGTCTCCTCGCGGGACCGCAACTGCATCAATCCGTTCATCGTCGCCTTGACCACATTCAGCGCGCTGGAGGATCCTAGCGACTTGGCCAAGACGTCACGCACGCCCGAGAGGTCCAGGACAGCTCGCGCTCCGCCGCCTGCAATCACGCCCGTTCCTTTGGAAGCGGGCTTGAGCATGACGCGCGATGCTCCGCAACGGCCAATCACCTCGTGGGGAATTGTGCGGTCTTTCATGGTCACCTTCATCATGCTTTTTCGCGCCATCTCGGTGGCTTTGCGAATGGCATCGGCATTTTCTCGGGCCTTGCCCAACGCGTAGCCAACTTGGCCATCGCGATCGCCTACCACCACCAGCGCGGAAAAGCTAAAGCGGCGGCCGCCCTTGACGACCTTGGCGGTACGGTTGATTTGCACCACCCGCTCCATTGCCTCGCCGGGGCTATTCTGTGTGTCTTTTCTCTTGAATTCTGGTTTCATCCGGATGTCCTCTGGTTGGTCGGCCTAGAATTTAAGCCCGCCCTCGCGGGCGGCGTCGGCCAACGCCTTCAGGCGGCCGCCATAGGCGAATCCGCCACGGTCAAATACCACCGTGCCAATGCCCTTGGCCTGAGCGGCTTCGGCGGCCAATTTGCCAAGTTCCTTGGCGGTTTCCACGTTGAGGCGGGCGCTCTTGAGGGCACCCGTCGCCGAGGAGACCGCCGCCAGCGTCTGGCCGGCGGTATCATCAATAAACTGCACGTAGAGGTGTTGGTTGGACACAAACACACTCATGCGCGGACGCTCGGCTGTTCCCTGCACCTTGTGGCGCAGGCGCAAATGCCGTCGGACTCGATATTCTTTTGGGGTTTTTATTTTCATTGCTACGCTACCGTCTTGCCCGCTTTCCGGCGCACGCGTTCGTCCTTATAGCGGACCCCCTTGCCCTTGTAAGGCTCCGGCGGCCGGAAGGAGCGGATGCGCGCGCTCACTTGTCCCACCATCTGCTTGTCAATTCCGCTGACCTTGATCTTCGTGTTGTCAGCAACGGCCACGGTGATGCCCTCAGGAATAGTGTACTCCACGGGATGGGAAAAACCCACGTTCATGGTCAACGTCGTACCGTCGATGGCGGCTTTGAAGCCTACCCCATGAATCTCAAGCTCACGCGTATAGCCCTTGGTCACGCCCTCGGTCATGTTGTCCAGCAGCGACCGGATCGTCCCATGGTCCGAGCGGCTCTGCTTGTCATCACTCTTGCGGGCGACCGTCAGGATGTTGCCCTCGAGGATCACATCAATCGTCTCAGGCAGCGGCAGGGTTAATTCACCCTTGGGACCCTTTACGATCACCGCCCGGTCGGCCACCTGTGCGGTCACGCCGGATGGCAGGGTTATCGGTTGTTTACCAATTCTGGACATAGTCGTCGTCTCCGGTTACCAAATCTGGCAGAGCACTTCGCCGCCCACGTGGGCCGTACGGGCCTCGCGGTCGGTCATGATGCCCCGGCTGGTGCTCAGCAACGCTGTGCCCAAGCCGCCTCGTACACGCGGAATAGCCGCGGCTGCCACATAACGGCGCAGCCCAGGCTTGCTCACGCGTTGGAGCTGCTGGATGATGGGTTTTTCGTTATAGTCATATTTCAATACCACCCGCAGGACTTTCTTACCGTCCTCGGTGGTCTCGGCTACGTCACCGACGTAGCCTTCTTTTTTCAGAATCCGGGCAATCTCGGCTTTCAGCCGGGAATGGCCCATCTCAACGGCCGGTAAACCAGCCTTGCACGCGTTGCGGATTCGCGTCAGCATGTCCGCAATGGGGTCAGAACAACTCATTGTTTTCCTCCGTCCTACCAGCTCGCCTTGACGACACCGGGGATCTTGCCCTCAGACGCCATCTCGCGGAAACAAATACGGCACAGTTGGAACTTCCGAATATAGGCACGTGCCCGTCCACAGCGCCGGCAGCGCCGATATCCGCGCACAGCGAACTTCGGTTCGCGTGCCGCTTTTACCATCCAAGATGTCTTAGCCAAGGTCTTTCCTCCCTCTTCAATATCGTTTATGCAACAATCGCAAATGGCATACCCAGCAGCTTCAGCAGCTCCTTGGCATCCTCGTTAGTATTCGCCGTGGTCACAATCGTGATGTCCATGCCTTGGATACGCTTGACCTTGTCCGACTCAATTTCAGGGAACAGCGTCTGTTCCTTCAATCCCAAGGTATAGTTGCCGCGACCGTCGAACGACTTCACCGGCACACCGCGAAAGTCGCGAATACGTGGCAGCGTGGAGTAGATCAAACGCTCAAGGAACTCATACATCCGCTCGCCGCGCAGGGTCACCTTTGCGCCAATTTCCATCCCTTCGCGCAGCTTGAAGTTCGAGATGCTCTTCGTTGCCTTGGTAATGATGGCACGCTGCCCGGTGATCTTGGCGAGATCTTCCATGGCTTGTTTAAGTGTGTCACGATCAACTAGGGCGTTGACCCCAATATTGACGACCACCTTGGACAGACGGGGAACGTCCATCGTGGAGGGGAACCTCCCGGTGGCCTTCAGGGCCGGCACCGCTTCTTTTTTATACTTGTCTCTCAGCATCGACATGGTTGCTTTCCCCTATTCCTTTTCTGTCTTCTTCGCCGGCGTCACCACCGCCAGATTCGAGGACGCGATTGGCGCCTCCCTGGAAATGATCCCGCCGTTGGGGTTGTCCTGCGACTTACGCATGTGCTTCTTTACAAAATTGAACCCTTCCACCAGCACGCGATTCTTCGCCGGGTAGACCTTCAGCACCTTGCCCGTTTTTTTGCCGTCGGCATCTGCGCCCGTAATCGCCTTGACGATGTCGCCACGACGGATGTGCATCTTGATTTTGGCCATCACAGCACCTCCGGAGCCAAGGAAATGATCTTCATATAGTTGAGTTCGCGCAACTCGCGGGCCACGGGCCCGAAGATGCGACTGCCGCGCGGATTCTTCTGGTCGTCAATCAACACCACGGCGTTATGATCAAACTTCAGCGTCGAGCCATCGCGGCGGCGGATCGGAAAAGCCGTCCGGACAATCAGCGCCTGGTGCACTTCGCCCTTTTTGACCATTCCGCCCGGCGTCGACTCGCGGATGGACACCTTGATGATGTCGCCAATGCGCGCGGCCTTCTTGCCCTGGCCCAGCACCTTGATGCACTTGACCAGTCGGGCCCCGGTATTATCAGCTACCGGAATCTCGGTTTCCATTTGGATCATGGGGACACCTCGCTCCCGGCGGCTTTCGACACGATCTCCACCAGGCGCCAGTGCTTGGTCTTGCTCATCGGCCGCGTTTCGACGATGCGAACTCTATCGCCCTTGTGGGCTTCGTTCGTTTCATCGTGCGCCACGTACTTCTTGTGACTCTTAATCACTTTGCCATACAGGGGATGGGCCATGCGGCGTTCCACTTGCACCACCACCGTCTTGTTCATCGCGTCGCTAACCACGACGCCGCTGCGCTCTTTGCGCAAATGTCTCACTTCTGTCGCCATATTGCCCTACCTCGCGGCCTTCGCCGTGTTCATAACCGTCTTGATGCGCGCAATGGTGCGCCGAACCGTCCGCAGACGGTCGGGCTTCTCCAGCTGGCCCGCAGCCTGCTGAATGCGCAGGTTGAACAGTTCCTTCTCGGCCTCGGCAAGCTTTTGCGTCTGCTCGTCAGCCGTCAAATCCCGGATCTCTCGTCCCTTCATTGATTCTCCTCCGTCCCGTTACAGAACAATCTCGTCGCGCCGCACAAATACCGTGCGAATCGGCAGCTTGCTGGCCGCCAAGCGCATGCACTCGACCGCCATCGGATCGGTCACGCCGTCGATTTCAAATAAAATTCGTCCCGGGCGCACCACGGCCACCCAGCCTTCGATCGCGCCTTTACCCTTGCCCATGCGAACCTCGAGGGGTTTTTTGGAATAGGACTTGTCGGGAAAGATGCGAATCCACAGCTTGCCTTTGCGCTTCATTTCGCGGTTCATCGCTACGCGGCAGGCTTCGATCTGGATATTGGAAATCCAAGCACGCTCCATGGCGCGTAGGCCATATTCGCCAAACGCCAGGGTATTGCCGGACATCGCCATGCCCTTGCGCGACCCGCGCTGGCTTTGGCGGTACTTCACACGTTTAGGCATTAGGGCCATAAGAACGTTCCTTTCTGGGCGCACGTGCGACCGCATCGGGGTTCTGGCAGATCCAGCACTTCACGCCGACCTTGCCGGCTAAGGTGTTGGCCTCGGCAAATCCGTACTGCACGTCGGCGCGCAGGGTCTGCAGGGGTACTTTGCCTACCATATAGTGTTCGACACGCGCCAATTCCGAGCCGCCGAGACGGCCGCTGGCCTGAACACGGATGCCCAAAGCTCCCATATCCATCGCCAATTGCAACGCGCGTTTCATCGCCCGCCGGAAGGCCACGCGCCGTTCCAACTGCATTGCGATGTTTTCCGCCACCAGTTGCGCCGTCGCATCCGGATTGCGCACTTCTTTAATCTCAACGTAGACCTCTTTGCCGGTCTTGCCGCTAAGTTCCTCGCGCAGGCGGTCGATGCCCTCGCCCTTGCGCCCGATCACCACGCCCGGACGTGCCGAGAACACGGTCACTCGGGCGCGCTGCGCATAGCGTTCGATGATCACATCCGCAATGGCCGCGTCTTTCAATTTCGCGTGCACCATCTCCCGGATCATAATGTCCTCGTTCAGCAAATCGCCGAACTCTTTTCTTTCCGCATACCAGCGGCTCTTCCACTGCTTGTGGACCGCCATGCGGAAACCGATCGGATTGACTTTTTGGCCCAACTTGCGCCTCCTCTTTCCGGCTCTCGCCCGTCTACTTCTTGCTCGACGGTTTTTCGTCCGTCAGCGTCACGCGAATATGGCTCGTTTTCTTGCGAATCGGCGAGGCCGACCCACGCGCTCTTGGCCAAAAGCGCGAAATGGATGGTCCGTTTTCGACCACTGCCTGCGCCACCCACAGCTTGTCCGCCGACAGGTCCGCATTGTTTTCAGCGTTGGCAATCGCCGACTTCAGCGTCTTGCCGATACACACCGCTGCCTTGCGCTTGTTCACTTCGACCACTTGCAGCGCCTCACTCACGGGCTTGCCTTTAATGGCCCGCGCCAGGTCGCGCGCCTTAGTCGCCGACAATCGCACGTATTTTGATACTGCTATGATTTCCATGTCTTATTCCTCAGGGACTAGCCGGCCGGATCAGCACCGCTCGGTCCCCTATTTGGGGGTGGTCGCCTCGCGCAGTCTCCTCGACCGCCGCGCCTGCGACCCTCTCTCTCACATCTACCACACGAATCCGTGCCACCCGTTTTCGGTCTCGCAAGACTGTCAACGGCAGGCCGTAACGTACTCCTTGCCGAGCCCCTTGGTCAATTACCACCAAGCCGAGTTCGGGATTGGCATCCACGATCCGAGCCTCAAGAGGCGCATCCTGCGCCTGTTCCAGCACCTCGCCTGCTGCCTGCGCCCGCCAGACCTCTTGATGGTCTAGCGCCGCCTGCGCCTCGGCCAGGGCTTCGCTCAGTTTCCGGATTCGTTCCGCGCGGTCCTCCAGGTCCGTCCGCAAACCAGCAATTTCTTTCGCCAGTTGCGTCGTTACCAAGCGGGACTCACTCGTCACCAGCTCCAATAATTCGTCGTGTGGGCCATCCGCCGCGCCTCCCACGGCCGCTGCTGCAGGCCCGACCACGCGGATGGGATCTGTATCCTCATTCCTCGCGGACTGCACCGACTGCTCGGCCGTCTCCGCCTCGTCCAAAGGTACGAGATCACTCCCGTACTCCTCATTCAAGCGGACCGGCGCGGACGCCGGCTCCGTCATCAAAGAACATCGTTCCATCCACCACGAGCTGGCCAGCCAACCCGCTACGATGGCGGCTCCAAGGGCGGCCACGACCCCTATGGGTCGCAACTTGCGCCAGAAGCCTACTCTCATCAAATCTACTTCAGTGCTACGGTCTTGTCCGTCGCAGAACCATGGCGGCGGAACGTCCGCGTGGGCGCAAATTCGCCCAACCGGTGTCCCACCATGTTTTCAGTCACGAACACGCTCGTAAATACTTTGCCGTTATGCACATTGAAAGTTTGCCCAACGAAATCCGGCAGGATCATGCTGCGGCGCGACCACGTCTTGATCGGACGCTTGGCTCCGCTTAGCTTGAGAGCCTCCACCTTTTTTATCAGGTGGGCTTCCACATAGGGACCCTTTTTGATTGAACGCGTCATGCTTTACTTCTTTCTGCGCTTAACAATGAATTTGCCCGACGGCTTGCGCTTGTTACGAGTGCGCTTGCCCTTCGTCAACTGGCCCCACGGCGTCACGGGGTGCCCACCGCCCGAGCTGCGACCTTCGCCACCGCCCATCGGATGGTCGATCGGATTCATGGCCACGCCGCGCACCGTCGGGCGAATGCCCAACCAGCGCTTGCGACCGGCCTTGCCCAGCGACCGGCCCTCGTGCTCCAAATTGCCCACTTGGCCAATTGTGGCATAGCAGGCTACATTGATTTGGCGAATCTCGCCCGAGGGCATCTTGATCTGCGCATACGTGCCGTCACGCGACGCAATCCGCGCCAGCATCCCGGCGCTGCGCACCAGCTTGGCGCCGCCACCCGGAACCAACTCAATCGCATGGATCGCGGTGCCCAGCGGAATTGCCGATAGTGGCATCGCGTTGCCGTTCTCAGGTTCCACCTTGGGACCCGCCACCACCGTCATGCCTTCAACCAGGCCGTTCGGCGCCAGTATGTAGCGCTTTTCGCCGTCTGCATAGGCCAGCAACGCCAACCGCGCGGAGCGGTTCGGGTCGTACTCGATCGCCTGGACCTTCGCCGGAATTCCCAGTTTGTCGTGCCGGCGGAAATCCACCAGACGTAAAAATTTCTTGTGCCCGCCGCCACGGTGCCGGACTGTAATCCGACCATACACGTTGCGCCCGGCCTTGCTCTTCTTGATCTTACGCAGCTTGCGTTCGGGACGCTTCTTGGACACGCCCTCGAAATCCGACAGCGTCGTAAAACGCAGGCTGTGCGATCTCGGTTTATATGACTTCAGACCCATGATCAATCCTCGCTATGCCATATCGATGGACTGGCCGTCCTGCAACGTCACCACGGCACGCTTCCACGTCGGGGTCCGGCCATAGGAGGCCGTCCGCAGACGTTTGGCTTTGCCCGGGCGCGTCATGGTGTTGACATCCTTGACCTTGACGCTGAATTGCTGTTCCACCGCACGGCGGATTTCCAGCTTGTTCGCTCCCCGGTCTACTTCGAAAACGTACTGATTGGCAAGTTCTTTCAGGCGGGTGCCCTTTTCCGTAACCACCAGTTTTTTGACGATGATGCGGCTCATGCCTCCACCCCTTCCGACAAACGCTTCTGCAAGACATCCAGTCCGGCCGCATCGGTCACAATCACCGGATAGCGCAAGATCTGGTAGGTATTCGCCTGCGCGGCCGTGGTCACTTCAACCTTGACCCGGTTGCGGGCGGCCAAATTCAGATTCCGGCTCGACGCCCCGGTCAGCAGCAATGCTGCACGACCGCCGGCCACTGTCTTCAGCAGTGGCGTCAATGCCTTGGTCTTGGGCTCGATGTCGCCCAACCCTTCGGCCACCACCACCGCGCCCGCCGCCAGCTTCTCGCTTAGCGCCCGACGGAAGGCCAATGCGGTCACCTTCTTGTTAACCTTTTTGGAAAAATCACGCGGATGAGGTCCAAATATGACGCCACCACCACGCAGAATCGGCGAGCGATTCGAGCCTTGGCGGGCACGACCGGTCCCCTTCTGCTTAAACGGCTTGCGGCCACCGCCGCGCACCATGGCCCGGGTCTTGGTCGAGGCTGTTCCCGCGCGGATCCCCGCCCGGTAGGCCGTCACGACGTCCTGAACCGCCTGCTTGCCGCGCTTGCGCTCGAGCAACTCGTCGGCAATGTTGGTCTCGCCGGCGCTCTCGCCTGTCAAATTGTATACGTTCACCTTACTCATGATGCCTATGCCTTCTTGATCGCTTTCCGCACCAGTACGATCCCACCCGCGGGACCCGGCACTGAGCCTTCCAGCAGCAGCGCGTTCTCGTCGGCCAGCACTTTGACCACCCGTAAATTCTGGGTTGTAACGTCCAACGAGCCCATCTGACCCGGCAGCCTTTTATTTCTGAACACGCGCGCCGGCCATTCACGGTTGCCGATGGATCCCGGCCGACGGGTCCAGCCGCCACCGTGACTCGCATGACCACCACGCATCTTAAAGCGCCGAATCACACCCTGAAAGCCTTTGCCCTTGGTGTGCCCCTGCACATCCACGAACTTCACGCCTTCAAAAATCTGCGCCGTCAACACGTCACCAGTCTTGGCGTCCTCGCCATCGGCCAAGCGCACTTCGCGCAGTACCTTCTGCGGCTTGGCACCGGCCTTCTTGAAATGGCCCAGCTCCGGCTTGTTCACACGCGACTCTTTTTTCTCTTCAAAGCCGATCTGCACCGCTTCGTAGCCATCGGTCGCAACGGTTTTGCGCTGCACCACCGTGCACGGGCCCACCTGGACCACCGTCACCGCCACTTGCACCCCGTTGTCATCATAGACACGGGTGGTGCCCACTTTTTTGCCAATTAATGTCTGCATGGACGTCGTTCCCTAAATTCGAATTTGGATATCCACGCCGGCCGGCAGATTCAGCTTCTTCAGCTCATCTACCGTCTTCGCCGTGGGATCGATGATGTCCAGCAAACGCTTGTGCGTGCGGATCTCAAATTGTTCCATCGATTTCTTGTCCGCGTGGACGCTGCGGTTTACTGTGTAGCGCTCGATGCGCGTCGGCATGGGGATCGGGCCAACCACTCGCGCACCGCTGCGCTTCGTCGTCTCCACAATCTCGCCCACTGACTGGTCCAGCACCCGATGATCGAATGCTTTTAACCGTATTCTAATTCGTTGTCCGCTCATAGTCTCTTCTCTGTCAACGGTTCATCAACTCTTGGCCCAGGCTATCGGGCACCTCATCAAACCGGGTCGGTTCCATTGTGTACCCGGCGCGTCCACGTGTCAAAGAACGCAATGTCGTCGCGTAACCAAAAAGTTCAGCCAAGGGCACCGAGGCCTCAATCACCCGCGTTCCATCTCGCTGCGCCACGTCTTTCACTTGGCCGCGGCGCATGCTCACATCGCCCAGTACGTCGCCCAGGTTTTCCTCGGGCGTCACAATCTCGAGCGCCATGATGGGCTCGAGAAGGACCGGACGGGCTGCACGTACCGCCTCTCGCAACGACATCGATGCCGCTGATCGAAACGCAATCTCCGACGAATCAACTGGGTGCCATTGGCCATTCACCACCGACACCCGAACATCGACTAGAGGGAAATTTCCCAGCACTCCCGTGCTCAATCCATCGCGGATTCCTTCCTCCACTACGGATCGAAAATCGTGCGGAAGTAAA
The DNA here is from genome assembly GCA_034005635.1 of Kiritimatiellia bacterium. GTDB lineage: Bacteria > Verrucomicrobiota > Kiritimatiellia > CAIQIC01 > Lenti-01 > JAAZFE01. The sequence continues at coordinate 1,559 of JAVEUJ010000027.1, read as the reverse complement.
TCAGATGAGATTTTGAAGTCAATACTATTTCCACTTCCGCGATCATTTTTTTCTAAAGCGACCCCCACCATTGCAAAATGATGCTTGCCTCCCAGCTCGCGATCAAACGTGAAATCGGCCCGTGCCGCCTCGCGAATCGTCTCGCGGTACGCCACCATGGGCCGGCCAGCATTGGCCCTAACGTTGAACTCCCGCAACATGCGGTCGCGCAGGATTTCCAAGTGCAATTCGCCCATTCCCTGGATAATCGTCTGCCCGGTCTCAAGGTCCTTCGCCGTGCGAAAGGTCGGATCTTCCTCGGCCAAATCGGCCAAGGCCGCTAATAATTTTTCTTTGTCCGCCTGCGTTTTGGGTTCGATTGCCATCGAAATCACCGGCTCGGGAAATTCAATTCCCTCCAAAACAATCGGCTTCTGCTCCGCACACAGTGTATCACCAGTCGCTACGCCCTTGATCCCGGCAATCGCCCCGATCTCTCCCGAATACAGCGTATCCACTTCTTCGCGCTGATTCGCATGCAGCCGGATCAAGCGCATAATGCGCTCGCGCTTCTGAGTGCGTGGATTAAATACATTCGCGCCTTTGATCAACTGGCCGGAATAGACGCGCATGAAAATTAATCGTCCCACAAATGGATCCGTCGCCACCTTGAACGCCAGCGCACAGAGCGGTGCCAGGTCGCTTGTCTCGCGCACGATCTCCTCATTGGTTTTCGGATGGTGCCCGATCATGGGCGGCACATCCAGCGGCGTGGGCAAGTAGTCCACCACCGCATCCAGCAGGGGTTGAATTCCTTTATTGCGCAGGCTCGTGCCGCACAGCACCGGCACCATCCGGTTGCTAAGAGTGGCCCGGCGAATACCGCCCTTCAATTCCGCCTCGCTCAAATCCCCCTCAGTCAAATACGTGTTCAATAGCGCTTCGTCCGACTCCGCCACTGCCTCCAACAACGCTTCACGTGCTGTGGTCGCCTCCGCTTCCAACTCCGGCGGAATCGCCTTCACCGCCACTTTCGCTCCCAGCTCCCCTTCATCGAAAGTCAGCAGTTTCATTCGCACCAGATCAACCACGCCCTTGAAATGCTCTTCGCTCCCCCACGGAATCTGAATCGGCACGGCCAGCGCATGCAGCTTATCGCGCATCTCCTGCACCACGCGCATGAACTGCGCCCCCGTCCGGTCCATCTTATTAATAAAAGTAATCCGCGGCACGCGATACTTCGTCGCCTGCCGCCACACCGTTTCCGACTGCGGCTGCACCCCGCCCACTGCGCAAAATACTCCCACCACTCCATCCAGCACCCGCAGCGCCCGCTCCACTTCCGCCGTAAAATCCACATGGCCCGGCGTATCAATAATATTGATCTGCTGCCCGCGCCAGAAGCACGTCGTTGCTGCACTGCTGATCGTAATTCCCCGCTCCTGCTCCTGCGCCATCCAATCCATCACCGCCGTGCCTTCGTGCACTTCCCCCATCTTGTACACCCGTCCGGTATAGAACAACATGCGCTCCGTGGTCGTCGTTTTGCCCGCGTCGATGTGCGCCACGACCCCGATATT
>JAVEUJ010000160.1:0-5161 GCA_034005635.1 Kiritimatiellia bacterium | reverse complement strand
CCGCAGGAAATACCCACCAGCAGTCCTTCTTCGCGGCCCAAGCGACGGGCCATCTCCAAGGATTCCGCGCCGTTCACCTGCTCGACGCGGTCCACAAGAGCTAGGTCCAGAGTCTCGGGGATGAACCCTGCCCCCAGGCCCTGAATTTTATGAGGGCCGGGTTGGAGGGGCTGGTTGGCCAGTTTTTGAGTGATAACAGGGCTTTCCTGGGGTTCCACTGCGACCGATAGGATGTTTTTTCCTTGGGTGTGCTTAATATAGCGCGACACGCCGGTCAGGGTGCCCCCGGTACCCACGCCGGATACCAGCACGTCGATGCCGCCAGCGGTGTCATTCCAAATTTCAGGGCCGGTGGTCGTTTCATGAATGGCTGGATTGGCGGGATTTTTGAACTGCTGAGGCAGGAAGTAGCGCATCGGATCGGCGGCGGCGATTTCCGCGGCCCGCAGAATGGCGCCTTTCATGCCATCAGCACCTGGGGTGAGGATCAGGTGGGCACCCAGAAAAGCCAGCACTTTCCGCCGTTCCAAGCTCATGGTGTCGGGCATGACCAGCGTCAGTTTATAACCGCGAGCCGCGGCGACATAGGCTAACGCAATGCCGGTGTTGCCACTGGTGGCCTCTACAATTTCAATGCCGGGCTTGAGCACACCGCGCTGCTCGGCGTCCCAGATCATCGCGGCACCAATACGGCATTTGACGGAACCCGCGGGATTGCGGCCTTCCATCTTGGCCAGCACGGTGGCACCGGCTCCGGCGGTCACCCGGTTCAAGCGAATGAGCGGGGTGCGGCCCATGGATTCCGAGTTGTCGTTATAAATTTGGCTCATTTTGGCAGCTCCTTGACTTGTCCATTATTTGCGGTAACAGTTTTACCTTATCGCAGACCGCCGCAATATCAAGTGAGGTGGCAGAATTTTGATTTTTAAAACGGAGAAAAAGGAGCCGACATGAAGCCAGGAATCCATACTTTGTCCCTGCATGCAGGGCAGCAGCCGGACCCGACAACAGGCGCGCGCGCTGTGCCGATCTACCAGACGTCATCATTTGTATTCCGCGACGCGGACCATGCCGCCAGCTTGTTTGCCTTGAAGGAATTCGGCAACATCTATACGCGGATGATGAATCCAACCACGGATGTTTTTGAAAAGCGCGTGGCGGCTATCGAGGGCGGAACTGGCGCGCTGGGCGTGGCCTCAGGCATGGCGGCCATTAGCGCAGCAGTATTGGCGATTACCCAGTTGGGCGACGAGATTGTATCCGGCAACAACCTCTATGGCGGTACGTACCAGTTGTTTCATCACACCATGGCCAAGTTGGGGCGCACGGTCGTATTTGTCGATTCGCAGGACCCGGAGGCATTTCGGCGGGCGATCACCGACCGTACCCGAGCGCTCTACGTGGAAAGTGTCGGCAATCCCAAGCTGGATGTGCCCGATTTCGAGACGCTCGCGGCCATTGCCCATGAGCACGGCATTCCTCTGATTGTCGATAATACGGTGGGGGTGGGGCTCGTGCGCCCATTTGAGCACGGAGCAGATATCATTGTGGCGTCGGCCACCAAATATATCGGCGGTCATGGCACCTCCCTGGGGGGAGTGATCGTGGATTCTGGTAAATTCCAGTGGGATAACGGGAAGTTCCCGGAATTTACCGAGCCGGATCCGAGCTACCACGGATTGAAATACTGGGAGGCTCTTGGAAATGTGCCGGGAATGGGCAATGTGGCCTTCATCTTGAAAGTCCGTCTGACGTTGCTGCGGGATTTGGGAGCGACGCTGAGTCCGTTCAATGCTCATCAGTTTTTGCTGGGGCTGGAAACCTTGCCGATCCGGCAACAGCGGCATTCAGAGAATGCCCTGGCCGTGGCCCGTTGGCTGCAGCAGCATCCGCGAGTTCGCTGGGTGGTGTATCCCGGACTCGAGGAGAATCCCGGCTATGCCTTGGCCGCAAAATACTTCCGGCACGGGTTTGGTGGTCTCGTGGGTTTTGGTATCGAGGGCGGCGTTGAGGCCGGCAAGAAGTTCATCAATTCAGTGAAGCTACTCTCCCATCTGGCGAATATCGGCGATGCCAAAAGCCTGGTGATTCATCCAGCGTCGACCACGCACCAGCAATTGACGGTGGAGGAGCAGGCTGCGTCGGGTGTGACGCCGGACTACATCCGCCTGTCCATAGGCCTGGAAGATGTCGCAGACATCCAGGCCGATATCGATCAGGCCTTGAAGGCCTAGCCCGAATCGTTCAGACTGATGCAATGGATATCCGTCTGGACGACATCGAAGCGTGCTTTCCTGCAGATTGGGATGGCGGGAGAGTCGCGCACGCCAAAACCGTATTTTTCAAGGCCCTAGCCCTGGAAGCCCACCGATTTTATGGCGGTAAAATACAGGTTCTGCCCCGGGCCGCGTTGCCCGGATTTCAGTGGTTTAATGCGTGGTATACCCCCGGGGTTTCGGCCGTTTCCACGGGCATCCGCGACAACCCGGATGAATCGTTCGAACTGTCCTGGCGCGGCAATGTAGTCGCCGTGGTCAGCGATTCCACGCGCGTGCTCGGCGATGGCAATGTGTCGCCATCCGGGGGACTGGGGGTCATGGAGGGCAAGGCCTTTCTGATGAAGGTGCTGGGTGGGCTGGATGCCGTACCCATCTGCATGGACAGTCGCGATGCCGCCGGGCAAAACGATCCGGACATCCTGATCGATTTTGTCCGCCGGCTGACGCCGTCTTTCGGAGCCATCAACCTCGAAGATATCAGCCAGCCAAACTGCTTCCGCGTGTTGGATGAGCTGCGTGATAGTTGCGACATCCCGGTGTGGCATGACGATGCGCAAGGCACGGGCTGTGTCACGCTGGCCGGGCTGATCAATGCCCTCAAGGTGGCCGGGAAGGAATTGGATCGCTGTCGCATTGTGTTCTTCGGTGCGGGCGCGTCCAATACTACCATCGCGCGACTCATTCTTCAGGCGGGGGCCGATCCCGCGCGGGTGGCCATGTTCGATTCAACGGGCGGATTGCATGCCGGGCGGGCCGACATCGAGGCTGATCCACGATTCTACCGTAAGTGGGAGATATGCCAAACGACCAATCCGGATCGCATCCAGGGTGTAGCCGGAGCACTAAAGGGTGCCGATGTGCTGATTTCGCTTTCCCGCCCGGGCCCCGATGTGATTCGCCCGGAATGGGTGCGCAGCATGGCCCCCAAGGCCATCGTGTTTGCCTGTGCCAATCCCGTGCCCGAAATTTATCCCCATGCCGCCAAGGAGGCCGGGGCCTTGATTGTGGCCACGGGCCGTGGAGACTTTCCCAATCAGGTGAATAATTCACTGGGATTCCCTGGCATTCTCAAGGGCGCGCTAGTGGTCCGGGCACGAAAAATCACCGATACCATGGCCATTGCCGCCGCGCGAACAATTGCCGGGTTTGCCGAGCGCCAGGGGTTGACGCCGGATCATATTATGCCGCGCATGACGGATAGCGCGGTGTTTGCCGAAACCGCTGCGGCCGTGGCCCGTCAGGCGCAGGCCGATGGCGTGGCCCGCCGCGATTGGGCGCCGGAACAGGTGCACGCACGCGCACAGCAGGATATTGCCGACGCCAACCGCGCGCTGGAAATGTTGATGACCTCGGGCTTGATTCCGGCCCCGCCGGAAGCCCTGATTCAGCGTTGCCTGGATGCGGCTATTGCCGGCGTGTAGGGGTACGCACCCGACGGCCTGGCACGTCAGGCGCTGGGATACGCCTACCCAATTCTAGGGTGCAATTTTGCCCGAAAATCTAGTAATCCTTAGCGTTTCCATCTCCACAGAGTTAATTAACTATGTGGAAGCAAATATTTGAATAATGGCAGAATCTGTCTTAAAATACAAAAATATATCCCTCAGAGTTAATTAACTCTGTGGAGATATTCTATTATGAGGTTGTTAATCTTGCAGGGCCGAATTCAGGAGTGATCAGGCAGTTGGCAGGGTGCGTGGTTTGCGCCCGGCCAGCAGCAGGTAGGTGGCCGAGGCCGCCAGGACGGTATTGAGCGGGGCGATGCCGGGTAGGAATTTGGCGGCGCAGAATCCGCAGATCCACGCGACCACTGCGGGCCAGTGCACCGGGCGCGGAATATTTGGGGCGTTTTTGCCTCGGCGCACAACAAAATGGTCCAGAATCAATACGGCGCCAATCGACGGCAGCATCAGATTCAATAGATTCAGCCACGGGACGAAGTGGTTGTAGGCCGTGGTGGCGAATAGGGTGCCCAAGAAGCCGTTGAGCAGCACAAAGCGTCGTTTGGGCCAGCGCGCGATGGTGGCAAAGCCGAGGCTGGCTGCATAGAGGGCGTTATCGTTGGTGGTCCAGATGTTGAGCCCCAACACTAACACAGCAATGCCGATCATGCCCTGTTTCATCAGCACTTCCGAGATGTCGTTGGTGCCGTAAAATGCAGCGGCGACGGCCCCGAACAGGAACATCAGTGAATTGCCGAGCAGGAAGGCAATGACGGTGGTGGATACGGCAATGCGCGGTGAGCGCGCAAAGCGCGTGAAGTCAGGCGTCAGGGTTCCGCCTGAAATGAACGAGCCCACGCAGATGCCAATGGCCGCCCCCAGGCCAATGGGGTTGGCCGGTTCCTGCGCCAACCAGGCCGACACCCCGCCGAAATCCGCGAACGCCTTGAGGACGGACGCCGATCCCAGTACGGCGATGGCTGGCACGGCGACGATGGACAGGATGGTCAGCGATTTAATACCGTAATAGGCCGTCAGGGTCATCAAGGCCCCCGCCACCCACAACAGCGCCAGGTGCGGCACGTGGGGAAAGAGTTGCCCCACGGGCAGGGCGAACATGGCCACGCCCACACCGAACCAGCCCACCTGAGTTACGCCCAGCAGCAGTGAGGGCAGGGCTGCGCCCTGCTCGCCGAAGGCATCGCGGGCCAGCAAATGGGTGGAACGTCCGGTTTTGGCTGCGATATAGGCCAGCAGACCCGTATAGGTGCCCAGCAGGACGTTGCCTGTCATTACGGCCAGGAGGAAGGAAGATGCGCGCAGGCCCGTACCCAGTGCGGCACCCGCCCACATGCTGGCGGAAAAGAAGGTGAAGCCCACCATGACAACCAGTATCGCCCAGAACCCCCGACGGGCATGAGGTGCGACGGGGCTGAACTC
>JAVEUJ010000159.1:0-5257 GCA_034005635.1 Kiritimatiellia bacterium | reverse complement strand
AAACCCCATACCACGAGACGGCCGTGGCCTGCGAGTAGGGCGAGGCGTCCCCGCCGAGCCGCTTGAATGGATCGGCTCACCGGGACGGTTCGCCCTACCCCATTTCTGGCTGTCTCGACGCCCCCGTCGGGGGGGTGCACTCTCTTTTGCCGTGGTTTTTTCACGGCACGATGTGCACTTCTCCACCGTCGCCCACGCCGCGAATCTCCGGCTCATACATACCCGAGACCACCACTGGCGGCAGGACATAGACTCCCGGCGTCACTGCGCGCACCGCGTAATGGAACTGTGTCTTTTGATGAATTGACCCGGTGAAGATCAGCATCCGGTCGTCCCGCGCGTCGCGATACCGGTCGTTCTCTTCCTTCTGCTTCAACCAGGGCACCTGCTGTGATGCCGCGAAATTGGGGTTTTCTATTTCCAGCCCCGCCGGCAGCAAATCCTCAATCACAAGCTGATCAAGGCGGTTGCCCAGCGGGTCCACCGTCAGCCGCACCACCACCAGCTCTCCTTGCGGCAGCGCCGCCACGTCGACCGGATTTCCAGAGAGATCCAAGTATTCACGCTGAATGGCAACACCGTCGCTCACCGCCGCCTCGGGCTCGACCGTGACGCCCTCGTGGCGCACCCACAGGTATAGCGTGCCGGGGCCGTCGTTCTGGATACGCATGGGGCCCACCGCACCGGGGCCCACTGACCACGTGACATCATGGGTAGGAGCCAGCTTCATGCTGCGTCCATCGGGGAGCGTCAGCACACCAGAGAACGGTTCTTCCGTGTCGGGCAGGTGGCGAGCCAGTTTGCCAAAGGCCAGCAGTGCCAGTGCATTGTCCTGAGTGTTGCCCCAATGACCGTCACGCTGCCGGTCGCGCAAGGCCTGGGCCAATTGAGAAACTGCAGCATTCTCGGGATCCACCTCCAGCCATGCCGACAGCAGCAAGGCGGCATCGCGCACGTCACTATCCAAAAGGCATCCGGGGGTGCGCATGCGCGGCACGGGCAACGACAGCGTCTCCATCAGCGCCACCGCTTGGCGCGGCTCGCCCGCCAGCATCAGCGCCGCGGCCGTCTGGGCCTTGGCGGCAAAATTTAGCCGGTCCGCCTGTTCGCGCAACCGCGCATTCCAGCCAGCATCTGGCCGTCCGGCCAGCGCCAGCACATGGCAGTAGTACGCGCGCATCCCCATCTCGTTGCGCCAGGTCTCTTCGCTGGCTTCGGGAGAAATAGCGCGATCGAGACGGCTGCGCACCCACGCCAATCCCGCCTCAAGCGGACCCTCCGGCACGGCAAACCCCGCCGCCTTGGCCTCGACCAGGAAATGAATGGTGTAAATAGATTCAGCCTCAGCGGTCCCCTGCTGGAAGGGCCAAAGCGCAAAACCGCCATCCTCCTGCTGCATCGACAACACTCGTGTAATGGCTTCCCGCACGAACGCGTCGAGGTCGCCCATCGCCGAATCCGCGGGCAGCAAACGGGCCACCCAATCGCCCGCATGGAGCAACGGAAATGCCGCCGATACCGTCTGCTCGAGACAGCCATACGGATAGTACACCACGTAGTCTAGCGCACGCCCCAATTGCACCGAGGGCAAAGATGAAAGTGCCCCGGAGGCAAACAGAGATTCCGGCAGCCAACCCGCAGGGGCCTCGATCTCGACGGATTCCCCCGATTTCACCACTCGAATGGCCGTGGTTACGCGAGTGCCGGCCGCTGGTCGCACCGCCAGCTCGATGGTCTCGCGGTAGATTTCGGCACCCGCCACGACTTCGATGGTACACAGCGCTTTTCCGGGCCCCGGTCCCGCCGTCAACGGCAGACGCACCTGGGTCGCTTCTCCCGCCGCCAATGCCACGATCTGTTCGGCTCGTTCCGCCTGCAAGGGACCGCCGCACGTTACGCGCACCGTGGCCGAGACTGCTTCAGTGCTGACATTATGCAGCGCCACCGATGCCGCGGACCGATCGCCCAATGCCATAAACCGCGGCAGTGCCGGCTGAACCACGACATCGCGCCGCACCACGACCGGCGTAGAGGTTGAACCGCACTGCGCTTCATTGAACGCGACCGCCATCACCCGCAGTTCGCCGCTAAACTCGGGCAGGTCCAGTTGGAAATCTGCGCGCCCATCCTCATTCAACGGTAGGTCCGCCACCCACAACGCCAACGGTTTGAAGCGGTTGGCCTTGATGGGATTCAAGCGCTTGCGCAAGCCATCGTCTCCATCGCCACCGGCCGCAGGCGTGCTCACCAGTAGCTCGTCTATGATCGGCATCAATTCACTGTACAAGTCGTAGGCGATCGTCATCAGCGCGCGTTGCGCAGTAAAAACCTTCATCGGGTCCGGTGTTTGGAACGCGGTCAACAGACAGATACCCTCATCCACCGCCATCACCGTCACCCGCCCCGCCGCCGGCGAGCCGTCCGCTGTGCAAACCGATACTATGCCCGCCAGCGACGCCTGGGGGTGCACCGTCCGCGGCACATCGATGGCAACAGTCAGCGCCTGCTGGGGTTGATCGACGGGCAAGGCAATGGTCCCTATGGCCCGGTGTGCGCTCCAAACCGCCTCCGCCGTTGCCGGACGAATCAGCGTCAGCGTACACCACGCGTTGGGCGCATACGCCGCCTCCACCAGCACCTCGATCTCGGCGGTGTTTTTTTCCAGTTCCACCACTCGCGCTTCTCGCACGCCATCAGTTTCAATCGTCAGCAGCGCCCGCCCAGTGAAGGGAGCGCGCACCTGCAGCCGGGCAGTCTCACCGGGACGGAACCGCGCTTTATCCCATGTCAGCTCGACGTGGCCAGGCTTGGCGCGACTCCAGGCCGCCCACGCCGGATCCGACGAGGCCGCGCCGAACGATAAGCGCGTGGCTGCGCCCGACGCCGGGTCGACTGCAACCAGCATATAGTCACCGGGGGTATCCACTGCAAAGGACCAGTCCTGCGGCTCACCACCCGCCGCCAACGTGTCCTTGCGAATTTCGATGACCTGCCGTTCGGATTTCCATTCGTAGCGCCCGTCGCGATTGCGACGCAGCACTGAATTCCAGTTCACCCGCGACAGCGTCAGCACCAGCGGCTTGGCAGCGGTGACGGGCGTGCCGTCCGGCTGAATCTCGACTACCGCCACGCGCTGGGTCTCACCCACACGCGGTGCCCGGTCCCACGACGGTTTCAAACCGACATAGAACGGATAGGCGTCAATTCGGGCCGACCCGTAGGCCGTCACGGCGCGACCGCTGGATTCCATCACCGTCGCGCTCACCACTACGTTCAATGCCGCAGGGGGGCGCCAGGCCTTACGCGTATCAACTGTAAACTGTCCCGTGCCTTCGGCATCAAGGGCCCCCGAGCCAATCTGACGGTTGATGGGGGCAAAGTCTTTTTCCGCATCGCCAAAGGTCCACCCCGTCCAGTTGGACGAAACAAACGGCGCCGGCGCAAATGTTGCCGCTGCGCTGACCTTGAGCCCGGCCGCCGGTGCACCGAATAGGTGCTCACCGCGCACATCAAAGAGCAGCACGTCACCCGCAGTAAAGGGCCCCTCCGGCGCTTCCACCGCGACGCGAATCTGCGGTGGAACAAAATCCTCAAGCGCCACCTCGGTCTGCCCCAGCACCGTATGGGTGCCCGGCATCGCCAGCTCAAACCGATAGCGCCCCGTGGGCAAGTACTCCGGCAGATTCACCTCGCAGGTAACCGAGCCCATGCCATCCAATTCGACGGGGATATCCCGAAACAAGCGTCCATCCGGCCGCCAGACACGCATCACCGCCGGGAACGGCGTCGGTGCCTGCATCTGATCGTCGCGCGCCAAAGCCTGTACAAAAACGCTCTCACCCGGGCGATAAATACCGCGCTCGGTAAAGACTGCCGCTTCGATCTGGCCCGATTGCAAATAGGGTTGCCCGCCCGTCCCGTCAGCGGCGGAGACACCGGTGCGCTCCATGTCGATATAGGTCAAATCGCCCTCGGCCTCGGCCAGCAGCAGGAAAGGGGCCTCGCCTTTGGGCAGCTCAATCCGCGCCAGCCCCTGCTCATCTGTCATGCCGTGTGCGATGACTTGATTGTTCCGGGCATAGACGGTCACCCCGGCCCCGACGACGGGCTCCGCACTCCCCAAGCGATTGACCCAGGCCAACACCTGACCGGCAGATATCCGCGCTGCGAGCCCCAAATCGGTCACCACCAGCAGACGCCCCTCGCCATGGGCGTTGTCGCCCCCCACCTCCAGCCAATAGATGCCGCGCGGCTCGCTCTCCGCCAGTCGCCGTAATTCCACCCTGCCGCGTACCGGCGCGCCATCTGTCGGCGTTGCTAAACTATTGGTGATCGCCCGACCTGACCCAGTCAAATCATCAGTGGCTTCCCCATAATAGCGATAGGAGTCAGATTCTCGCAGGGCCAATTGCACGAGGTTGTTGGCGAATACGGGGCTCAAACGCGCCACATAACGCTCCAGGTTCGCCGCACTGACTGGCACACTCAGCGCTCCACCGGGCGCGAGATACCGCCCCGGCGAATCCACTCGCACCGCCTTTCGACGCGGCGAAAAATTGATCCTCCGGGTCAGCGATTGTGGCAGACTCGAACCATTGGCTGCGGGCAGCCCTTTTTTGAATGTGATGTCATAGATGGCGCCCGGTTGAAAATCGCCCCGTACCAGCAGACCGTCCCACCAGTAATAGTCCACCGACTCCACGGTAAACTCCACGGCCGGTTCGACCGTCACATAATCCTTGATCCCGTTCAGTTCCGGCCTTGCCGTAAAATCAGCCCGCAGGAACAGCGAATCGAATGCCGGGCTTTCCACCTCTACTTTGCGCAGCAGCAAATTCATTTCCATCTTCAGCGACCCGCGCTCCGCCCGGTCAGTCGGCTGCGAGTCCGTCGCGGAGGGCAGTCCGGCCTCCAGCACGTACTCCAGCTTATCGGCCAGTACCGGATGGGTCTGCACCAGCATCACGTTCGGCTCCGGCGTCCCGGTGAGTTGATAGTCCACAGCGCCCTGCCCCGGAGCAGACAGCTTGAGAAATCGCGTCATCTGGTTCCGATCGGGCCGATCACTAAACGTCATGCGCAGCATTAGTTCGCGTTCCGGCGACACATCCACCTGCTCCACCTTGCGCAGCCGCAGAATGCGCTCCACGTTGTGGGCCTGTGCCTCGGGTGCCTCCGGCACCGTGCTCCCCGCCATGTCCAGCCGCGCCAGATGGTCCGTTACGCGCCATACGCCGTAGGCATTCACCAGCAGGAA
>JAVEUJ010000026.1:0-22586 GCA_034005635.1 Kiritimatiellia bacterium | reverse complement strand
ATTGTAGTACGAAAAATGAGAATGGATCAGGAAAACAGGGCTCTTTTACGCCGCCGCAGGTCATTCGTATCTTTTCTGCCCTTTGTGGCTCCGTGACTCTGCGAGAGAAATTCTTCGGATTTTTAGGATTATCACGCGAAGATCGCCCAGCGCAATGAGCCCTCCTGCCTCCTGCCTTCTGTTCATAAAAAAAGGCCGGGAGCGAGCTCCCGGCCGGATCGTTCCTGTGAGGGGACGATTATTTCTTATTGGCCTTGATGAAAGCGCGCGCATCGTCGACCTGTCCGGCGCTGCCGAGCAAGACGTTTTTGGCGGCGATGAATTTAGCGTATTCGGGCATGAATACTTTACCCGGATCGCGCAGATCAAACTTCTCAGGGTGATCCCGGAAGTATTCGCGATGAACGCGGCACCAGACCAAGCGGCCATCGGTGTCGATGTTGATCTTGGTGACACCGAGCTTGGCGGCATCCAGGAATTGGGAGGCGTCCACGCCGGACGCGCCCTGAATATTACCGCCCGCGGCATTGATGCGAGCGACTTCATCCTGGGGGACCGATGACGAGCCGTGCATGACAATCGGGAAGCCGGGCAGCAACTGTTGAATTTTTTCGATGATATCAAAGCGGAGTTTCTGATCACCCTTGAACTTGAAGGCGCCGTGGGAGGTGCCGATGGCAGCGGCGAGGCTGTCACAGCCCGTCCGCTTCACGAATGTTTCGGCTTCTTCCGGCTGGGTATAGACATGCTCAGCAGCGACGATATCTTCTTCGATGCCCTTGAGCTGGCCCAGTTCGGCTTCGACGACGATGCCCTTGGCATGCGCGGCATCCACCACGCGCTTGGTGACCTCGACGTTTTCTTCAAACGACGCGTGCGAGTGGTCAATCATGACGGAGGAATAGACACCCGAGTTGATGCAATCCATACAGGTGGCTTCGTCACCATGGTCGAGGTGAATAGCGAAGACGGCATCGGGGAAGATTTCATCGGCGGTCTTCATCATGGCCTCAAGCATGAGCTTGTGAGTATACGCCCGCGCGCCCCTCGAAAGCTGCACGATGAACGGCGCCTTGCTGTCGACGTTGCCCTGGAACAGGCCCATGGTCTGTTCGAGGTTGTTGATATTGTAAGCGCCGATAGCATATTTGCCGTAGGCGTGTGCGAAAAGTTCCTTGGTGGTAACGATCATTGTGAGTCTCCTTGTTTCTATACTACATGATTTCGGGGTCGGCTGCATCCACTCCGACATCTTTTGGGCTCGAGTCGTCGCCGTCGCCGTCTTCCCCGTCTTCATAGTCGTCGTCGGTTAGTGGGGTGCGCTGGTAATCGGTAAAGCGCTCAGGCGTCAGCAGCTCCTCTTGCCAGTCTATAAACAGCCCTTGGGCTCGGCGTTTACGAATGGCGGATGCAATTTCGTCACGATAAGCACCAAAGTTGGCGGGATCAGCGGGGGTGCGCTTCGCGACATAGGCCACGAGGAGTCCGTCGGATACGGCCAGCGGATCGGTAACTTCGCCCTGGTTGTAGGCGACGACTGCCTGCACCAGTGCCTGAATGGCTTCGTCTTCCGCGGAAGAACCGGACAGGCCGGTAAACGGTTCGGGGTGGACAACCTCCAGGTCATGTTTTTCAGCCACGGAGGCAAATGATTTGCCCTTACTGAGCGCGGCCACACTATCTTTCTGGACCGCTTGGGCCTTGGCCCCCAACGCATCAAACACCGCACGGCGCTGGGCGACTTCGGTGACGCGATCTTTAATTTCATCGAAAGTCGGCACCCGAGGCGCCTGGATTTTAACCAAGTAAAGAACATAGACATTGTCCTGGCCGGTAACGGGATCGCTGACGCGATTGAAGGCATCTTCCTCCAGCCCGAAGGCGGCTGCCACAAACGCGGCACCGACATCTTCCAGTGGGGGGGTGTCGCGGAGCGAGAAGGGCGGCAGGAGCCGTGTGGGGCGGCCAACCTTTTTGGCCTCTTCGGCAAAGTCGGGAATACGTCCGTCGTAGTCGGGAATACTGCGAAACGCCAGCTCGGTGCCTGCGGCATCGGCCTGATTCACAGCGGCAATGCGGCGCAAAGCCGTCACAATGCCGTCCCGGACTTCATCGAGATCGGCCACCACCGTGCGCGGTTCACCATCTTCACCATCTTCGGTTGTGGTGTAGTCGTCGATATGGAGTTCGTAGTAGTCGAGGATGTCGTCTTCGGCAATCTCGACTTCTGAATTTATAAAATCTGCGATGGGGAAGGTCGCCACCATAATCTCGCGCTGCTCGGGCAGGGCGAAGGCCTCGGGATTCTCATCATACAGCGCGCGCGCTTTGGCCTTAGTCACCTTGACGGTCTTCTCGAAATCGGCGGTGGCCAGTTTGACATATTCCACATCGAACGAATCCAGGAGCGTGTCGTAGGTCCGCCGAATTTCCAGCGGGGTGACGTGAGCCTGGCGACCGATCAGGCTGCCGAGTTTTTGAATGGCAATTTCTTCGCGCAGGTGATTTTCAAACTGGGTGGGGGTGAAGCCCATCGGCCGGATGAAGGATTGTAGAAAGGCCTCGTAGCGGGCCCGCTGGTAGGTGCCCTGTTCATCCACGAAGTTGGAGCGGATGGAGCCCACGAGTTCTTCTTCGGTGGCCGCGATGCCCAGTTGGGCTGCCTGGCGCAACGTGGCTAGGCGCTGCCAAGACAACTGGCGCAGGATGGCCTCGTTTTCAGGCGTTGTTGCGACCTCCCGCCCCAAGGTCAGGGCCCGCGCTAAAAAGGTGCTCAGATAGGCGGAACGAAATTCTCCGTGCGAAACCAGTTGGCCATCCAACCGGCCGGCTGCATTCTGACGTTCGGCCTCATCCACATCGGAGGGCCAGACCATGCCCCAGATCACAAACGAAAAGACGATCACGATTAAAAATGCACCCCAGAGCAGGCGCGACTGGATCAGTCGATGAAACTTAGAAATCATCATGGTCATAGAGGAACTCTCTTTCTCAAATCATTGCCGGTGCCTGCCGTCATCAGCAGGTCCGAATAGAAAACATAAGCGCACAAGGATACGGCCCCCCCCGTCGGCGGGCAAGCGTGAATTTATGCTCAAGAGCGGCGTGGGATTGCTATGTACCAAATAATCGGTATAGTTCTCCTATTTGATTTGTTGCTGGGAAAGCGTTGGGAGTGGTCCGTGACATTGCCGATTACACAGAAGATTCTGCAAAGCTGGGGCGGGACAGTTACGTTCCGCGACGGGCAGACGCTGTTTGATCGCGGCCTAGTGCTGGAGGCTGAATTCGAGGCGCCGGTGATGCGCGGAACGTTGTCCTGGGGTAGCCGGTCGATCAAGACCGCGGCGCGGATCCTGCCGGATCTAAGCTGCGAAAATCTGTGTCCCTGCCGGGATAACGTCGAGCGCGGCATCATTTGTTCCCACGTGATTGCGCTGGGGCTGGCCCTGTTGGCGCGCCGGACCGATCCGGATCGTGAGCGCAAACTGCGGGAAGAGGAGCGCCGGGCGCGGCATTTGCGGCAGATGGAGGACAAGGCCTTTTTCAAGCGTGCACCGCCCGGGACGGCGGGTGCGCTTGACGCCGCGGTGCTGCTGGGACTGCCCCATGGCTGGCGCGAAGCATCTGCATCCGGTCAGGTCCCCCTGCGGGTATTTCTGGAAGTAGAAGGGCGCCGGCAGCCCATTAGCGAGACCCCGGTCGGGACCGTTCTCGGTCTGACCCCGCGTCACGACGCCGTGCTGTTTGTGCTCGAGGAAATTGCAGGCGGCAAAGTTCCTGATGCCCTGGACGTGGAGATGGCCGACTTCATTAATCTGCTGGAGTTACATCGCGGATTGTCGCTCTGGGAGGAAGGCGGGCGGGAATTACTCGTCAACGCAACGGCCGTTTTGACGGTTATGCGCGTGGACCTCGACCATGAGAATGGTGAATTGCTACTGGTGGCGGACACCACGCTGCCCTTCATGCGCGGGGCGGAATTTCCCACCTATTTGGTACATAGCAAGGCCGGCTGGGTGTTTGGGGGCGGACATTTTTGGCCGCTGGAAAACCTGCTGCCGCTGCCCCTGAGGGAAATTTACCAACGCCAAGTTGTCATTTCGCGCAACGACGTGCCACGGTTTTTGCGCGACGAACTGCCTCGACTGGAACACGTGGTGCGGGTCGAGGCTGAAGTGGGGCCGGATGTATTTCGGTTTGATCCAGAGGAGCCTCGCTTCCATCTCGAAGTACGTGGCAGTCCGGCCAGTTTGGCCATGCGTTTGATGGCGGTCTATGGCGAGGTGCAGGTGGTCGCCGCACGACTATCCGCCCGCGGCGGATTCGCGCATCCTGATCCCGACGACATCCTGCGCTATACCGTTCGTGATATGGAAGTGGAGCACAAAGCCTTGGCTTTGCTGGCCCGCTTTGGGATAGCCGGGCACAATGGATCAGAGTTAACGGATATCGTGGGCACCCGCGAAGTGTTAAACTTTTTGGGCCGTGCGGTCCCATTTTTGCGCCGCCGCGGGTGGCGCCTGGAATGGCATGGCCGAATTCGCGAGCGGATGGATTCCGCGACTTTTGCCACACCGGTAGTCCGCATTGATCCCGAAAATGGCGGCGGCAATGGGTGGTTTGAGGTTCGATTTGATTTTGACGATGGCGAGGGCGGCAGCCTGTCCGCTGTCGATATCCAGCGCGCACTGCGTAAGGGCGATGCCTATCTGGAGCATCAAGGCCGGACCATCCTATTGGATGCCGATGCCGTGATGTCCCTGCAAAGCGTGTTTCGCGACTGCGCCTCGGGGGAGGGGAGCCGCCCCGGCAGTTTTCGCCTGGCACCAGTCTATGCGGCGTATGCGGCCAGTGCCCTCCAAGATCTGGATGGCGTGGATGTTGAAGCCCCCCCCAGTTGGCTGGAGACTGCTGCGCGGCACAACCGCCTGGAAACCATGGTGACGGAACCGCTGGACCCGGCCTTGGATCGCCTGCTGCGCCCGTATCAGAAAGACGGTATCCAATGGCTACGCTTTCTTCAGCGTAATAATTTTGGCGGCATCCTAGCGGACGAAATGGGTCTAGGCAAAACGCTGCAGGCCTTGGTCTGGTTGTCCATGGCATTGGCCGAGCAACCTCGCGAAAAACGAAAACAGGCGCTGATTATCTGTCCCACCAGCCTGGTGGAAAACTGGGCAGCTGAGGCTGCGCGCTTTACCCCATGGCTCCGGTTTGGCGCGATGATCGGGAGTGATCGCCACGCACGCTGGAAGGATCTCCAGCAGGCGGATGTGCTGATCACTTCCTATGCCTTAATGCGGCGTGACATCGAGCACTATGCGCCACTGAATTTCCTGGCCGTGATTCTTGACGAAGCCCAGCACATCAAAAATTACTCTACCAGCAACGCGAAATCGGCCAAGCGTCTGCGCGCCGATCATCGTTTTGTCCTGACGGGCACCCCCATTGAGAACGGCGCCGCCGACCTGTGGAGTATCATGGACTTTTTGATGCCGGGGTATCTGGGCAGCGCTGAGACATTTCGCAAAAACATTGATCAGCCGCTAACTCAGGGCGGGCCGGAAGGCGAACTGGCGCAGTGGAAACTGCGCCGCAAACTGCGGCCCTTCTTATTGCGCCGACTCAAGAAGGATGTCGCCAAGGAACTGCCACCCAAAATTGAACGCATCGCCGCCTGTCCGCTCAGTGTGGATCAGCAGAAAGTCTATACCGCCCTGATTGAAAATTCGCGACGCACGATTGCTGACATGGTGGCTGAGAAGGGGTTTGCCCGTTCCAAATTTGCGATTCTCAACACGCTGCTGCGGTTGCGCCAGGTCTGCTGCCATCTGGATTTACTCAAACTCGACGGGCTGGAGGCGAAGGAACCTTCAGCGAAGATGGATTTATTTTTTGAGCTGCTTGATGAGGCGATGGATGGCGGTCATCGCGTGCTAGTGTTCAGCCAATTTGTCTCGATGCTGACGATCCTGCGCCGTGAGATCACTCGCCGCGGCTTGCGCCATTGCTACCTGGACGGCGCGACACAGGAGCGGTTTAAAATCGTGCAGGAATTCAATCGCGATGACTCGATCCCCCTGTTTCTGATCAGCCTGAAGGCCGGTGGCACGGGGCTGAATCTGACCGGTGCCGACATGGTGATCCACTACGACCCCTGGTGGAATCCCGCGGTAGAAAACCAAGCCACTGACCGCGCCTATCGCATCGGTCAAAAACGTACCGTCTACAGCGTGAAGCTCATCGCTCAGAATTCTATCGAGGAGCGCGTGCTGGCACTGCAACGCAAGAAACAGCAGCTCTACCATGCGACGCTGGATGATGGCGACAGCGCCACGGATGTCCAGAACCTCACCTGGGAAGATGTGCAGGACCTCTTGGCGCTGTAAGCGGCGGCGCTCAGCGGCTACGCCAAAGCAGGACAAGCCCCAGCAGGAAAAAAACTCCCGCGGGCAGCCACCCGGCCACCTCGGGTGGAATCGTCCCGGCCTTGCCATAGGCTAGGCACAGCCCCATTAAAATGTAGTAGCCGAAGAAGGTCAGCAGCGCCAGGAGGATGCCTATCCCCATGCCGCGCCGACCGGTGTGCAGTCCAAACGGCACGCCCACCAGGATTACAATGATGCACAACCATGGCGCCGCCAGACGGTAGTGAAAATCTACCATCAGCCGATTGCGCGCTTCTTCCGAAATATCCGGGTGCGTGGCGATGAAGCGCAGGATTTCAGCCGCCGAGCGCTCCACTGAATCCTTAATTTCATTGATAAAGTCCCGCGGTGCCTCCGATAGCATGGGCATTTCGAGATTCGGGGTCACTTCCACGGCCCCGCGCGGTGCATTATTGGTGGTGAAGTAGCGAGTTTCGACGTTTTCAAACCACCAGTGGCCGTCAAGCCAACGGGCGCGGTTTGCGTCCATCTGAAATTCGTCGGAGCCATCCGGGCGCTGTTGGGTCAAGTGCACTCGGCGCATTTCATAGGACATGGTTGGCCGCGGATCAAAGGTGTCAATGCGCCAGATCCGCCGGCCGATGACATTTTTATAGGCCAGGTTGACCGCCAAGTAGGCCCGTGAGGCGTCCGCCGGTCCCTGCATGGATTGGAATTGCCGCGTCCAATGGGTTGCCCACGGGTTGAAGCCTTCATTGATGATCAGGAGCACGAATGCGGCCAGCGTGCCGGTGAGCAGATAGGGCCTGATCAACTGGGTCAGGCTCAGACCACAGGCGCGCATAGCCGTCAACTCGGAGTTCTTGCCCAACTGCCACAGGGCATAAAGCAAGGCCAGCAGGAGCGAGATCGGCAGCAGGTAGGGCATATAGGTGGGCACCAGGACCAGGTAGTACAGCAGTATCTGTTGCAATGGCGTACCCGCCTCCATGAAGTCCACGAAGTGGTCGAATAAATCCACGAGGACGGCGATCAACGAGAACCCCGCCATGACATAGAGCCACGGCCGTCGTAATTGACTAAGGAGATATCGGGTAAGGAGCTTCATCTCAACATGTCGTCGCCACTGCGCCCCCTGCAGCGGCGACCAACTTACGGCGCGACAGGCTGCTCACGTCCGGGGCCCGGATCAACCCGCGTATCGATCCAGATGAACCCTTTGCCGCCGCACAAGGAGCAGGTGGCCTTTAGCGGTTCTTCGTTGTTACACCGCGGGCAGATGATCTTTTCATAGTAGCGGCTGATGTCCGTCTGTGCTTGGCGGGTAACGCCGCTGGTGCGCAGGTACCAAAGGAACAGTCCGATCGCCAGAATCAGTCCCACAACACCCCAACGATACCTAAGGGCAGGATCCACCTTGCGGCGACGCGGGGCTTTTGGTTTCGCTGCGGACTCAGGCATGGGACGTTCCTCCTACTAAGGGTAAGAGTCGACGTTTTGGGTATTAAAAGTCAAGGCGGAACAATGCAAACGCGCAGCGCGCGGATATTTAATCGCACTATTTTGCCCAGATGCCCTCGCATTGAAAGGAATCAAAGCTCGGGTAGGATCTGGATCTGCCAGTCCTGTTGTGAAAATTCTTCTGACGATGACCATATCTGACCCAGGCGATTGGTGCGCGAGAAATCGCCGCCCGCCCGGCACAGGAGATAGCGATCTTCGACGTAGTCGTCCTGATATCCTTTTAATTGGATAGCATAGAAATTTTCACCGGGGCGAGTCACGGTCGAGGGGATATCAATTCGCCACAAATCGAGAGTCGCGGTGCCTTCCACTGGCTGGCCCCGGAAGCCGTCCTCCGTCGCCTGCACGTCCACCTGCCTAACCCAAAAGCCCGTGACCCAGTGTGCCCGGGTGCCATCCCACCAGCGCACTTGGACCTGTTCGTCCATCTTCCCGGCGAAATTATGTTCGGTCAGCACATACAGCGTCACTGTCTCTGATGTGGGAATAGCATCCGACCCATTAGCTAGAAACGTCACGTCGGTACCCGGAATATATTCCGTCAAGCGCGCCGCACTACCGGCAGAGTGGTAAGCCCATTCGGTCTGAATCTCACCGGCCGTCGCTGGTTGGACCCAACCCAGTCCCAACAGCAACAAGATGGTTCCTAAAGCTTTCATCACTGCACTCTCCTTTGGGAGATCACTGTAGCGAACCCACCTCAGGGCGGCAATTGGTTTAAGGAGCGGTGTCCGGTGCAGGGTGTATCACCATCAGCTTCTCGCCCCCCGTAGGGGCTTCGCTTGCGAAGACCGCTTTTTCAGCCCTCTCAGATCCAAGATCGAGCAAGCTCGACCCCACCATTTCAAATCCTCATCCTGCCCTAATTTTTGTCATGCCCGCCCCGTCAGGGTCAGTGTTTCACGCCCCGATGGGCAGGGCGGCCGGCTTGATGATTTCGAAGTCGCAAATCAGGGGCAGGTGGTCGCTCAGGCGGACATCCGAGGCGACCTCAAAATGGGTCACGTGGATTTCCGGGCTATGCAGGATAAAATCGAGCTGCCAGCGCGGTGAGTTACTGGGGAAGGTCGGGGCATCCAGACGGTTGGCACTCGTCAACTGCAGGGCATCCATGAAATCCTTCAATTCCACTTTACCCGCAAACGCGTTGAAGTCGCCGGCAATTAAGAAGGGTTTACGTGCATTCTTGGCCAGGCGCGCCAAGTCGGCCAACTGGGCTTCCCGGCAGCGGCGGCTTAGAGCCAGGTGGACGATAAAAATCACCACGTTTTCCAGCTCCAACTCCATCACCAGCCGCTTGACGCCCTTGCGCAGGAAATGGGTCCGCTCGCGGATCACCGCATGGCCAGAGATACAAGCGTTGGCCTGCTGGCGCATCATCGGCAAACGGCTCCACCACGACCAATAGGTGTACTTGGAACGGCAGAACGTGCGCTTGCCCAGTTTGCGGGCAATGGTGTCGGCTTGGCTGCGGTGACCGGCCCGGTACGATCCCGAATCAATCTCCACCAGCCCCAGCACATCAGCCTTCTGCTCGCGGAAGAAGGCGATCAGCGAGTCTAGGTTCTTATTGGTACGCCGAAAAAAGCCGCCGAAAGGGAAGGGGAGATGAAATCGAAATCCCGTGCCGGTGCCGTAGCGCATGTTGTAAAGCATTAGTCTCATGATTATGAAAAACAGGTTAATACTACTTCACGCTGGCAGAAATATCAAACGTTTTACTTCTTTTACAGGGATTCACCACGGGCACTATGATGGAATTGGCTTGGCGGCAACGGCCAACAACGAGACACTGTCATGATGAAAAAGCGAGTACTGGTGCTGGCACCGCATCCTGACGACGAATCCATCACGGGCCTGCTCCCGCTGCGGCTGCGCGAAGAATGCGCGTTCGAAATCTGGGTGCTGCCTGTCACGCTGGGCAGTCGACCCGAACGGCGTGCGGAACGCAAGCGTGAACTCCGCGCCGCCTGTGATCAACTCGGTTTCCGGCTGCGCCTGCTCCCATCGCTCTCCGCCGGTATGGTGACCGTGGATGAAGTGGCCCAGCAACTAACCACTCTTCAACCCACCGTTGTGTTTCTCCCGCATGAACGCGACGGGCATCCCACGCACCGTGCCACGCACCGGCTGGGAGTGGCGGCGCTTGATGCCGCTTCTAGTCCGCAGGCCGTGGTTGAGACCGAATACTGGCACCCCCTTCTGCGGCCCAATCTCATGGTGGCAGCAGATCGCCCCCAACTGGAGCACTTGTGCGCGGCGCTGGCCTGTCATCGCGGCGAAATAGCGCGTAACGACTATGCGGCCCGCCTGCCGGCCTGGATGATCGATAACGTCCGCCGCGGTGCCGAACTCATCGGTGGCCCCGGTGCGCCGGCACCTGGCTTCAACTTTGCCACGCTCTATCGCGCCCGCCTCCGTGACCGCCGCAGATGGCGCGCGCCCTTCCGTGGCACCCTCACCATCGAGTCTTCGGTCGATCTCGCCCAACTCGTTTCCTGCTGGGGTTGAGGCAGAACACGGTCTAGCGGCTACGAAATTAATGAACCCGTACTAACGCACACTAACTCAAGCTGGCTAGCCTGATCAGGCCATATGCGCGGGAGGCGCTATTCAAAAAAGCTTTCTTCAGTGGGGGGGCGTTCGTTCTCGAAGATGCAGATTTGCTGGCGCATCTCGATACAGGCTTTTTTGAAGTGTTCGCAGGCTTCCAAAAAATCTGTTCCCCGTTTTTCAGGATTAGCCTCGCTGACGGAGCGGGTGGCCTTGAGAAAGTCACCGGATTCTCCGGAAAAGTCCAGCAACTGACGGTATAGGCCTTGGGGCAGCCCCTGCGCGCCTTCTTTGGACATAATCTTGTTCTGCAGATCTGATATGATCTCGATCAAATCGGCGTTGTAGTGGGAGAAAATCTTCTGCGCCAGGCCAAGCCATTCGAGGCCGAAGCGATCTTGATGTCCCGATAGATCCATCGTCAGCCGTTCGGCAATATCCAGCAGCGTGAGCAGGTCGCGGTAAATTTGAATACGAATTCGCGCGTCCGACTTGCGCGCGGTTTCCGCCTGGGCCTTCTTCTGGCGGTGCACGTCGGCATTCCCCCCCAGCCGGAGTTTTGGCAGCTCCTTCTTCGGCTTGGTCTTCACGATGACGGTAGAGTGTATCGGGCGCGCTTTCATGCCTTTAAGAAATAGCAGGTTTCCTGCAACAATACTAGTCTGGAACAGCCGAATCACAGGCCCAAATCACAGGCAGAGCTACACGCTTTGAAAAGCGCGCAAGACACCAAAGAGAGAAATGCCAGATCAGACTGATCCGACGGATTCGTCAGATCAGCCGTCTGGCACGTGTGAAGCTATTGGAGCGGGGCCGAGGCCCACTTCTCTTAGCGGCGGGGTTGAGCGTCGAGGATTTTGATCGCCTCGATGGCGGTGCGAATGGCCTCCTCAACGCCGACTTTGGCGATGATGGGCGCATCGTCATAGGTCAGGCCGATGGTGGCCAGGATTTCCCCGGCGCGGACCCGACGGATGCTCGCAATGACAAAGAGCGCGCCGGACTCCATCGAGGTCGAGATGACATTCGAGCGGTACCACGCATTCCACAGGGCATCGATCTCCTCGCGGATGGGGATGTCCTTGTCCTCGATGAAGAAAGCATCCTTGCAATGCCCAATGCCGGTATGGGCGGGAAATTTCAGTTTAGCGGCGGCTTGGCGCAACGCCAGTGTGACGTCGAGGTCGGCCACGGCGGGGTAGGAGAGCGGCACATACTGGCGGGAGGTGCCTTCCTCGCGCACCGCGCCGGTGGTGATGCACAGGTCGCCAAGTTTGACCTCGCGCTGGAGAGCGCCGCAGGTGCCGATACGGATGAAGGTGTCGGCACCGCATTTGATCAGTTCTTCCACCGCGATGGCGGTGGAGGGGCAGCCAATGCCGGTGGAGCAGCAGGAGACCTTGATACCGTCGACGGTACCGGTATAGGTGCGGTATTCGCGGTTGTAGGCAACTTCCTTGGCATTGTCGAAGAACGACGCAATCAGCGGCACACGGCCGGGATCGCCCGGCAACAGAACATAGCGGCCCACATCACCGGGTTTCAAATGCACATGATACTGCATCTCAGCGGCGGCCTTCTTCGAAGCCTTCTTGGTGGATGTTTTCTTGGATACCTTTTTTGCCATGGTGGATTCCTTATGGTGAGGATTGGATTTTCTTATTAAAAATTATGATCTCACGCAAAGACGCGAAGACGCAAAGATAATCAAGTGGCTGAATCTTGGCGGCTTTGCAGCTTGGCGTGAACATGGCTGTTTGCATCTACGAATCGGGAAGACCGTTTACGATGCGTACGATGGCGTCTTTCATCAGGTTAGCGCCAAAGTTCAACAGATATCCCAAACGAAGTCCTTTGAGTTTCAGATAGATCAGGACCTGTTTGGAATGGACTTTGGCAATTTGTTCGACAGACTTGGCGTGAGACTCCTTCCGGTTACAGTTTTTCCTTGGCCAGTTCTTTCCAGAATTGGAGGGTGAGTTTCTTCATGTTGGCCATGGCCTTCTGGGAGGTTTCGAAGACTTCCTGATGGGTGAGGGCCTGGTTGAGGATGCCGGAGGCCATGTTGGTGATGCAGGAGAGCCCCACGACGCGCAGGCCGGCGGCATTGGCTAACATGGCTTCAGGCACGGTGCTCATGCCGACGGCATCGGCACCAAGAGAGCGCCAGGCACGGACTTCGGCGGGAGTTTCATAGGTGGGGCCGGTCCCGGCGAAATAAACGCCGTGGCGCAGGGCGACCTTGGTCTTTTTACCGGCGCGCGAGAGGGCCACGCGCAGTTTGCGGTCATAGATGAACGATTGATCCGGGAAGCGCGGTCCCCAGAACGGGTCGTGGTCACCCATGAAGGGTGTGACGCCCATCATGTTGATGTGGTCGTCGATGATCATCAAGTCACCGGGGGTCCATTTGGGGTTGGTGCCACCGGCGGCATTGGTCAAGAAGACGGCTTTGGCACCCAGGCTTTTGAGCAGGAAGAGGGGGGTGGCGACGGCTTCCCAGCCAACGCCTTCATAGACGTGACGGCGTCCCTGGAAAATGAATGTCTCAACGCCAGCAGACTTGCCCCAGACGAGGCGTCCGGCATGGCCGATGACACCCGCCTTGCCCAGGCTGGGAATCTTTTCGTAGGACAAAACTCCGAGGGGTTCAAACGAGTCGGCAATATCGCTGAGGCCGGAGCCAAGGATCATGCCGAGTTGGGGTTTGGCCGTGGGGAAGGCTTTTTTGACCGCGGCGAGGGAGGCGTCAAGGGGTTTGCGTGCAATCATGGGGTACTCCTGAGTTCAGTATTTTTGGGGACGTTTTCCATAGTGTGGAAACATAATTTCCATAGTGTGGAAAAATCACGCCAAAACGTTCCATGGCGTGGAAAAAATGGCCAAGATCTTCCATAGCGTGGAAAACT
The DNA here is from genome assembly GCA_034005635.1 of Kiritimatiellia bacterium. Classification (GTDB taxonomy): domain Bacteria; phylum Verrucomicrobiota; class Kiritimatiellia; order CAIQIC01; family Lenti-01; genus JAAZFE01. The sequence goes on along the minus strand of JAVEUJ010000026.1, from coordinate 9,208 downwards.
ATTTTCCATGGTGTGGAAGACCGGGGGCGACAAAGGCACCGACTGGAGGGCAGCGGATCATGGCGCAACGACTCTAGTCTGCCAAGAGGAAGGGTTCTGGTGCAAATTCTGGATGGCTACGATCAAAATGGACTCCGAACGGATTTGATAGAGGATGGCATAGGGGAATCGGTTGAGTAGGCACCGGCGAGTATTTTGGGAAAGCGGAGCCCAAGCATTCGGATAGCGAATCATGCGGCTCATGGCACGTTTGACTTCCACGGCAAACTCCAAGCCCAAACCTTCATGCTGCTGATTATAATAGACAATTGATTCCGTGAACTCCATTTCTGCGGCATGTAGGAAATCGACCCTCACTTGGTGTATTTCTTCTCCGTTTTTTCAAATACCATGGCGGCGGGAATGGACGACAACTCCCCGCGGTCGAATGCTGCGATCCGTTCTTCGGCTTCCTGCGCCCAAGCCTTGTCGTTGGCTTGCCGGGCCGTGGAATCCAAGCTGGACAGAATACCCTCCACGAGTTCTGCGCGTTCGCGGGGCGGCAACTGAACAGCGGAATCCAACAGATTTTGGGTCATGGATGTCATAGGTCACCTCTGGATTGAAATCCTACCCCAGTCTGCATGGATGAACAAGCTGGCAACGCCATAGGATGCGCCATCAGCCCGTGATGCGGGCGACGATGGGTTTGGGGGGCGTGACGGGGCTATCAACGATTTCGAAAGCCTTCTGGATATGGACCATGGCCTGAGCGAGTTTATCCTCGGAGTTGGCATGGACGACGACCAGCGGCTGACCCGCTTCGACTTTATCACCAATCTTGGCGAGGCCAGAGGTGCCGACAGCATAGTCAATGATATCGTCGGTCTTCTGGCGGTTGCCACCGAGCATGAGCACGGCGCGCCCGATGGACTCAGCATCCACCTTGGCGAGGTAGCCAGACGTGGGGGCAGGGTAGGGGCGCAGGATGGAGGCTTGCGGCAGTTTGGAGACGTCGTCGAGGGAGGACACGTCGGCCCCTTGAAGAGCCGCCATCTCCTTGAACTTCGCGAACGCGGCACCGGAGTCGATAATCTTAATCAACATGGCGCGGGCTTCGGGAATGTCGGACGCCCTCTTGCCCAGAATGAGCATCTCGGCGCTCAACTCAAGGGTGATGCGCATCAGGTCTTCGTCGTTACGCTTGCCTTGGAGGCATTCAATGGACTCGATGATCTCGAGGGCGTTGCCGGCGGTGCGGCCCAGGGGCTGGTTCATATCGGTGAGGAGGGCGACCATGCCTTTGTTCATCGCCTTGCCGACGCGGACCATGGACTGAGCGAGAGCGGTGGCGTCTTCAATGGTGCGCATGAAGGCACCGGTGCCCCATTTGACGTCGAGGACCAGTGAATCGATGCCCTCGGCCATCTTCTTGCACATAATCGAGGCGGTGATGAGGGGGATGGAGGCGACCGTGCCGGTGACATCGCGCAAGGCATAGAGCTTCTTGTCGGCCGGCGCGATTTCGCCAGTTTGGCCGATCATGGCGAAGCCACACTTGTGAATGGTATCGAGCAATTCGGCCTCGGACAGGTCGGTACGCATGCCGGGGATGGCGGCCAGCTTGTCGAGGGTGCCCCCAGTGATGCCGAGGCCGCGGCCGGAGATCATAGGGATGGCGATATCGGCACAAGCCACGAGCGGGGCAAGGATGATGGAGACCTTATCGCCGATGCCACCGGTGGAGTGTTTGTCCACCTTGGGCAATGTGATGGAGGAGGTATCGATCATGACGCCGGAGTGCATCATGGTGTCGGTTAGGGCCGCCGTCTCCTCAGGGGTCATGCCTTTGAGATAAATGGCCATAGCCATGGCCGCCATCTGGTAGTCGGGGATGGTCTCGTTGGTGTAGCCGTTAATAAAAAAGCGAATCTCCTCATCGGTAAGGACCTGTCCGTCGCGTTTCTTTTCAATTATCCATTGGGGGACCATAGGGGACTCCTTCAGATTTCAATGTCCAATATTCACTATCCAAAGATACAATCCGGCTCGGCGGGGACGCCTCGCCCTACCTTCGATCCGGTGGTAGGGCGAACCCTCCGGGTGAGCCGGGGTTTCGGGATTCCTCCGCTGCTACACAAAGGACGCACCGCGCGGAATCGCCGGGATGCCAAAGAATCGGGCGAGCGACTGGGCGATATCATAGAATCCGCGGCGAATGCCGAGATTTTCGATGGGGAAGCCGGGGTGATAGACCAACAGTGGCACATATTCGCGGGTATGGTCGCTGCCCTTGAACGTAGGGTCGTTGCCGTGATCGGCGGTGAGGATAAGCATATCGCCCTCCTTCACCAGCGGCAGGTAATTGGCCAGCCACTGGTCGGTCAGTTCAAGGCTGTGGGCGTAGCCCTTGGGGTCGCGGCGGTGACCATAGAGCATGTCATAGTCGATGAAGTTGGCGATGATCAGGCCGGAATCTTTCTCCTGGGTCCATTTTTCAACCAAGGCTTGGGAATCGAGATTGTTGCCGGTGTGGATCGATTCGGTAATACCGCGGTGGCAGTAAATGTCCTCGATTTTGCCCACGGCATAAACAGGGACGTCCTTGGCAACCAACCGCTCGAGAATGGTCTTCTCATCGGGCAGAAATGCGAAATCCCGCCGGTTTTCAGTGCGTTTGAATGCGCCCGGCTGGCCAATGAAGGGGCGGGCGATGACGCGACCCACGCGCAGCGGGTCGCATAGCCGCCGGGCTATTTCGCAGTAGCGGTATAGCTCGGGGACGGGGACGATATCTTCGTGGGCCGCAATTTGGAAAACGCTATCGGCTGAGGTATAGCAGATGAGCGCGCCGGTTTTGATGTGTTCGGGTCCGAGTTCGTCAATAATGACGGTGCCGCTAGCGGCTTTATTGCCGATGAGCTTGCGGCCGGTTTCCTGTTCGAAGGTGGCAATCAGGCTGGGAGGGAACGAATTCTCAAGGGGGAAATTATGGAAGCCGGGGTCGACTTCAAGTCCGGCAATTTCCCAATGGCCGGTAATGGTGTCTTTGCCATCGGACATTTCGCGCATGGCGCCGAACGAGGCAATGGGAGATTTTTCGGGTGGGACACCCTTAATAGAATGGGCGGGACGATGATGAAGGAGCTCGGGAATATTGCCCAGGCCCATCTTCTGGAGGGTGGGTACGGCTAGCCCCCCGACGGCTGCAGAGAGGTTGGCGAGGGTCGAGGCCCCTACATCGCCATACTCGGCGGCGTCGGGTGCGGCACCAATGCCCACGGAATCAAGGATGATCAGGATGGCTTTCATCTGAGGCCTTCTTTCTGTACCGCGTCAAGCGCGGCGGGGGTGGAGAATTTCAAGGTCACTATCCAATATTCACTATCCAATGTCCAATTTGTAGGAATCTGCGCGGGGCGTGTTGCGTGCTGTTTCGGCCCTAAAGCCTGACGATCACGCCAGGCGGGCACTCGATTAAAAAACCCCGTCTTCACGGGGTGTTCTCTACGTTGATTTCATCGACGATGCCGACAATGACACTTCGAACCGGCCCATCTTTGGATGCGAGCACCTGCCGGGCTCCATTTCCCTCGTCGAGGACGAGGACGGTTTCGCCAGGGCCCGCGCCGACGCGGTCGATGGCCACCAGATAGCCGGGGGCCGTGGTGCCGTCCGGTTCGATTTTTTCCACCATTAGCAGTGTACGGCTGTCATAAAAGGGATGATGGATGGTGGAATAGATATTACCGATGACCTTGCCGATAATCATGAGGGCCCCCCTTTCCAGTGGGGGGCTTGGACACCATCAACAATGCCGACAATGGCATGGTCCACGGGGACAAACCACGGATCGAGAAGCAACGCCGCTTCGCGGCCGCCTTCATAGTAGATGAGTTCACCGGGCCCCGCCATGCGAGTGCCGTCGGCGCACACCACCGGCGAGCCTTTTTCGGCACCGTCCTTGGTGAGGGGCTGAACCCAAAGCATGGGGACGCCCTGCAGGCCTTCATAGACCTGCGTGGAGACCACGGTTCCAATGACTTTTCCTAGCAGCATGGCACTTCCTGTCGGTTAGGACGCAATTTCTCCTTCGAGGGCGAGCGGTTGGGCGAGGTCGAAACGAGTGGAGACGGAAATTTGGGCGAGCAGGGCGTCGTGGGGCGAGGTGAGCACGCGGTGCTGCGCGGGGATGCCACGAGTTTCCAGCGAAGCCAGTGCAATTTCCTGGGCGGCCTCGACGTCGGTGAGATCTCCCTGCAAAATGGCCAGACCGCGGCCATCCATACGCGGGTCGCCGGCGCGGAATTCGATCAGCGTGACGCTAACGCCCTTCATGGCACGCTCGATGGCCTGAATGTTGCAGGAAACAGTCGGAGTCTCCAGAATCCAGAGCGGACCTTCGCCCATCTGGCGGGTATTGCCGAGGATGGCATTGTAGAGTGCAGGGTGGATGTCGGGCAGAAAGGCGTCGTCGGCCACTTGCAGGCCACCGTGGAAAAGGGCTTCTTCATGGGCTTCGGCCACGGACGCGGTGGTCCCAGCGAGCAGGATGAGAAACCGCCCCGATCCGATCGTGCCGGTGCGGATCATGCCGATCGGCGATTTTTTTAGCAGGGCATCGGCGGCGTAGAGACCGGCCGGCACGCTATTAAATTCTATGGATGCAAAAGAGGGATGGGGTTTCATTAAACAATCCGGAAGTGATCAATCATGGCGCAACGGCGCCAGCGGGAGAAACTGCGGGGGGTGGTGAGGCCTTCACCCGTGGGCGAGGCGATGGTGAAGGAGGTGAATCCTTCGCCGCCGAAGCCGAGGCCGGCCTGCGAACGGCCATTCTTGACGAAGATGGAGCAGTTGCACTGGCGGGCCATCTTGGAAAGCTTGTCGATGTTCTTCGAGTGCATCAGCGCGGTATGGTAGTTGAAGCCTTCCATCTGTAAGGCGATATCAATCGCAATGTCCACATTGGGTACCCGGGTGATAGGCATCACGGGCAGCATCTGCTCGGTCCAGAGCAGGGGATGGTCTTCGGGCACCTCGACAATGGCTAGGCGCGTGGTAGACGGGGCGGAAATACCGATTTCCGCCAGAATCTTGTCGGCGTTCTGTCCAATCCACTTGCGGTTGATCGTGGCATGTCCGCGGGGACCGGCCATTTTGGAAAAGATGACCTGTTCCATGGCCGGAATCTTGGATTTCTCGATCAGGACCGCGTTGTTGCGCGTCATGGCCTGGATAAGTTTGTCGGCGACCGAGGCGACCACAATGGTCTCTTTTTCTTCGACACAAATCATGTTGTTGTCGAAGGAAGCGCCCAGCACGATGTCCGAGGCGGCTTTATCAATATCGGCTGTTTCATCGACAACGACGGGCGGATTACCGGGACCGGCACAGATGGCACGCTTGCCACTGGACATGGCCGCCTTGACCACCCCGCCACCGCCTGTGACGACGATGACGCGGATGCCGGGGTGCTTCATGAGGTCCCCAGCGGATTCAATGGTGGGCTCCGCCACGCAGACGGCGGTGTTGGGTGGCCCGCCAGCGGCGATGACGGCCTTATTGATCAAGGCAATGGTTTGAATAGAGCACTGTTTGGCAGAGGGGTGGACGTTGAAGACCACCACGTTGCCGGCGGCCAACATGCCGATGGCATTGCAAATGATAGTGGAGGTGGGGTTGGTGGTCGGGGTGATGGCGCCCAAAATGCCCCACGGGGCGGATTCCATTAGGGTCAGGCCGTGATCGCCTGTCCAGGCGATGGGGGCGAGGTCTTCGGTGCCGGGGGTTTTCTCGATGACCAATTGGTTTTTGAGGATTTTATCCTCGAAGCGGCCATACCCGGTTTCGTCGTAAGCCGCCTTGGCAAGGGCGGTGGCATTTTCGCGCATGACGGCGCGAATATTCTGGATCACGAGCTCGCGCTTCGAAAGGGGCAGGTTCGCGAAGATCGGGAAGGCCGCCTTGGCGGCGGTCACAGCCTCGTCAACGTTTTTGAATACGCCTAGGGTGCCATCGATTGCCGCAGGAGCGGCGGATGTGGTTTGGGCAACGGCGGAGGCCGAAGCGGGGGCGGGCGAGCCACTCAGATCGCCGGCAATGCGCCGGGCGATGGCTTCGATGTCTTGATCGGTTAGTTTCATGGACTCTCCCACAGGCGTCGCGGCTCAACGCCGTGACGTTTACTGAAATCTATTTGGTGTACTTGGTCTTGCCGTTAATATCCCAGGTATCCACGATGGCCAGGATGACGTTGTCGACCGGTTTATTCTGGGTCATGGTGGTCTGACGGGCAGACGAACCGGCCGCGGTGAGCACCATTTCGCCAGGACCGGCGCCCATGGCATCGGCGGCGACAACAAACGAAGGGGTTTCCTTGCCGTCGGTATCAACGAGGCGAACAAGGAGAAAGCGGATCCCATCCAAAGCGGGGTCCTTGCGAGTGGACACAACAGTGCCGATAACTTTGCCAAGATTCATAGTGGCTCCGGGGCTAGTCTAGTCAGGGGGGGAAGGGCGCAGCCGCTGCCGGGGACCGGCAACGGGCTGCGCCATAGTCTGGGCTCCTATTTACCCTTGGCCGGCGCGCGGCCGAGGGGCAGCACCACTTCCACGTTGGCGTGGGGGCGGGCGATCACATGGACCGCTACCACTTCGCCAACGCGACCAGCAGCAATCTGCCCGGCGTCGCAAGCAGCCTTGACGGCGGCCACGTCACCACGAACGATGACGCAGGTAAACCCTCCGCCAGTCTTTTCGTACGTGACCAATTCGACCTTAGCGGCCTTGACCATCGCATCCGCGGCTTCCACGGTTGCGGGAAAGGAGCGTGTTTCAATCATTCCCAATGCATCTGCCATTTGTGTACCTCTTGTTGTTGGTTGTTTTTTTAAAATCAGCCCGTCGTTATTGGCGAGCGCCCGCGCCATCCGCGCGGCCGGTGACCGCTTCGATGGCGGCCTCGGCGGCACGGAAGGCCACATCGATGTCCCGTTCGGCGCCACCGAGCCAGATGCGGCCGAAGGATCCGAACGTAATGACCTCGAGAATGTTGATGTTGGCCGCTTTTTCAGCCTCGTTTGCAGCCAGTGCGGCGTAGGCGGCTGGGGCGACCTCCATAATATACAGCGACTGCCCGCGAGTGATCAGGTTGCCGTGGCGCATGCGGTTGATCAGCATCGTCTGGTGGTCATCGATGTTGCGAATGACCTGCGACGAGTAGACTTTGGGCTTGATGCGTTCGCTTTCCTCAAGATCGAGATCCTTGAGGATGGCCGCGCCAGCCTGACGGACGTCGGCCTGAGAGTCCGCGTGGATTTCGAGCATACCGTAGAGTCGCTCGACGATCTGCATGCCGGGACGCACATTGGTGGACTTCAGAGCCACGTCGGTGACCTGGTTAATGGCGATGCCCGGGGAAATTTCCACGAACAACGCGGCCTGCCCCTCGACGGGCAGGTAGCCCTTGGCCACGGTTGCCAGAAAAGAGGCAAACTGCGGTTGCAGGCTGTCAATGAATATGTAGGTTCTTAGTTCTGCCATGGGGGCTCCTTGATTATTTACCACCGGTAGCGGCGGCTGCTTCTTCCATCATTTTCACACTGTTGGACGATCCGATGCGAGTGGCCCCGTTGCGAATCATCAGCATGGCGTCGGCATAGGTGCGAACGCCACCCGAGGCCTTCACGCCGAGGCGTTTGGGCGCGACGGTGCGGGCCATCAGGGCGATATCTTCGGCGGTGGCGCCACCCTTGTTGAAGCCCGTGGAGGTCTTCACATAGTCGGCGCGGGCGCGCATGGACGCCTCGCAGGCCTTGGCAATCTCATCCTTGGTCAGCAGGCACGTCTCTAAGATGACCTTGAGCAAGGCGCCACCATCCTTGACGGATTCCGCGACGGTACGGATGTCCTTCATCACCGCATCCCAATCGCCAGATTTGACCAGGCCGACATTGATCACCATATCAATTTCTTTGGCCCCTTCGCGGATAGCGCGGCGGGCCTCCAAGGCTTTGATTTGCGCTGGTGCGGCACCCAGAGGGAAGCCAACGACGGCGCAGACTTTGACCGAGGAGCCGCGAAGCGCCTGAGCCGCAGTAGGGACCCACGACGAGTTGACGCAGCAACTGAAAAAATTGTGTTTGAGGGCTTCCTCGCACAACGTCTTGACATCCGCCTGGGTGGCTTCGGGCTTGAGGATGGTGTGGTCAATCATGCGCGCCAATTGAGCCGGGGCGAGATTTTTTCCGCCGGTCGGGTTGGCTGCGCCCCCGCCTACAATTTGTTTAACGCGTTCGGCGATCCGCGCGACATCCTGGGTGCTGAGTTCCAATTTCATCTCCTTAATGGCGGTCATGACAGGGGTGCCCGCCCGTCCGCTTTCGAGGTCCTTGATCATCTGGACGCGCCGCAGGTGCCTCTCTTCGGTGCAGTCCGTGGCGATGAAGACATCTGCGATGGCCTTCGCCTGTTCAAAATTGGTTTGCCCGGACCCCAGGGTCAGGACGTTGGCGCCATTGTGCTGGCGGGAGTTTTTGGCCAAGACCTCAGAGTAGCAGGCGGCGGCGCGAACACCAGGGATCTTATTGGCGGCCATCGCCGACCCAATGCCCGCGCCATCAACCACGATACCGAGGTCGCAACGTCCTGAGGCCACCGCGCGGGCCACCGCAGCGGCAAACACGGGATAGTCGACTGCCTCTTTGGAATTTGTCCCGGCGTCGGTCACATTGTGGCCCTGGCTTTTGAGCCAGTCCGCCAGTTGATTCTTTAATTCATAGCCGCCATGGTCTGAACCAACGGCAATTCTGCAACGACGCGTAGACATATGGCGGATATATTTAACACGTGGCGCGCCAAGGGCAAGCCTTATCTGCAAAAAAACGAAAAAAGCGTTAAATCGTTTTCACAAAACCTAAGAAATGGTGGCTCGCTCCGTCGGGCCGGAGGGGGTGGGGGTCTATGAGGAGAGATGGCAGCGCGGCATCGCCGCAACCAAAGACGAAAATACAACCACAAATGGACACGAACGGATGGGAGGAACGGGCAGGGCGGTGAGTCCCTTCGCCGCCGGGCCACAGACAATTTAGGGCTCATCCGGAAAGTTCCTGTCCGTAAATCCCCCTAACCTGAATAATTCATCAAGTTAACCAAAAAAAGAGTTGGCATTCTTATCTTATTCTTGCAGAATAAGATGTGACTAAACAAAAGAAGGCCAACTCATGAA
>JAVEUJ010000158.1:0-5294 GCA_034005635.1 Kiritimatiellia bacterium | reverse complement strand
GACGTCGTCGCCTATATGCACCCCGCCCTTGCTGGAAAATCCCTGGCGAATAATGGGCGTCGTGACATCTTCGTAGCGGTGGTTGCCGCCAGCCGTGACGTAGACATACGCCGCGAGCAGCACATCGCGGCCAATCTCAAGTTGGCTGTCGGTGGCGAGCACGCAGTTGGCACCAATGTCGCTGCCCTCCCCGATCGCGATGCGCCCGTTGCGGGCCCGCAAAATGGTGTTGCGCGAAATTAGCACCCCATCGCCCAGCTTGATCGATGCCTCGGCTCCACGCGCATCCAGCACCACGTTGTCGTCAATCGCCACGTTGCGGCCAATGTGAATACGCGCCGCGCCGCGGATCGTGACATTGCGCCCGATAATCAGCCCGCGTCCACACGAGGCCAGCAACCCGGGATAGAGCTTGCGTCGCAGCCACAAGCCCGCTGCTCCCGCCCAACCGGAAAGCGCGCCGGTCACCAGTTCGTAGTGCAGCAATGCGCCCAACCCCTCGCGGCCCACCGCCAAGCGGGCATACTGCCGCCAGGAGGCGGCGTCAGGTGAATGCAGATTCTTTTGGATCTGCTGGTCGATAACAGGTTGCTCATTCATAGAATTATCACACTCTCCAAATACTATGCTGCTTTTGGAGCAGACCCGCAAGTCCGGCGTAAGCGCGGATTTGGATTGCTGAAGCAGCCCGAGTTTCCCAAACTGCCCTCCATGGATGATCACCAAAACAGGTGGACGCTTGGCACCTGCTGGCGCTGGGCGGCGGCGATGGTGGGCATTGGCGTTCTGGCACTGGCCACCCGTCATGGCCCCGGCGCTTGGCTGGACCCGGTCGTGACGGGGCTGTTGGCCCTCGGTCTCGGTGCCATTTTTTTCCTGCTCTATGTGGCACCCGCCTGGCGGGACACGTCTCCGGCAGACGGGCCAGCTCCGGAGCGCTGGCCGGCCGCCGGATTATTGCTTGGCCTCTTGGCCGTATATGTCATGTCGTCGGCCATCACCGACAACTGGTTTTTCCCCACGGAGTGGAAGGTACCGCTGGACCCCGCGACCGGTCCAATGCAACGCAGTGCCGCCCGCTGCTTGATCCTAGCGCTGGGGCTGGCCCTGGGCTTCAAGCCGCTCTTACGCACTCCACGAGCGCTGGCCATTGCCTGGGTTTACCTGGCCGGCCTGGCCGTGGCCCACCTGTATGCCGCCACTGGCTTTGGCATGATCTACCGCGTGGACAGTCCCGCATTTGTTTATCGCTTCTGGACCTTCCTGCACCTGTTCCCCCGCCCTGACGGGTACGATCCGTATTGGAATGCCGGCATGCCCGTGACCGCCATCGTGGCCAGTGGGGTCTGGTCGGTGGGCCTCTGGCTGCTGCCCTTTCTCCAGTGGATTCCCGCCGAGCAGCTCTACACGCCTTTTGTGGCCATTTTTTTTCTGGGGCTGCTGCCGCTGCTGGCCTGGGCCTCACTGCGCTGGATAGGCGCCAGCCACCGCGCCGCCTGGATCGCCGCCCTGCTGGCGCTGGCCCCCACCCAGCGCTACTGGGTGCATCTGTTGCACTATGGCACCACGCCGGCACTCTTTGCCATGTCCATGGTGCTGCCACTGGCTGCCCTCGGCTACCGCTTTCTCTATCTGGAACCGCGCCCCCGTCTGACCACCCTGCTGCTGCTGCTGCTGCTGGGGTTCACCTGTCTGGCCTGGCCGGGATCGCTCATCGTTGCCGTCCCGCTCGGGCTGGTGCTGCTGGGCCATTCCCGTCAGTTGTTACCCGGAAAATGGAAATGGGTCCTGGGCGCGACGCTGCTGCTGCTGCTGCTGCTGCTGCCCCTGGCGCTGGTCCCGCTGCGCCATTCCACCATCGGTGGCTTCATGGCGGTGGCCTCGCGCCAAACCCCGTGGGAACATTTCCGCAATGGCTGGGGCGTCTTGGGTCACAATCTGCGCGGAACCAATCCGTTAATTCTTATCTTCGGCTTCATCGGCGGCTTCGCTATCTTGCCTCATTCCGCCCGGCGCTTCTTTGCCCCACTGGCGTTGCTGCTGCTGCTGATCTCCGGCTGGGGCGAAGAAGTTAAGAAAATCCTCCAGACCGAGCGCCTGATCATTCCGGCCGCCCTGGTAGCGATTGTACCGGCATCGCTGTGGTTGGACCGCCTGATCGAGCGCGCCTTGGTGACGCCCGCCCGGCGCTCGATCCGCGGTGCGGCCCTGCGTACCGGTGTCGCCTGGGCCATGGCACTCCTGCTGATTGGGGGCTATCAAGGGGCCAAAGCTTGGAACGGGAAAGGCCTCGCGCCGTTCCAGGCCCAACCGGAGTCGACCCGGGAACTCATCGAATGGCTTTCTGCCCATGTCCCCGAAGGCGGGCGCGTCCTATTTGCCGGGCGAGCCGTCCACGGCTATGGCGGGGCCAAGATCGCCGCCCTGCCGCTGTTCACCGGACGCGAAATGATGGCTGCCGATTTTTATGGATTTTCACCAAAACTGGTGGAATACGAGTATCCCCCCCGCGAGTTCCGCTATGACGGCCCCGATGTTTTGTTCGCCTTCATGGACCTGCACAATGTCACGCATATCGTCACGTGGCACGACTACTGGAAAGAGAAGTTGCGCGGCATGACCAACTATTACCGACCGGTGCATGACATCGGACGGGTGGCCATTTTTGAGACTCAGCGGTGGCCCTCTCTGTTTCTGGAAGGCAGCGGGAGCGTTCAGGCCACTTTCGACCGCATCGATCTGGATTTAGACACGCTTGAGAATCGCGTTGTTATTAAATACAACTGGACTCCCGGCTGGCAAGCCACGCCGGGCACCACCCTCTTTCCATATGAAGCCGGACGCGGGATTACGTTCATCGGTGTGAATCCCGGCACCAATCGCCACGTCACCCTCCGCTACCGGCCATGACCGCTACCCGCGCCACACGCTTATCGCTCCTTGGGCTGCTGCTCGTGCTGCTGGTGGCCGTCAGCCTGCGGCTCACGCTTGCCTGGAAAGCCCATGCCCCGACCCTCGATACCGCGGTTGTCGGCCAAATGGCGCTCGATATTCTCGACGGTGAACGACCGCTATTCTTCGCCGGTCAATCGTACCTCGGCGCACTCGAGGCCTATCTGCTGGCACTGGTCTTCCTGGTGCTGCCCGCCGGCCGCGTCACCATGACGCTGGTGACCATCGGCTTCGCGCTCGCCTGGATCATCGTCACCTATTATTTTTTTCGTCGCCGCCACGGTCCATGGGCCGCTTTGGCAGCCGCTCTGGTCCCAGCCATTCCTGGCTGGTCGGGCGCGTGGTACACCACCGTTCCTTACGGAGGCTATCCGGAAACCTATTTCTTCGGCACCCTGCTGCTGCTGCTGGCGCTGCCCTTCCTTGATCGCACGGCCTTCCGTCCCTCTTTGCGCCAGGCTCTCGCACTCGCCCTGGTAGCCGGGCTGGGGCTGTGGGTCAACCTGCAACTCCTACCCTTCCTCGCCGCGGCCGGTCTCGCCGGCCTCTGGGCCTGGAGCCGCCACCCCCGTCCGCTGCGGCCGTGGCTCGCCTATCTGATCGTTCCGCTGGCGATGGGCCTGGCCCTCCTGCCGCAGCTCCTGGCCGAGCCCTCCCATGTCGAGCCCCCGCTCTTTGCCGGACTGTCGTTCCATGCCGTAGCCCGCAGTTGCCGCGCATTGTTTCGGCACGACCTTCCCCATTGCGTGTTATGGACATTTCCGCCGGCAGCCTTGCATCGCCTCGCTGCTCTTCTGCTGACTGGCTTGGTTGCGGGCGGCATCGTGCTGGCGTGGCGCAACCGCCGAGCGGTCAACACCTCCCCCTCCACCACTCCGCTGGTGCTGGCCACCCTCGCTGTGTTTTCTCTGACCTATTTTCCCCACCCGATGTCCGGCTTCGTGCCGCGCTATCTCATCGCGCCCACGGCACTGTTGCTGAGCTGGTGTGTAGCGCTCTGGTGCAGTGCGCCAAATGCCTGGATCCGCCGAACCGGATTTGCCCTGGCACTGCTGCTGGCTGCCTATAATGCCGCAGGCATACTCACTACCGCGCGCGTGCGCGCCCCTGCCACCCAGCAGACCCTGACAGAATTCTCGCAGGTGATCGCCACCGCCCGCGATGCCGGGTGGAACGCGGTGCTGTATGCCGGGTCGGAAACCGAAGGCTACGATGGCGCCCGCCTAACATTCCTCTCCCAGTCACACCCCGTCTTTACATCGGCCTACAGTGACCGTTTTCTCGACCATCAACTGGCGTGGGAATTTGGCGACCATTGCGCCATCCTCGCCCGTCAACGGCATTTGCCTTTCGTGGAAGGCAGCTTTGCCGCTGCCAATGTGCCGCGCGGCACCGTCCATGAAGCCGGGCCCTACGTCTTGCTGGACACCCCCGAAGTCCACCGTCGCCTGGAGCGCTCGCGCCTGCCGGACTCGATCGACGGCTGGTCTGGTGCGATCGACACTCATCCGCTCTTCGATCGCTCCGCGGCCACCACCTGGCCCGAACGCGCTGATCAAGCAGGGCAAAGCCTGACCCTCCGGTTCCAAAAGTCCGCCCGGCTCGCCGGGTTGCGGATCTCGGCACCGGCGAGCGCCGGTCTCCCCTACCGCTACACCGTGCAGGTGCAGAAACCGGATGGAAGCTGGATCACAGTCCAGGATTGTCAGCGTCGAATTGCGGCATCCTATCTCAGCGGCACGCGCCTCTATTTTCGCGGCCACCATCCCTGGATGGATATTCGCTTTGAACCAATGGACGGCACCGCCCTGACGTGGACCGTCATTCCGGGCCCCGACAACCCCGCACCGCCGCACCTTGATGAATTATTTGTGCTGGAGTCATCAGGCGAGCCGTGGCCGGATTGCGCCTCTCTGCCTGACACACTTCAGCAGATGTTGGCCGCCGCTCCCGGTGCCCAGCTCGTCGCTGAGCGCGGTATTTTGCGCACCCTGCACCGTCACGCCGGCACAGGCAATGGTCTGTCGGCGTCCATTCCGCTGCCCTACAATCCACGCTTTGCCCGCACCCAGCCCGAACAGTTTTCCCTGCGCCAAGGTCGCTATGTCTTGGTCATGGAAACGGCCTACGCCGCGGATGCCCGCGCCGTGTTTACCCGCGCCGGCATTCCCATTTTGGACGAACAGACACTGGCGCCCTATAACATAATGATAGTTGCCATTGATGACGCCACCAGCGAGAAGACCGCCTGGCAGGGGTTCCGGCCTGTGCGGACAAATCCGTAGGCTCCGGTTCTTAGACATTTTATGGTATTGCAGAACCATGTTCCGAACCTAAACAGC
>JAVEUJ010000157.1:0-5311 GCA_034005635.1 Kiritimatiellia bacterium | reverse complement strand
CCCGACGTTGGCCCGCTCGAGAACCTCGACGAAGATAATCCGATTAACACGTGGCGCGCGAACCGCAACGAATTTTTCAATTCGTGGATCAAGCATGTCTATCTCACCACGCCCTATATCAAGGGAGCCGGTACCCCCGAGCTGTCGAACGAGATCGTGGTGGACAACAGCGGTGAGAAAACAGAATGAAAGTAGCCGTGATAGGCGACGGAGGGTGGGGGACTGCATTGGCGCTGACACTGTTGCGCAATGGCCATCGGCCGTGTGTGTGGGGCCCGGATGCCGGCTATCTCACACAGATCCGCAGCCTCCGGCGTAACCCAAAATTTTTACCCGGGGTGGAGATTCCCGCGGCCGTAGAGTGGACGCCGGACCCTTCCGAGGCGCTCACCGGCGCCGGTGCCGTAGTGGTGGTGGTGCCATCGCGCTACATGCGCCCTGTGCTGGTGCGTTTTGCCGAGGCCTTTCAGGCGGCCGGCCAACCGCCGGTTCTGAGCGCCACCAAGGGATTCGACGAGTCCACTCACGAGCGCATGACCGCGCTGCTCACCGCTATCTGGGGGGTGGCCGCTCCTGCTGCGCTGTCCGGTCCCAGCATCGCACCCGAAACCGCCCGGGGCGTGCCGACCGCGGTGACGATTGCCAGCTCCGACGAAACAGTGGCCTGTCACTTTCAGGAACTCTTCACCGGCGATACTTTTCGGGCCTATACCAGCGATGATGTTCAGGGCGTCGAGCTGGGCGGAGCCTTCAAAAACGTGATTGCCATTGCCGCGGGAGTTTGCGACGGCTTGGCGTTTGGCCATAACGCCAAGGCCGCACTGATCACGCGTGGCTTGGCCGAGATGACGCGCTTGGGGGTAGCGCTCGGTGCTCATCCTCAGACTTTCTACGGCCTCTCGGGCATTGGTGATCTGATGGTCACCTGCATGAGCCCTCAGAGCCGCAACCGCACCGTCGGCGAACGCCTGGGGCGGGGCGAGACGCTCGAACAAATTTTAGAGGGAATGGAACAGGTGGCGGAAGGCCTGTGGACGTGCAGTACCGCCTTGGCATTGGCAAAAGACGTTGGCGTCGCCGTGCCCGTGATGGAGCAGGTGGATGCTATTTTGCATCGCGGTCAAAAACCTCGCGAGGCTGTGCTCGAACTTATGCGCCGCGATCTGCGGCCCGAGCGCGATACATGAGCCATTCCGCTAAAAAGACATCCCTGCTACTGGTGGATGATCACGCCATCGTGCGGCAGGGATTGGCTGCGCTCTTGGCCAGCGAAACCGATTTTACAGTTTGCGCAGAAGCGGGCACTTATGACGAGGGGTTGGCGGCCGTGGAGCAATTCCAGCCGGAATGCGTCATTCTCGATTTGTCGTTGCGCGACCGCAATGGCCTGGAATGGATTCGGGAGGTGCGCGCCCGGGGATTCGAGGGCCGCATCCTAGTATTGTCGATGCATGATGAAGGCCTCTATGCCGAAAAGGCCCTGCAGGCTGGCGCCGAGGGCTATGTCATGAAGGATCAAGCCGAGGAAACACTGGTGGCCGCCCTGCGTCAGGTGCGCTCGGGGCAACGCTATTTGAGCCCGGCCGCAGCCGAGTTGCTGGCCGGACACCCCCCGCCCCCCGCTGATAAGGAGGTGGGGGGATACGACAGCCTGACCGCACGCGAAAACGAGATTCTTTATGCCATTGGCGGGGGAATAACTACGCGGGAGATTGCAGAAAAATTTGGACTTAGCGGGCGGACGGTGGATGTCCACCGCGCCAACATCAAGCGCAAGCTCGAGTGTGCCTCCCTGGCCGAAGTGTTGGTCAAGGCGGCCGAGTTCAAGCGCCAACGTGATGCCGCTCTCCCGCCGCCTGAACTCTGACGGGCCGATTCCCCCTGATTCAACCACGATGTGGGGAGGGGACAAAAAAGGGGCTGATCCGTCTGATCCGTCTGATCCGACCCGCCAAGACCCACGAGCCACTACTCCCGTGATCGACCTCTTTAACATTTCCCATTTTGCCGGCGGGCGGAGGTGTGATAAACTACTTTTCTTATTTTTTGGAAGGCGGAAGGCAGATGCCGGACCCATTTATTCTGGTTGAGGGTGCTCGCGAGCACAATCTCAAGAACATCACCGTGCGGATACCGCGCGGTTCACTATGCGTGGTGACGGGCCTTAGCGGCAGCGGCAAGTCGTCGCTGGCGTTTGACACCCTCTATGCCGAGGGCCAGCGCAAGTATGTTGAAAGTCTCTCGTCCTATGCGCGGATGTTTCTGGAGCAACTGCAAAAGCCGGATGTGGACCGTATCGAGGGGCTGTCGCCGGCCATCGCCATTGAACAGCGCTCGGCGGGATCGAATCCGCGTTCGATTGTGGCAACAACGACGGAGATTCACGACTATCTGCGACTGTTATATGCAAGTGTTGGCCAGCAGCACTGTCATAAATGCGGTCGACCGATCGCACGGCAGAGCGCGGAGGAGATTGTTAGTCAAATTTTGAAGAAGCCCGACGGCACCAAGGTGCAGTTGCTCGCACCGCTGGTGGAGGGGCGCAAGGGCGAGCATCTGGATATCTTTGACTCGGCGCGCCGCCAGGGTTTTACCCGCGTCCAAGTCGATGGCGAGATGCACGAGTTGGAGCACCCGCCCAAGTTGGACAAGAATCGCAAACATTCAATTGCGGTGGTGGTGGATCGGCTGGTGATTACTGCCAAAGTGCGGGGGCGCTTGACTGACTCGGTGGAATTGGCGTTGAAACAAGGCGAGGGCGTAATGACGGCGCTGTTCCAAGACAAGGGGGGCAAGGATTGGACGCCTCAGTTGTTTTCTGAAAAGAATGCCTGTGCAGATTGCGGCATCAGTTTTGAAGCACTTCAGGCGCGAAGTTTTTCGTTTAACAGCCCTTACGGGGCATGCCCGACCTGCGACGGCCTGGGTCAGATGCTGGTGTTCGACGAGGAGCTGGTGGTGCCCGACGGGTCGAAGTCTCTGGATTCAGGCGCGATTATCGCATGGCGGCCGGCGGGACGGCGCGAGGCCATCTACCGCAAGGGCCTGCTGCGGGCGCTGGCGAAGCACTACGATTTTGACATGGGCACGCCCTGGGACGAGCTGCCACCAAAGATCCGCCAGATCATTTTGCATGGATCGGGCGAGGAGGACATCGCATTGGGGTTTTGGATGCGCGGGGCCTGGCGTAAGTATAGCAAGCCTTTCGAGGGCGTCATCCCGAATTTGAACCGGCGCTATGCTGAGTCGGTGAGTGACTATTATCGCAGTAAAATGTCGGGATTCATGAACCGCCTGCCATGCACCACCTGCAACGGTCAGCGTCTGCGGCCAGAAAGTCTGGCTTGCCAGGTGGCGGGCAAGGGCATCATGGATGTGATGAAGCTGTCCGCCTGGGATGCGGCGGAATTTTTTGCGACCCTGTCGCTCTCCGAGCAGCAGCACAAGATCGCGGCGGAGATCTTGAAGGAAATCAGCAAGCGGCTGCGCTTTTTGTGCGATGTGGGGCTGGGCTATTTGAATCTGGACCGCGAAAGCGGAACGCTTTCCGGCGGTGAAGCCCAGCGTATCCGGCTGGCGACTCAGGTCGGCGCTGGATTGGTCGGAGTGCTCTATGTGCTCGACGAGCCGAGCATCGGATTGCATCAGCGTGACAACGAAAAGCTGCTGCGGACATTGAAAGGTCTGCGCGATTTGGGCAATACGGTCGTGGTGGTCGAGCACGATGAGCAAACTATTCGCCAAGCCGATTATGTGATCGACCTGGGCCCGGCGGCAGGTGTCCATGGCGGCGAGGTGGTGTTTGCCGGACCCGTCTGCGAGTTACTGAAATCTACCCGCTCCCTGACGGCACAATTTCTCAATGGCGTAAGGAAGATCGATATTCCAATCCAGCGCCAGGAGCCCGGCGAAGCATGGCTCGAAATTATTGATGCGGCCGAAAACAATCTTAAAAGTATTACTGTTAAGATTCCGCTGGGGCGGATCACCTGCGTGACGGGGGTGAGCGGTAGCGGCAAGAGTACGCTGGTGGACGACATTCTGCGCCGGGCACTGTTCCGGAAGTTTTATGGATCGAAAGAAAAACCCGGTCAGCATCGCAAGATCAACGGTCTGCAGAACTTGGACAAAGTGATTGTGATCGATCAGTCCCCGATAGGGCGAACTCCACGCTCAAATCCCGCCACCTACACCGGCGCCTTTACGGGCATCCGCGACCTGTTTGCGCAACTGCCGGGTTCGAAACTGCGTGGCTACAAACCCGGTCGTTTTAGCTTCAACGTCAAGGGCGGACGCTGCGAAACGTGCAAGGGCGACGGCCTTCTGAAGATTGAGATGAACTTTCTGCCCGATGTCTATGTGACGTGCGAGCAGTGCCATGGGCGGCGCTACAACCAGGAGACTCTGGAAGTGACCTGGCGGGGAAAAACTATTGCTGACGTGCTGAACATGACCATCGACGAAGCCCTGGAGTTTTTTGCCCCGGTACCGACCATTGCCCGTAAATTTAAGACGATGAGCGAGGTAGGCCTGGGTTACCTGAAGGTTGGCCAGCCGGCCACGACGCTCTCCGGCGGGGAGGCTCAGCGCATGAAACTCAGCGCGGAGCTGGCACGACGCGATACCGGCCGGACGCTGTACCTGCTCGATGAGCCTACGACCGGTTTGCATTTTGCCGATGTAGATCGCCTGTTGAAGGTACTGTTGCGTCTGCGCGATGCCGGTAATTCATTGATTATCATTGAACATAATCTCGACGTCATCAAGACGGCCGACTATATTGTGGACTTGGGTCCCGAAGGCGGCGATGCAGGTGGACACGTGGTGGCCTGTGGGACGCCCGAAGAAGTGGCGGCCAATCCGGCATCGTATACTGGCGCCTATCTGCGGGAGGTCCTGGGTCTCGCCGCGGTGCCTGCGCCCCGGAAACGCCGGACAGTGAAGAAGAAAAAATGATGCGGACGTGGATCATCGGGTTGGCTTTGGCCCTGACCGCGGCAACAGCCGGGTCGGGACGCGCGCTGCCGCCACCGGCAGTAGCCGAGCCCTCGCGAATTTTGACGCGCGACGAGGCCGCCCGTCTGCTGGCGACGGGTCGCGCAGCCCTCGAAGATGGCCTGAACGGGTTGGCCAGTCGCCGCCTCGAAGAATTGGTGAATGGTGCCCCTGACCGCCGGACCCAGGCCGAAGGTGTGCTATGGCTGGCGCGCGTGCGCTTAGCGCAGGGCGTGCCGGCCGAGGCGCTGGCATTGCTGGTCGCTCATGCGCCGTCGGCCCGATCAGCGGTAATGAAAGCCGACTACGATCTTAC
>JAVEUJ010000156.1:0-5375 GCA_034005635.1 Kiritimatiellia bacterium | reverse complement strand
GAAAACCCGCCCACCCTACCCCGCCCCCCGGGTGAAATCAATAACGGACGTCCGTAACAGTTGATCCAAGCTATACATATTGCAATATGTATACTACAGATGTTGCAATAACTATAGTCGCGCCCGGTTCGTCATGGCATGAAGAACCCATGTGCTGAAATGACAATCGCGCTGCTTTGCTCGCTGCTCCCTCTGTACTACAATCCCTCCAAACTGTGTTTTTTAAACCCGTTTCTCATTATGCCATTGCCATAAGCCATTTTGTGTCAGCGGCTAATACAACAAGAAATGCAGCGCCAACTTTTCAGCGTTTCCCTTTGAACATTGAAGATTCCTTGTTGAATATTTAATATTGTCTCCCTCTCCTCTCCCTCTTTTCCTCTCCCCCTCTGTGTCCCTCGGTGGGCCCTCTGTGGTTAAACCGGCTTTCTTCCTGCTTTCCTGCTGTTTCCTGTTTTCCTGCTAAATTCCCCCTCCGCTCCCTGCCCCTTTGCGCCTTCGCGTCTTGGCGTGAGACCGGCTGGTTAATCTGTTCATGAGTTCTTGAGTTCAGATTCATTTTCCTCTTTGTCCTCCTTTTCCCAATCTGTGAAATCGGTGTAATCCGTGGTGGTCTTCTCTTCTTTGATTGCGGCTAAGCCGCGCTGTGGTAAGGTTTTTGCCACATGCCTTTTTCCCACTCTAGTTCATCTGATGTCACCGCGCCGCTGGCACTGGCCATCGGGCAATTCGACGGCGTCCATCTCGGCCACCAGGCCGTCTTTCACGCGGCCGTCACGGCCGCCCGCAAGCGCAATGGCATTGCCGGTTGCCTGACGTTCCATCCGCATGTTGCCGCCGTGCTCAATCCCGACCACGCCCCCCCCCTCCTCGCCACCCAAGCCCAGAACCAGGCTCTTATCACGGCCTGCGGCATCAGCACCATCCATACCATCCCCTTCACCCGCGCCCTTGCCGCCATGAGCCCCGCTCAATTCCTGGCCCTGCTGAAGGCGGAATTTCCGTCCCTCACCGACATCGTCGTCGGCCAGAATTTTACCTTCGGCAAAAATCGTGCCGGGAACGCCGCGACCCTGCCCGCCTTGGCCCAGACAGCCGGTCTACAGGCCCGAATTGTTACGCATATCGAATACGGCGGCGCACCGATCTCCAGCACTCGCATCCGCGCTGCGGTGGTCGGCGGCGACCTGCCGCTGGCCCGCGCCCTGCTGGGCCACCCCTTTGCGCTCGCCGGCGAAGTCATCCGCGGCCGCGCCGTCGGCCGCACCCTCGGCTTTCCCACCGCCAATGTCCGGCCCATTCTCCCTATCCGCCCCGCCCCCGGCATCTATGCCGCCCGCCTCCACCTTCAGGATGGCGCCCACCCCGGTGCCGCCTTCATCCCCGATCCGGCCGACGCCGGCCAGGCCCATTTCGGCTCGGTCGTCGAAATCCATATCCCCGGCTTCGACCGCGACCTCTATGATCACGATGTCGAAATTTCCTTTACCCGCCGCCTGCGCGGCCACATGGCCTTCCCCGATCCTGCCACTGCATCTGCCCAGATCGCTCGCGATTCCCGCCAGGCCCTGGACGTGGATGCTCAGGATAATCCATGACCCCCACCCTCCAAATGCCGGTTTTCCACGCTATGGAAAACTTTTTCGCGAATCTTCCACGCTATGGAAGATTTTCTTCCACACCGTGGAAAATCCCAGCAAACCCCTGCCCCTTCTTGTCCGTCATCCGTCCCTCCGAGTTTCTAGTGTCCAGTTTCCCCCCCCTCCCCCCTGCACCATTCCAGCCTTCCACCCTTCCGATTCTTAATCATATGAACCGTCTCCCCACCGCCGCATGACCTCCCCACGCCCCGCGACCGAACTGCTCGCCCCCGCGGGCGAAAAAGCATCCGCCTATGCCGCCTTTGCCTTCGGCGCCGACGCCATCTATACCGGCCTGCCCCGCTTCTCTGCCCGTGCCGAAGCTGTCAACCTCTCCGCCACCGATCTCGAAGAAGTCGTCGCCTACGCCCATGCCCTGCCCAACCCGCGCCGGGTCTACGTCACCCTCAACACCCTGATCCGCGACGCAGAACTGCCCGAGCTCGTTCGCTCGCTCGCGCTGTGCGCCGAGTGCAGCGTCGATGCCATCATTGTCCAGGACTTTGGCGTCGCCCGTCTCGCCCGCACCCATTTTCCCGCCCTGCGCTTGCACGCTTCCACCCAGATGGCGCTGCACAACCTCGAAGGCGTCCGCGCCGCCGCCCGCCTCGGCTTCCAACGCGTCACCCTCGCCCGCGAGCTCACCCTGGCCGAAATTCGCGCCATCGCCGCGCAAGCGCCAGCCGAAGTCGAAACCTTCCTGCACGGTGCCCTGTGCTATTCCTACTCTGGACTGTGCCTCTATTCCGCCCTGCTCCGTGGACGCTCCGGCAATCGCGGCGCCTGCGCCTATCCCTGCCGCGATGCCTTCCGCTGCCAATCTCCGGATGCGCCTCCCTCCCAGACCGCCAGTGCCGGCCTGCTATTTTCCATGAAAGACCTCGCCGGCGGGGACGCGCTCCATGATCTCGCCCAGGCGGGCGTGGCTTCGCTCAAGATTGAAGGCCGCAAAAAATCTCCGCTCTATGTCGCTGCCGCGGTCAACTACCACCGCAAACGGCTCGATCATTCCTTCCAACCCGGCGAGCAGGAGCAATGCGCCCACGATCTGCGTACCATTTTTTCGCGCCCCTGGACCGACCTCTATCTGCGGTCCCACGCCAATCGCGATGTGATCGATCCCAATGCCACCGGCCACCGCGGCACCCCCATTGGACATGGTGAAAACGTCGGCCACCGTTTCATTCAATTCCGCACCCAACTCCCCCTCGAAATTCATGATGGCTTGCAATTCGAAGTGCCCGGCCAACCGCGCCCCTTCGGTTTTGCCGTGGAAGAAATCCTCCTGCCGGATGGGCAACGTGCCTTTACCGTCCCCGCCGGCAGTCGAGTACAGGTCGGTACGCCGCCCAACTTGCCTCGCATCGAAAAGGGGACCGCCCTCTTTTGGGCGTCCTCGCAAGCCGCCAAACGCCGCTACCGCTTCGATCTGCCCAATCCCCGCGACCTGCGGCGGCACTACCCCCTCGATCTGCGCCTCACCCTGTCCGACAACCGCGTCGAGGCCGTTGCCACCGCCGAAGCCGACGGCATTCCGCTCCGCGCCACCCTCGCGCTTGATGGCCCATTTTCTGCCGCCCGCAAACTCGGTGCCATGCCCGCGGCGCTTCAAACCGCTTTTGCTAAACTCGGCGACACCCCCTTTGTCCTGCAGTCGCTGGCCTGCGATGGCGCAGATGTCTTTATCCCCGTTTCCCAGCTCAACACCCTGCGCCGCGGCCTCGCCGCCGCCCTCGAACACCAACTGCGCGCCGCCCGCGACCAGCAAATCGCCAACGCCACCGCCTCTCTAAAACTGAATAGCGGATCTGGAGGGATGACCTCCGTGTCGTCCGCCACTCCTGCCCTAACCTCTGCCCTCTACCCTCTGCCCCCACCACCAACAACGCCCCCGTTGTTGGTGAAAACCGACCAGCCCTCTGCCCTGCTCGAGGCTTTCCCCGCTGGCGAGATCCCCCATATCACCGAGCTCATTATCGAAGTGGGTCGCGAATCCGCCGCCCAAATCGATGCCGTCCTGGCACGGTTGCCTGCGCGTATCGCCATCCGCTTCGCCCTGCCCATGATTACGCGCGCTTGGGACCGCAACCGCCTCACCGCTGACATCCATCATTTCTTCGCTGCCGGCCATCGCCGCTGGGAGGCCGCCAATCTCTCGGCCATCGAGTTTATTCCGCGCGCCGACGACCTGAACCTCTCCGCTGACTGGCCGCTCTATACGCTTAACTCATCTGTTATAAATGAGTTAGGAGATATAGGCGTTTCGCGCTTCACCGTTTCTCCAGAAGACACGCTCGATAACATCTCCACCCTGGCCGCCCGCTTTCCTAGGGCACTCGTCTGGCCCGTCCACCGCGATCCGCCCCTGTTCATCTCCGAATCCTGCCCCCATGCCGCCCGGCTGGGGCAATGTCCGGGACCAAAACAATGCGATTTCACTGAGGAAACCCTGATTTCCAAAAGCGGTGAAACCGTCCGCGTCGTCAACCGCAACTGCCGCTTCTATACCTTGCTGGAGGCACCAACCCTCCGCCCGCTCCCACCCGGTCTGCCCCTGATACCCCGACTCGATTTCCTCTATCGCCACTGGACCCCCGCCGCCATCCGCGATGCCCTGGCGCGACTTAACCCGAGGCGCACGACAAAATGCGGGCAGAATGAGGAGTTGAAATGGTGGGGTCGAGCTTGCTCGATCCCTCCTCGGTGACCAAGAGCCAAGGTCACTGCCGTTTTCAGAACAGCCCGGTCGGAGCAAGCTACGCCCCTACAAAACAGGTACAGGCCGGAACCGGGAAATGTAAGTGGCGCGCGGCCTAACCGGCCAGAGCCCAGCTTCCATCCTTGCCAAATGGACGCCTAGTCTCCATCATTCTGGGCGTCAAGAAACGAGGTGCTGCTATGATTAAAAATATCCTCTTTGGCGTCGATGGATCAGCCTATGGCGACGTCGCCCGTGAATATGCAATCGATCTTGCCCTCCGCTTGAATGCCCAGTTGGAGGCCGTCCACATTGTGGATTCACGCCTGCTCGATTTTCCGCTCATTGCCCCCCAAACCGGCCTGATCAACTGGAATCCAGGTGTACTCACCGGTCTGCAACAAGCGCTGCGGACCAGCGGAGAAACCCTCCTGCGCGAAACGGCTGAACGGGGCAAAGCGGCCGGCATTACCATGGTCACCACGCTCGAATTCGGACACCCCGCCCAGGTCTTGGGTGCCATTCAGACGCGCACGGAACTGGTGATTCTCGGCCGTCAGGGCGAACATTCTAGTGGCAGTGCCGAGTTTACCGGCTCCACCATGGAACGCCTCATCCGCCGCGCTAGCCGCCCGTGCCTCGTCACGCCCAGCCAGTTCCGCCCCATCAATAAAATACTGGTGGGCATCGATGGCTCGCCCGCTGCTGGCCGCGCCCTGCACGAAGCCGTCGAACTAGCCAACGGCTTGAATATTCCCCTGGTGATCCTAGCCGTGGCCGAACGCGAGAGCGACCTGCCTCTGGCGCAGAAAAATGTGCTCCAAGCCCACAGCCTTGCCCGCGCCCACGAGTGCGCCGCCGCATCCTTGACCGCCGTTGGCCCCCCTGCGATGCGTCTGCTGGAGACCGCAGCCGAAGCCGATTGCAACCTGCTTGCACTAGGCTCCCACGGCCATGGCTGGATCTATGACCGGCTCATCGGCAGCACCGCCGCCCATGTCACATCTCGCGCCCCCATCCCCGTCCTCTTGGTGCAT
>JAVEUJ010000155.1:0-5401 GCA_034005635.1 Kiritimatiellia bacterium | reverse complement strand
CATATGTATCTCCTGTATATGTATGTATACAATATCACATCAAAATAACCTCTTGCAACCCCAATCTTGTGATTTTGTAACTCTCCTGTCCTGCACCCTCGCGCCATGCGCACACGCATTCAATAGACCAAGCCCATCTGCCCCCCTTCCCCTTCGCACATTTCGCAGTTTGCCTGCTCCAGCTAGTCATGAATTCTTGAATTCAGATTCATTCGCTCCCCCCCTCCCTCAATCCCACAGGCTCGCAATAGCATTCACAGCGATTCAGAGAGGGTACCGAACAACTGCCCCAGAAACCGGGGCTCTGACCTCCTCTCAAACCCTACCCCTCTGTCTCATATATCTCTCAAATCCTGAAAATCCCTTCAAATAATGGCTATTTGGCTGGTACTGTCTTCCTGGGTTTCATGCGCTCCTGATTGGTTCCCTGGCTCCCCCCTTCGCGTCTTAGCGTCTTTGCATGAACCTGACTGCTCCGGCTGCCCCTGTCGCTCAATGAGCGCAAACCACCGGCAACTCGTTCCAGTTGCTGGGGCTGGCCGCCGATTTGTGGCGCTGGCGCATGCGCCAGACATCGCCTTGAAGTTCACTGGCATAGCAAACAGCGCGGCGCGCCGGGGAGCGGTTCAGTGCGTCCAGGCAGTCCATCAGCCGATCCGTGCGCGCACTATCGCCGGGGTCAGTGGAAAAGAGCACCCCTTGCTTGATTTGCTCCGGCGCGAGATCCGGGAGGAGAACGCCAGCGCGCTGATAGGCCAATCCTGGACGAAAGATGCGGCCCAATCCCTGCAGCGCGCACCGCACCAGTCGGCCGGAATCGCGCGTGGGCTGTTCCAGCACCAGGGTGGCCCCATTGGCGTAGTGGGACGTGGCCAAATCAAAGGGGCTGGTATGCAAGAAGACCGATACCACGCACGTGCGCAATCGCTGACGCCGCAGCTTCTCGCCGGCGCGCATGGCGAACGCCGTCACCGCCGCCTCAAGTTCTTCGCGTCGCGTGAGCCGCTGGCCAAAACTGCGCGACACCATGATCTGGCGCCGCGGCGGTGGCGCCAATTCCAGTGGCAGGCACGACTGGCCGGCGAGTTCTCGTGCCGTCCGTTCCACCACCACGCCAAACACTCCGCGCAGGCGCGCCGGATTGGCCTCCGCCAACGCCAAAGCGGTGGCGATGCCCATCTGGCGCAATCGCGCTCCCCAACGGGTTGATATCCCCCACACATCCTCCACCGGCAGCACGGCAAGTGTTTCCCGCGGCGTGGACCACTGCGTCCAATCTAGCACCGCCCCCCCCGCCCCGCGTCCCGTCTTGGCCATTCGGTTGGCCACCTTGGCCAGCGTCTTGGTTGGCGCAATCCCCACCGACACCGGCAGACCCGTCCATTGTTGCACCGTGCGGACCATCTTCGCCCCGAGCGCTGTCCGATCCCCGCGCCAACCGCTCAGGTCCAGAAAACATTCGTCGATAGAATACACTTCGAGGCCAGGGCTAAAACGCGTCAAGACCTGCATCACGCGCCGTGACAGATCGCCATAGAGCGCGTAATTGGAAGAAAACACCTGTACCCCCAGCGCTTGGAATCGACGGGCCACCTTGAACCACGGGGCGCCCATCACGACGCCCAGCGCCTTGGCTTCGTTGCTGCGGGCAATCACGCACCCGTCATTATTAGACAGTACGACAATCGGCCGCCCATTGAGCGCGGGCTGAAACACCCGTTCGCAGGAGGCATAGAAATTATTACAATCCACCAACGCAAACATGGCCCATCCTCCCTGAGTCAATAAGACCGAATGGCATGCGCCACCACCCCCCAAATCACTAAGTCGGAGCCCTCATGCAGCACAATCGGCGGATAGGCCGGATTTTCTGCTTCCAGCCGGATTTTACCGCGCCCCATGCGCAACCGCTTGACGGTGAGTTCGCCATCGATCACCGCCACGACAACAGACCCATTGCGGGCTTCGAGCGAGCGATCCACCACCAGCAAATCGCCATCGCGGATGCCGGCCCCCAACATTGAATCGCCTTGCACCTTCACCACGAATGTTGCTGCCGGATGCGTCACCAGGTGCTCGTTCAGGTCCAACGGGCTTTCCAGATGGTCATCGGCCGGCGACGGAAACCCTGCCGCAATGCGCGACGTATACAGGCGCAGCAACTGCGGCGGCACATTCTGCGCCACGGGGCGGATGCGCGCAGTAGGCGAACGGGATGGATGGGCGCTGAACATAATGGAACAATCGTTCAGTTATCCTATCGCCCCTGCCTCCCGCCCACAAGCAAGAAGATCGCTGAAAAATAACGTGGTGGGAAAAACGCTACAAACACACGGCAGGCGTGGTGAAGCTGGCCACTCCTGCCTCAAGGCATATTCACGCGCAGGCAAAAATACAGCAGGCGGTTGCCGCCTCCGCGCCGGGTGATCTTTCGCCGCCGCAATGGTTCCCAGATCGACCGCCCTAGCCCACAGGGAACCTGGAAATTACAAAAACGGGCTTTGCGAACCAAAAACCCGATTTTGGGCCTGTTTTTTGACTATTTTGGCCTAAAAACGTCAAAAAAGACGTCAAAAAGGGGGGAAACTCATTAATAGCGAGATTCGCTGTATACGCGGCCACCCAGCCATGCCAATTTGAACAAGCTCGGCGAGAGAGGTATCTGTTTGCTTTGGAGGCAGCCGCCTGGAGCCGGTTACAGAATCCGCCGAATACTGGCGGTGGACGTGGAACGGTAGCCGTGGGCCGCACCAATTTCAGTCTGCAAGTTTGTCCAAATGAAAGGCACTGGGAAATGAAAGGCCGTGAAAGTGGGATGCCTGCCGAAACCTATTGGAGTAGTTTTTTTGACGCCGAATGCGTGATTCGAGAAACCTTCAAGGCAGAAGTCTGTCAGGGCGATGTGGTCGAGTTCGGGTGCGGCTACGGGACATTTACATTCCCTGCTGCCAGACAGGTATCGGGTACGGTGCACGCCCTTGATATCGAACCAGACCTGATCGCACGGCTCCAAGCGCGGGCCAAGCGGGAGGCAATTACAAACATCGTTGCGGAGTGCCGGGATTTCGTGGCCCATGGGACAGGACTCGAGTCTGGGAGCCAAAGCCATGCGATGATTTACAACCTTCTGCACATCGAGAATCCTGGCAGACTCATCAGAGAAGCCCGTCGCGTTTTACACTCAAGCGGCAGACTATCGGTCATCCATTGGAGAAGCGATATCCCAACCCCGCGAGGTCCATCATCGGAAATCCGGCCCACTCTCCAGCAGTGCATGGCCTGGATTGAGGCCGCGGGCTTCCGCGAAGTGCGGGCCATCGACTTGCAGCACTGCTGCCCATTCCATTTCGGCATTGTTGCACGTCCTGAACTGGAGGTGCCCGTTGCAGCCTCTATGCCGAGTTGCTATGTTTCAAACCGTTGTGGTTTCGGCCGGCTGCGCAGCAGCATGCGCTGTCAACAATAAGACCTGCTCAAAGAAGGACTCAACACTATGAAACTGGGTATCGTGATCTACTCAACGGATGCTGAAATTGTCTGGAATGCTTTTCGCTTGGGCGTATTCGCCCTGCAACAAGGCGATCAGGTCAAAGTTTTCTTGCTGGCCCAGGGTGTGGAATGTGAGGCGCTAGATCAACCGCCCTTCAATGTCCCCAATCAGATGCAGGCTTTTGTCGATGGCGGCGGCGAGATCCTGGCGTGCGGAAGCTGCCTTAAAATCCGTCACTCGCAAGGGTCGGAATTGTGTCCCCTCTCGACCATGAAAGACCTGTACGACATGGTGAAGGAGTCGGATCGGGTCGTGACGTTTTAAAAGATTCAGGCGCGGATTTAAGATTTGGAAACGCGACGGCACAAAAACGCGACGACGGCATTTAATCCGGCCAGAAGCAGCAGCGTGGCCCCCGCCCCGATGATAGGCAGTGCCCACAGGCCAACCCCCAGCGCACTGAGGCAAGAGCCAGCCAGATCCACCACATAAATAGTCCCGCTCTGGTGGGAGGTAGACAAATCGCCGCTCAGGTGAATGCGGGCGGCCACCGGGAATTCATAGCCGGCAAGGGCCCCCACCCCGGCCGCCAGCAGGAGAAATAGGAGGTCCAGTCCCAGCGATGGCCCGGGTGCCGCCGCGCCCATCCAGCGCAGGACTAATGCTAATCCCACCGCATAGATGGCCAGCCCTGCATGAAGCCTCCCCAGCGTCCCGATCCCAGCCGTTGCAACTCGTCGGGAGGCCCACCCCGTTCCCACCGCCATCCCCAGCATCAGCGCCGCGAGAATCAGCGCCAGCTTATAGTGCAGATAGCCACACAACGACTGATAGGCCATGAGCAGCACCAACTCGCACCCCATCAGTGTGAAGCTGCCGCTGCCCTTGGCCCAGGCCCCTGCCCGCCTCCCCCTCTGCCCACGCATGGACCAACTCATCCCCAGTCCAGCCAGCATCACCAGCCCCGCCCCCCAGGGCCAGCCGATGCCTCCCAATTTTTCGGCCACTGCTGCCGCCCAAGGGTGGAATGAACGCAGCCACACCACCAAATTGTAGTGACAGGCAATCGGCTGGCCGTCCCGGTTCACCTGCGCCATGGTGTTGGCATCAAAGGCCTCCTGCACGTAGCCGATGCGGTCGGTTTCCAGACGCTCCACGATGGCCGGTGGAAAGACAAAATCGGTATCCAGCCCACGGGCCAGGTAACGGGCCGCGAGTTCCGCGGCGGCTGGCGGCGGGGCCTCGTCAGCCGTCGCCAAATAGAGCAGATCATAGTCGGGGAGCAAACGGACCGCAGCAAACTCGGCGTGCAATGTCCGATAGATGGAGGCGCCCAAGGTCTCCAATTCCGGCCCCAGATAGTCCGGCGAAAATCCCAGTTGAACCGCCAGCACCCCCTCCGGTGCCAGCCGGCGGCGCACATCGCGATAGAATTCCTGCGTGTAGTAGCGGTTCAGGAGGATGGTGCCGGGGCTGGGCAAATTGACCATCACCACATCGTAGCCCCCGGCCGCGGCTTCTCCCGGCGCATGATGGAAATACCACCGGCCATCAGCAAAATTCACGTGAACGCGCGAATCCTCCAGTGCCGCACGACGCACCGGCGCGGCATGGCACCGGACCAATTGAATCAGCACCGGGTCCAATTCGACGTAGTCCACCTGTTGCGGGGCGTGCTTGAGAATCTCGCCCAGTGCCCCATTGAAGCCATTGCCCATCAGCAAGACGCGCCGGGGCTGCGGATGCCACAACATGGAATAATGTACCAGGGTCTCGCTGCTCAGTGGTTCGTCCTCCGTCCCCAACAGCAACCCGTTGCTGTGGAAATTGAGTTGCGAGCCAATGGACGTAACGGCCAGATTACCATGAATCGAATTACGCGACTCAATCAGGACCTGGCCTGGATAGCGC
>JAVEUJ010000154.1:0-5404 GCA_034005635.1 Kiritimatiellia bacterium | reverse complement strand
TTCCGCGAAGGCCGATTGGCAGCCTTGGATCGGCTGGTTCAAGACCGTCCGGATGCCACGCTCGAAGAGCTCCGGGCCGCGAGCAAAGCCGACGGCTCCGTCATGGCGGTAAAGCGGGCATTGGATCGACTGGGCTACCGCTATAAAAAAAACGCTCCACGCCAGCGAACAAGACCGTGAAGACGTCCGGCTGCGGCGGGAGCAATGGCTTGAAGAGCTGCCCCGGCTGGACCCGACGCACCTAGTGTTCATTGACGAATCGGGAGCCAAGACCAATATGACGCGCCAGCGGGGCCGGGCCAAGGAGGGCCAACGGCTTTTTGCCAAGGCCCCTCACGGCCATTGGGGCACGACGACGATGATTTCATCCGTTCGGCTGGATGGAACGACCGCCGCCATGGAAATCGCAGGCGCGGCGGATTCGGAGGTCTTCCGCGAATATGTCCGGCGGATTCTGGCACCCACCCTTTCGCCGGGAGACATGGTCGTGATGGACAACCTCCGCACGCATTACGACGCGGCGGCGATCGCCATGATCGAAGCGATAGGCGCCTCCGTGAAGTTCCTGCCCCCATACAGTCCCGATTACAATCCAATCGAGAAGATGTGGAGCAAGATCAAAACCCTTTTGCGCGGTTTGGCCGCGCGCACGAAACAGGAATTGTCCGCCGCCATCACGCGGGCCTTTGAAGCGGTGACCCCTGAAGACGTTCGGGGCTGGTTTCTTTCGTGCTATATTACGGCATCTCTATCGTGAATTGCTCTAGGGTCAGCCCTTAAAAGTTAACTATTGACCCTGATGAGGGGGTGGGGTTTGATATGTGCATGGCCAGAAAACCCAGGGCATTGTTCGAGGGCGGCATCTATCATGTGACGAGCCGGGGGAATGAACGGCAGGCTATTTTTCGCGATGATCGGGATCGGAATCGGTTTCTGGAGCGATTGGCGGATAGTGCGGCCACTTACCAGGTGCGGGTGTATTTGTATTGTCTGATGCCGAACCATTTTCATTTGCTAGTGGAGACGCCGTTGGGCAATTTGGATCGATTCATGGGCAGTCTGTTGACGGGTTACACTGTTTACTTCAACCGTCGTTACCAGCGGGTGGGGCATCTGATGCAGGGGCGGTATGGCGCGCAAGTGGTGGAGGGCAATCAGTATCTGCTGAAACTAAGCCGCTACATTCATCTTAATCCAGTTCAGACTAAAGGCATTGTGGAACGGCCGCTGAGTGAACGGTTGCGCCTGTTGCGCAATTATCCTTGGAGCAGTTTGCAAGAGTATGTCGGCAAATCCAAACCCTGCGGCTGGCTGTCCAGAGGTCCGGTGCTGGCGCAGGTTGCGGGGTCGTACAAGATCAATCAGGCCAATACCTATGCACGCTATATAGAGGCCGGGCTGGCAAAGACGGATGAGGAATTCATTCGTTTGATGCGGAAACGTGGTATGGCGATCGGGTCAGACAGCTTTGTTGAAAATGTTAAAAAACTGCAGAGACAGGAAGCGACTAAATCCTTAAAACGAGAGGATGTTTCGTTCCGTCATCTTCGCACTTGGAAGAGCGCCGAGGATGTCGAGGCTGCCGTTCAGGAAATTGTGGGCCCCCGTTGGGAGCAATTCAAGGACCGAAGAGGCGGGGCCGTGGTACGAGGATTTACAGCTTGGGCTTTGCGGAAATACGGGGGACTGACTCAGCGCGACATCGCACCCAGGGTCGGCGTCAGCACGGGTGCTGGCGTCAGTTTGATGATTAGCAAGACGGCAAAATCACCTGAAGCCGAACAGTGGCGACAGGCATTAGACTTAAGATTAAGACCGGGGTCAGCCCTTAAAATATAACTAAACGCATCTGTTAGTTATATTTTAAGGGCTGACCCCGAAGGAAGGATGTGATGGAAACCAAGCGGGCGCAAGCCATACGAAAACTGGACGGGAAGGATGCGCTGCCCATCGTTCGGGTATTCTTTGAGTTCGACCATCTGAAGAGTTTGTATCGGCAAGGATGGCTGCGAGCGGGGATTCCGAAGGTACACTGCGAGACGGTGGCTGAGCACTCGCTGGGCGTGGCTCTGCTGGCGCTGTTTCTGGCGGATGCGTATTTCCCGCAGCTCGATAAGGGCAAGCTGGTCCGGATGGGGCTGTTGCATGATTTCGGCGAGATCTATGCGGGGGACATTGTGCCGGGGAAGATGTCGCTGACAGACAAGCACGAGTTGGAGAAGCAGTCGGTCGAACTGGTTTTTTCACAACTGCCCAACGGGGCGGATTATCTGGCTGTTTGGGAGGAATTCGAACGGGGCGAGACGGCCGAAGCGCGATTCCTTAAAGAAATCGATCGCCTGGAAATGGGGTTGCAAGCCAGCGTGTATGAACAGGAGGGATTTGGCGATTTGTCCGTGTTCTTCGAGTCCACGGATCGGGCCCTGACCACGCCGGAATTGCGGCAAATATTCGAGAGCCTGATGGCTCTGCGCCGGGTGAAATAGCAGGAGCAGAGCGACTACGAATTTTACGAATGGGGATCGATCACGACCCACAACCTAGACGTGAAGGGTGTCGCCGGTGCGGACAAAGAGCAGCGTGGCGGCGATGTGGTCGGGGGGCAAGTTGAAGAGTCGGGCGACGGCTTGTCGATAGTCTTCCATCTGGGAGCGATGGCGTTCGGCATCGGCTACTTGGTCGGTCTTGTAGTCAAAGATGTGTGCCTGCAGGGGTTGCCCGGCGTGGTCGCGCTCGAGATGCAACCGATCAATTTTACCAGACAGCCAGCGGCCACCCAGGAGCGCTTCGAAAGCCTGTTCACGCAGTAGTTCGACGTTTCCGGCAGGCTTTTCCAGGAATGTGCGGTTGGCGGGGATATTAAGGAAGCGGCTGACCAGTTGGGCGGCGGTAGAATCGGGATCGGGGAAGGCAGGGGTTTCGCCAGGGGCCAGCCACTCGATCTGCTCAAAGAGGTCATGGACGCGGGTACCAAAATCACGGGCTTGGGCGCCTTCAGGGCGAAACGGCCAGCCGGCCTTGGCTTCGCCACCGACATGATCCTGCGAGGCAATATGCGCTTCCGGGAGGCGCGCGACCGGGGCGGTGGGCAGGGCGGCCAAGGTCAAAGTTGCCACCGGCGTCAGAGACGGTTTGGGCGCGCGGGCCATTTGCTGCCACCAGGCAGGATCACCTGCCTCCCAGACCGACTGGACGGGATCGGGTGGGGCGTTGGGGGCGAGGGTCTGTTGCAGGATATTGTCGAGGCGGAGCGTGGAGGATTTTTCCGCCGGCGCGGTGCTAATGAGCACCAGTGCGCGCCGTGCGCGGGTCATGGCAACATATAGCAGGCGGAGTTCTTCGAGGGCCTTGCCCCGGCGATCAGCGGCGAATTGGTCGGCGAGGGGGGGCTCGGTGGAAATGATGTCCTGTTCGGGTGCCGCGAGGATCCAGTCCACCGGGGGGATAGGTTCGTTGCCGTCCTGCTCGTGAACCAGCAGCGGGGCTTTCCCGCGGGACAAAATGCCATCGCGTCCCAGTGAGGGCAGAATAACCATGTCGTATTCCAGACCCTTGGCCTTGTGCATGGTTAGAATCTGGATATTGGAGCCGGTGTCCTCTGCGGGAATTTGCTGGGCCTGGACATGGGCGCAAAACTGGAGTGCGGTGGTGTCGGGTTGGCGGTCGAATTCGGCGGCGATGGCAATCAGGGTGCGCAGGCGGGTCTGTTCCAGCGGGGCATCGGTGAGATCGAGGGTGGCGGCGAGTTGGGCCACAAAGCCGGCGTAGCCCTGTTCCCGGATAAGGCGTCCTTGGGCGGCAAGTGCGGCGGGCGTCAGCGAGATGGAACTGGCTGCAAGCGGCGACATCTCGATGTGGCGGCGGGCGAGGGTGTCGCCGGGGTGCTCGATGAGCTGGGCCAGGGACAGGATGGCCGGGATCAGGGCGTTGTCGAGCAGCGGCGAGTTGCCGGCCCAGACAGCACGAATGTTTTTTTCAGCGAGCGCATCCAGCAACGCCAAGCCTTCGGCATTGCTGCGAGTGAGCAAGGCGATGGAATAGCGCGCAAATTCTGGAATGTCGTGCTGAAGTTGCTCGACGAGATCGACCGCGCGGGAGAGGGGCGTGGGGCCATCTTCGTCTTTCGTCAGCCGCGGCAACATGTAGAGGGCGGCGTGACCCGCCAACTCCTTGTTTTTGGCGGCCGCTTCGTGGGACTTCCAGTCGGCCGCCCAGCGGTGGGCGATTTCGTCCCAGTCGTCGGCCAGTGCGTCGGGGTCAGGCAGCGACATGGCAGGCAGGTCTCCAAAGACAGTGTTGACGGCCTCCAGCACGAAGGGACTGGAACGCCACGACTGGACCAGAGGCCTGGCATTTTCGATGGCGGTGTGCCCCGGCCGGTTGTACTTGTCGATAATCCGCTGGAACAGGCGTGGGTCACCGCTGCGCCATTCGTAAATAGCCTGTTTGGTGTCGCCGACGTAGAACAGGGTGCGGTCGGCGTCCGGGTTTTGAAGGACTTCATCGAGAAGGTTTTCGATGACCGCCCATTGGATGAGCGAGGTGTCCTGAAATTCGTCGAGGAGCCAGTGGCGAAAGTGGGCGTCGAGGCGGCCATCCATGAGGGCACGGCGGCAGGGGGGAATCTGGCCATCGCCGGGAGCGAGAAGCTGGGCGAGATCGTTGAAACCGAGTTGTCCGGTGCGGGTCATGTGGCGGCGGTGCTCGCGGCCATAGGCTGCAAGCAAGCGGTACAGGCCGCGCGTACGGATGATCTGCCGGTTGAGAATCATGAAGCGGATATAGGCGAAAACGGCGGTCAACACTTCTTGCGTTTCGGGGAGGAGGGAGATCGCACCACGGCCGAACGGGATGGCGGCCCGGTCGCCGTCCGGCGCAGTGAACGCCGCATAGAGGCGCCGGTTCAAGACGTTGCTGAAGTCGTAGGCGCCGTCGTTGCGGACCTCGTGCAGGGTGGCGGCGAATTTCTCCCAAGCCTTGCGCTCGCCGGCCTTTTGCAGGGCATCGGCCTGGGCGTCGAGTACCGCGATGATTGCCGGCCAATCCAAGAGTGCGGGGGGGGTGAGCAAGGGAGCCGGGTCCGCCCAGATGCGTCGGGGATCGCCCCAGGCCGCCACATCGGGTGCGCGTCGCGCCAACTCATATTGATTTTGGATCAGGCGCGCAATGGAGCCATAGACACTTTTTTTCTCCTCGCCAAAGGTGGCCTGTTTGAAGGTCTCCATCAGTTCGCGTTGCTCGTCGGGGGCCAGCGCGGTTCGTTCCAGCAGGCCCTGGAGAATGAGGTTGTCTTCAGGATTTTCCAACGGCGAGGAAATGGCCAGTTCGGCGGCGATGCCCGCTTCGAGTCGGAACGGGCGCAGAATTTGGAGGAAGAACGAGTCGAGGGTGCCGATGCGCAGCA
>JAVEUJ010000153.1:0-5446 GCA_034005635.1 Kiritimatiellia bacterium | reverse complement strand
TTCACGTCGCGCTTCTTCATCTTGCGAATTTCTTGCAAGCGGCCCGGCGTATCCTTGCGGCGAAGCGATATTTTGCCTTTGGTGCCTTCCCAATTGACGATGGTCTGACCGCTGACTCCCGCGAGCTTGCCAAATTGCGCCTGGGTAAGTCCCAGACGCTGGCGCAGGTTCCGTACGCCTTTACCACTGATCCAAAAACGAGCGGGTGCTTCAGCAGCACCAGCAAGGGTGGCCACGGGCAGGTCCGTTGCCGGCACCGCCTTGGTCAACTGGGACACCTGTTTTTGCAACTCGGCAATCTGACGGCGCAGATCGGCAATCCATCCGCGCTGGGCTGCGTTGACGCGTTTAATAGGGGCCAATTCTTTATTGATTTCCCGGCGCGACACACGCCCGATCTCCGCTTTCAATTCTTTCATTACATTGGACATACTTGTTCCTTTCTACCTATCATGGCTAACATCAATCCGGTTGGGTTTCTGCTCCGTCATTTGGTATTCACTTGTTTTACACTCTTTTATTATCCTATCGCCTTTATCCGGTAGTGCAAGGTTAAGTTTAACATTTTTAACCGTCCAGCCCATCTGCCGTCGGGCGCAAAATCGCATCATTTTGCCGACCTAATGTCGCGATTCCGGGTTATCCGCGACGGATGAGACCTATAAATTTTATTTTGAAACATAATCAGCCTGACCGGAACATGCCTGATTTTGAAAGCGACGTTTGCCCCAATCAACCGTTACCGGTGAGAGCCTGGGCGACCACGGCGGCGACCGTCCCGGCCATGAGGCCGGACCCACCCAAAGCCGTGAAACTGGAGCGGGGTTCCTGACTGCGCAACAGCCCCGCACCGACGGGTCTGAACCGATGAAGATGAATGAACGCGGAAACCCCCGAAATGAAGAGCGACATCCCGGCGTCATTCTTCCGGCGATACGCCACAGCCGCCGTGCAGGCCGCACTGGTTTTCTTTAGGTGCACCCGCTGGGTGCGCTGGGCGGAAGAAGACCGGAGCGAACAGGCCGCGCTCAGCGAGCGCAGCTACAGGGTGGACAAGGCGCACGATATCCTTCGGACTAGGTAAGGCCGCCGCCGTTTTCGGAACAGCCCGGGCGATGCGCCCCGCGATACTCCACACTTGCGTCGCCAAGTCATTGCCCGTATTATTCTTGCTGCTATGCCTACCGTGATTGGATCTCAACCGGACGACGACAATCGGCCGCCTTCTGCCGAGGATAATGCTATCCCCCCGCGGTCGCACCGCCGCACTACCCGGTCGCCCTTGATTACCTCGCAACCGTCTGTTCGCCAGCACACCATTCGCCTCGCTATAGCGACGAGCATCGGCCTGCTGCTGATGCTGGCACTGCTGATGCTGGCTGTTAAATACGCCCAACGCGACTGGAGTCATAAAACCCAACAGGCTCGCTCCTCACATCCCAAACGGACGATTTCCGACGTAGCCGATCCCAGTATCCACACCACGGCTCCTGGCTGGGCGTATGACTGGTCGCCTAACGCTACGAGGCGCGAGTTGACACGATTAACCTCTGATCCGCAGGTGGCCAACTGGTGGATCATTCAAGGCCGCGGTCACCCGGACAACGAGCACCCGTACTTGGTCGTGGGTCTCTTACGAATGGCCATGGCCACTAGCGGGGAAAGCGCTGCCATGAAAAATGACTTTGGTGCCGCCTACCTCCAGCAAAAACGCATGCGGTCCGCCGTAGTACAATTCCAAGCTGCCTTGCAAATCGAGCCGGGCTACGCGCCCACATTATTCAATTTGGCGCTATGCTCGATTGCGCAACGAAATCCCGCCGAAGGCTCGCGTTATCTGGCACACTACTTGGCCCGGCGTCCGAACGACACCGCTGCTTACCGATTGCAATCCAGTCTCTTGAGCCAACTTGGCCGCCCCCAGCAGGCCTTGGATATGCTGGAACGATTTCTGCGGAACCAGCCGCCGACACAGCCACTTTTCTTAGAAGCATCCCTGTTGGCGGCGCGCCTCGGACACCACGGCAGCGCGCTGCGGTATCTGGAAACCGCGCTAGCCGGCAATCCCATTCAATCGATCGTACGTGCCTACCAGTCTTCGTCCTTCCGAGCTATTCGTCTGTCTGGTGCCGGCGATGCCCTGGCCGCCCGCATGGCCAGCCAGGCCCGAGTGGCCTTCGGCACGCCCTTGCCGGTCGAAGAACTGGCGCCTCTGCGCGCGCCACCCGACGCCATCGTCCGCTAACAGTTGCCATTAGGGCGCGGCATGCACTCGGTATCCCGGATTGGGCCAGCGGGCCGGCCCCGTATATAAATCAATATAGATCTGACCTTGCTCATCGGTGCGCCACACCCGGATGCCACGGGAGTCAAGCCGCTCCACTACATCTTGATCTGGATGGCGCGAATCCAGATGCGGCCCCGAACTCACCACAACATCCCGGGGACGCACGGCGTCCAACCATGGTCCGGACGTCGCACTGGCATCGCCATGGCGACCCACCAGAAGTATCGATGCCGTCAAAGGCGCCCCTTGCCGAATTAGTACTGATTCGTGCTCTGTTCCGAGGTCGGATGGCAGTATCACACTAACGCCCCAGCGCGCTACGCGCATCACTAAGGCGGCATCATCTGCCCGCGAGAGTTTGAGGCTTTCTGGCGGCCATAAGATTTCCCAAAACAGATTCCCCGGCCAATGGCCCGAATCGCCCACCACCAAACGCCGGATCGGGATCGCCAGCTCTTCAGCCTCGCGCAGCAGAGCACGCATCAAGGGCGACGGCCAAACGCAGGTCGGCACCCATAGTTCGCCAACGGGCAGCGCGTGCCACAGGAACGATGTCCCGCCAATGTGTGCGGCGTCGGCATGGGTTAAAACCAGAACATCCACACGATTAACCCCTTCGGCGCGGAGTTGGCGCAGGGTGCTATCGGCACGAAAGGCCGGCCCGCTATCGATTAGAATACGGGCCGCTTGGGCCTGCACCAGCACGGCGTTGCCTTCACCCACATCCAAGACGGATACCCGGCAACGACGGCCCTCGTGCATTCCCCAGCCCACGGCCAGTACCGCCAGCACGGCCAGCCCCACCGGCAGGGCACGCTTGATCCGCCGCGCCAAAATGGTGCTCACGGCCAGCACGACATACCACACCCCCACCCCCAGCGCCGGGGGTGTACGGACAAACCAATGCCCTCCAGGAACGGATGCTGCCCAACGAATCAAACCAGCCAACCCTTGGGCCCAGGTTCGTGCGGCGTGATTAAATATTTCTGGCAGCTCTGAAGACAATGGCGCCGACACCAAACTCAGTACTCCCGCCAGCAGGATCACAAAAGCGGATGGAATCACCAACAGGTTCATCACCAACGCCACCGGGGAAAATAAATTGAAGAAAAATGCCGTCAGCGGCGAGGTTCCCACCCACGCCGCAACGCTCACCGAACTAAAACGAGTCAACGTCAGGCCTGCTTCGCGCAGGTGCTGACCTTCGGGTTGTTCTTCA
This sequence comes from Kiritimatiellia bacterium, assembly GCA_034005635.1. Lineage (GTDB taxonomy): Bacteria > Verrucomicrobiota > Kiritimatiellia > CAIQIC01 > Lenti-01 > JAAZFE01. The sequence continues at coordinate 1,940 of JAVEUJ010000153.1, read as the reverse complement.
TCAGGCAACTGCCAGGTATCCCGGCGGAATACTCGCAGAGCCCACGCATCGAAAACTGGTTGGATGGCGATCAGGCTGGCCACGGCGGTAAACGAGAGCAGGAAGCCAAGGTCGCCGAGCTGCCCTGGTGCGGCCAGCAGGATGGCGGCGGCAGCGACAGCCAAAATTGACACGGCATCGGGCTTGCGCTTGAACATGGGGGCCGCCAGCATCAGGGTGGCCATGACACAGGCTCGCACCGCACTGGTCGCAGCGCCGGTGGCCACCGTGTAGGTGATCAGCAAGGGGGAAACTACTAGGAACCACTGCGTGCGGGGTATCCGCAGGGAGCGCAGCAGCAACAGCAGCAGCATCGTGACCATGCCCACGTGCGCCCCAGAAATAGCGAAAATATGGACCGTGCCGGTCGCCGCGAAATCCTGCCGAAGAAGGGCGGGTAATTCCTCGCGGTATCCCAGCAGCAGCGCCTGCAACAGCCCACGCTCTTCCGGAAAGTCTTCCAGCCCGCGAGATAAAATATCACGCGCCCGGCGCCGAAAAACCAGGCACATGGCCTTCACTGGGTTGCCGCGGCCAGAATCGATGAAAAAGAAGCGATCCGGGTCCACGATTGCCTGGTTCTCGGGTAACGTAAACAATCCCGAGCGCCGGGGCACTGCCGGGCGCAGGACACCCCGCAAGCGCCACCGTTCGCCATAACACGGAAGACGCCGGTGGGTGGGATCTCCGCGCAAGACCACCCGAACGGTATCCTCCACCTGCTGCCAGCTCCCGTCGCGATTGAGTCCCTCCACCCGCATATGAACGACCGCCGAGGCGCTTTGCCCGGGACGGGCGGGGCGCGGCAGCGCATCTTCCGTCGCCATCGCCACGAATTGCACATATTCGACCGGGCGCGGCAGGATCGCCCCCAGCGATAGCGCGGGCCGTGGCGTCGTAGACTGCCGGGCATGCGCGGCCACCAAGCAAAACAGCGCCACCATCAGGGGCAGCGTCGATCTCCGCTGGCGCACCCAGAGGAAGATCGGCATCAGCAAGCTGGCGCCGACCCCAAAAAACCAGAGCGATGAAAACGACGCGGCAATGCCCGCGGCCGTCCCCGCCACCACCGCCATGGCGATCCCCACCATGGCGCGACGGCGCGGCGGACGCAGGCCGTGAGCCAACCCCGAAACTTCGCTATCCAACCAGAACTCCACAAGCACGCTCCCATGCCACGCGGGCTGCCTTGGTTTACCATCCCCCTATCCACGTAACAAGCCCCAAAGGGCGTGATGTTGTGGGGGGGTGCAATTCAGTGCCAGAATATTTGTCAGGCTCAAAGCTCGGTTCGCCGGGGATCTGCCACTGGCAGATCCCCGATGAGCCGCTCCTGTACCGAATCGCAGATGCGCCCGTTGTTGGGTTGAAGGGAAACATTATTACAGCCATTTCTTGACAAGATTAACAGGATTTTTCCGGATAAATAGGATTGGGGGACGGAGGAAGGCATTTCACGCAAAGACGCAAAGATGCTAAGGGGGAAAAAGGGAAGGATCTGAACTCAAGAACTCATGAAGGGGGTGTCGTGAGTGGGGAGTTGTCAAATTTCCCCCCTTGGCTGCTCATCCCCCGGGCTTGTCCCGGTGTGTTTAAGGCTGCACAGCTATACACGCTGAGGCACCAACCTAACCATCCCCGGGACAAGCCTGGGGGATTTCACAAAGGTGCCAGCCGTAACAGCCATCACGGATAATACAGGCAGACATACCCTTTATTTCCCCACTTTTCAGTCACCGGCTGTGCCCACGAAAAAGGCCCCCGTTTCCGGGGGCCGCGGGGTGAGCGAAACTGGTGGAGGCGGCGGGAGTCGAACCCGCGTCCGCACTAGCGTCACAACAGCGTCTACGCGCGTATTCCGTAATTAAGTTTCGCCATGCCACCTGCCCACGGACAGGCCA
>JAVEUJ010000025.1:0-23324 GCA_034005635.1 Kiritimatiellia bacterium | reverse complement strand
AGAAACGGAATTCATGAGAAAATTAACTGGGATTTTAATGGTTGGAATGTTCCTGTGTGGGTCAGTCTTTGCCGGTACGGGCATTGAGAGTGATCCGTACACGATTGCCGAGGCGCTGGCGTTGTCGACAAGCACGACAAAATATTGGGCGCAGGGTTATATTGTCGGCGGGCGCTATGACAATTTCGACGCACCGTGGACGGGAGACCTCGGGGTGAGTTGTGCGGATACGGACAGCGAAGCCGATGTCGACAACTGTTTACAATTGAAACTGGAATCCGATGGCGGCCGAGCTGCTTGGGGGTTGTCCAGCAATCCGGGGAACTTCAAAAAGTTGATCAAATTCAAGGGCTATCGGGATGCGTACGGCGGGTATCCGAGTTTTGAGGGCGTGGTTGGCACGGACATTTCGGAAGTGCTGTTGGAGAATCAAGCGCCGGTGATGGCTGCGATCGGCAACAAGATGGTGATCGAAGGCAACACGTTGTCATTTGCCGTGACCGCCACCGATCCGGCGGATGGCGATACAATTTCATTGTCGGCGACGGGTTTGCCGGCGGGCGCGGTTTTTGCCGGAGCGACGAATGCGGCCACGGCCAGCAGTACGTTCACCTGGGCGAACGCCGGCCCGCTGGGGACTTACGATGTGACGTTCAAGGCGAGCGACAAGGACGGCTCAGTTCAGAGGGTCGCCCAAATTACCGTCCACGATGGTAGCGGTCCGCTGGAAATTGCGTTCCAAGGCTTCGAAGGCACAGCCAGCGACACATGGAGCGCCACGGATATCGATCTCACGCTGGTGAAGAACACGACGGGCACGGCGGACACGCCGGCAAATGCGCGCGTCCGCACAGGCAGCTATTCCTGGCAGCCGGGCGAAGGGGAATATACCACCGAGGCACTAGAATTAGGTGCCGTGGACGTCTCCGAATGGTCGGATGTGGTAGTGACGCTGCATGTGTCGGCCACGACCACCGAACCCGGCGACGGCTATGGCATGTATCCGACCGAAACGTTGAGCGTATCCCTGGGGCTCAATGGCGCGGACTTCCCCAGCACGGCCGACATCGTGGTGAGCGGCAACACCCTGGCGGGGGGCAGCATCACGGGTGCGTTGTGGTCTTACACCGCAACGGGTGTCGCTGCCACCACAGCGGGCGTGTCACGGACGGTCGCCCCGGCGTCGGGCGGCGTCACTGCCGATGGCATCGCCACGGTCCAGATTGCGCTTCCGGCCGGAACCACCTCGGTCAAACTCAAGGCGGAAGTGGCCCAAGAGTATGCCGGCTACTTCTGGAATGTGGACGACATTTCGCTGACGGGCATCAACGACGGCGGTGCAGCAGATTTTCCGCCGACGATTGCAATCAGCCCCGCGGGCCTGGACAAGTCGGTGGCGGTGGGCAGTGAACTGAGCTTCACGATCAGCGCGGAGGAGATTCTAAACGACGCGGGCGATGAAGTCCGGATTTGGGCGACGGGCCTTCCCACGGGCGCGACCTTTGCCGGGGCGACCAATGTGGGCAGCGCCAGCAGCGTGTTCAGTTGGACGCCGACGGAGGCCGGGTCCACAACTGTGCGTTTTTACGTGGGCGACAAGGACGGAACAAACCAGCTCGACGTGGGCATCACGGCCTACGAGATGGGCGCAGGCGGCGCGGCGTATGCCGTGGTGGTCGGGCTGAACAAATACAAATCCAGCTATATCCCCTCAAGCAACTGGCTGGAGGGTTGCGAGCCGGATGCCAACCATGTTTTCACCAACATCCTCAAGCGCGGGGAATGGAATGCCCTGAGCGCGCAAAAGAAATTGAGTGCGCAGGGCACCAAAGAGGCGATCCGATCAGCCATTGCAAACTATGCCGCGACGGCGGTGGCGGGTGATAAATTTTTCTACTTCCACTCCAGCCACGGCGGACAGAATAGCGGGAAGTCTGTCTATTTATGCACCTACGACGGCGATTACCAGGATACCGAACTGGCCGCGGACCTGTCGCAGTTTGCCGCGGGCGTGAAGGTGGTCGTAATGGTGGATGCGTGCCATTCGGGCGGCTTGTTCAAGTCGGCCCAAGCGGGCACCCGAGCGGATCGGATTTCGAAGCGCGGCTGGGATCTGGCGGGCATTGTCTCGCAGATCATGGACGAGCAGCGCGCGGCGAAACTCGCCGCCGGCAAACGCGACGTGCTCTCGCGCGTCAGCTCAAGCGAGATTGGCTGGATCACGGCGGCGGATTACAACCAGTACTCATGGGACGGCGGCCCCAACGGGGGCGGGGTATTCACCGACAAGGTGATTGAAGGCTGGACGAACAATCCCCCCAACAGTTGCGATCTGAATGGCGACAATTATGCCAACTTCTATGAATTCTGGGATTACGCCTGGGACGTGGCCAATAACTCAGAGTTGGAATACACCACGGCGATGGCCCACAACACCAATGTGCTGCTGAACACGATGGCCGGGTGGGTCGGCACCGCGGCCCCGGGCGGCCTGATTGTCTTCAGCAACATGACCGCGCAAACCATGCTCGTCGGCGAGACGCTGACCTACCCCGTGGGTGCCTCCACGGCCGGTACAAACGTGCCCGTGACCGTCACGATGACCACGGTGCAAGCTGGCGCCAGCTACGCCGGCGGCGTGCTGACCTTTACGCCCACGACGGACGGGGCCACGACCTTCAACTTCAAGGGCACAAACGCGAACGGCGGCTCGGCCACCGCCAGCCTGACAGTGACGGCGACTCTGCCGGCGCCGATACTGGCCGCGACGACGGCCATCGGCAACGACCGGTTCACGGCCAATTGGAATGCCGTTGCGGGCGCAGCCAGCTACCTGCTGGACGTGGCGACGTCGGACACGTTCTCGGCGGGCAGCGGCGGCGCGGACCTGGTTTCCGAAGGCTTTGCCACCGCGGCGCCAAGCGGCTGGACCATGACCGGTGTGGCAACCTATTCTGGTTTGCCCTATGTCGGCACCTTGTTGCCCGGCTCCCTCTCGGTCAAGTTCGACAGCACAGGCGACAGCGCGGTGACGCCGACTTTTGCAACGGGCGCAACCAACCTCCAGTTCTGGGCGTATGGCAACGGCGGCTCCGGCAGCACGTTTGCCATTTCCGGCCTGGTGAACAGCGTGTGGACGCTGGTAGATACGGTCACGGTTGCCGAGAACGATGCCACCTACAACGTGGCGTTGAATCCGCAGACCACGCAGATCGGGTTTTACTTCACCAAGGTCAAAAACTGTGCCTTGGACGACGTGATCGTGCAGGCCAGCGATGCGGGCTCGAGCACGCTGGTGGTGGATGCCCAGAGCGTAGCTGGCACCAGCTATCAGGTGACGGGTCTGGACATGGATACAACCTACTACTTCCGCGTACGGGCGGTTGGCAACCTGAATGGGCCGTATTCCGCCAATGGCACAGCCCATACCACCGCCACGGATTCGGCCCCGTCGTTCGATGCGATTCCGGCACAGTCGGCGATTGTCAATGTGGAATTCACGCTGGATGTGGCCGCCTATGATTCGGGTTATCCGACCCCGACGCTGACGCTGGTGTCGTCCACGGCGGCCAGCGGCGATTACGGCTTTGCGGGCGGAACTCTTTCCTTTACGCCAAGCGCAGCCGGGAACTTTGAATTCGTGTTCATGTCCTCGAACACGTTGGGCACGGCGCTGGCAACGGCGAACGTGGCGGTGGCGTCGGCCCCCGTTTATATTCCAGTAGCCAGCATCGCCGATGTCACTAGCGATTCGTTGACGGTGAACTGGACGCCTTGCACCGGCGCCGCAAGCTACCAGGTGCAGGTGGCGACCGACAGCGTTTTTGCCGCCGACAGCGGTGGCAACCTGATGGTCAACGGCGGCTTTGAAACCGGCGATGACACGGGCTGGAATACGTTTGAGGCCGGGTACTCCGTGGTTGCCAGCGAATCGCATGAAGGAAGTTATGCGGCAGAGTGCATTTCGGGGCTGAGTACCCGTAAAATCATGCAAGCCGTAGACATTATTGGCGATGGCGTCACCGAATACGAAGTCAGCTTCTGGTACAAGAAGCCGGCCTCAGGCAACATCCGCATCTGGTCGTCTTGGTCAACCGGCAGCCAGATTTCGGGCGATAATTTGCAGCCGACCAACTATCTGCAATCGGTGTCCGACTGGACGAAGGTGACCTACCGCGTGGTACCCCGCAGTGGCGCCAACACACTGAACTTCGAGGTGCGCACCTATAAAAACACCACGGTCTATCTGGACAGTTTCTTTGTCGGTGTGGCTGGCAGCCGCGGCACACCCAAGGCCATTCTGGTGGATGAGACGGTGGCGGCACTGACCTATCCGGTGACCGGGCTCGATCCCGAGACGCTGTATTATGCCCGCGTGCGCATGGCGGGCGGCGAGTGGTCCGAGGTGGTGTCGGACACGACACTGGCATCCGGCCCGACGGCTCCCTCCTTTGCAGCGATTCCGGCCCAATCAGCGACGGTCGGCGTGGAATTCACGCTGGATGTCTCGACCTATGACTCGGGCAATCCCGTGCCGACGCTCTCGCTGGTGTCCTCGACGGCCGCCGGGGCGGATTACGGCTTCACCGGCAGCACGTTGACCTTTACGCCCAGCGAGGCGGGGGCATTCCAATTCGTGTTCATGGCGTCGAATGAGCTGGGTACGGCCAGCGCGACGGCCAACGTGACGGTCGTGGAAGCCGGTGCCGAGCTGCTCGCGCCGGTCATTCAGGCCGCCAGCGGTATCCATGCGGTTCGGTTCGATGCCAACTGGCTGGCTTCCGCCGGCGCCACTGGCTACTGGCTGGATGTCGCCACCAACGCGGACTTCTCGACGGGTGGTGGCGGTGGTGGGGGCGTGCTGACGAATCTGTCGGAAAACTTTGCGAAATTCGTCTTGACGAACAGCGGCGTAGATCGTGCAACCATGTTGGACACCTATATGCAAACGCCTGGTTGGACCGGGGAGAAGGTTTATGAAGACAATGGGAAAGCAAAGTTGGGATCTTCTTCCGGCCTGGGCATTCTGACGACGCCGACGGTAGACCTTTCGGCCAATGGCGGTGCGGCTACGCTGACCTTTGATCTAGGGATATGGTCGGGGGATTCTACGAAGGTGCAGATCCTGCACGCAGCGGATGGAACCAGCTTTACGCAGGTGGGGAGCGATCTCACCCCGCCCGCCGCGCTGACCCTGCAAACGATCGCGATCACAGGCGGCACAGCGCAATCCAAGATCCAGTTCAAGGCCAAGACTGCGTCCAAAAACCGGTTCTATCTGGATAACATTCAGATTACACAGACGGCAGCCAAAGGCCGCTACGTCGCAGGCTACGAAAGCCTCGACGTGGGTAACGTGACCACGCACACCGTGACGGGTCTCGTGGAAGGCGTGACGTACTACTATCGCGTGAAGGCCTACAACGCCACGTCCAACAGCCCCTACTCGGCCGTGACGAACGTGGTGACCGTGGGTGGTGGCGGCACGCCGAATCCGGAGCCGATCCATGGGATGCATATGGGCGTGGGCGGCGGGCCAATCTCGATGCAAATCCAGTCCAGAATTGGTGTGACCTATCAGTTGCAATACACCGAAAATCTGTTCCCGCCAGTTTGGATCCATGCGGATTCGGAAGTGGGCGACGGTTCGGACATCGAACTGGAAGATCTGAATCCTGATGATCCGATGCGATTCTATCGCGTTGTGAGTCCGTAAAGGGTTACCCCCCCTGCAAAGCCGGGCCCGAAAGGGCTCGGCTTTTTTCTTTAGACGGCCGGGTGGAGCGTTTCTCTCGGCGGGTGCTTTTACTGTTGCTAGGGGTGGGGAGTCGTGGGGTAGAATCTTAATCATATTAGAACAATTCCCCCACTAGCAGATACGGCAAGGATAAGGTTATGAATAGAAAATTTATGATGTGGATGGGCGGGGGGATATTGGCGGCAATTCTGATCGTGTCGGTTTATCTGCCGCCCTCCTTGCACACAAAGTCCGCCCGTCATTCCGCAGGGGAAGGTTCTGGCATCGAATCATCATTGCCGGCGGATATGGTGATGGGGGCCTCGGATCCTACCCATGAATTGCAGGGGGGTGCAGCAGCCAACAAAGACGTCGTGGATTCATCAATGGGTGAATCCGTTCGTGACCCATCCGGTCTATCGGCAGGGGATCCGGCGACCTCCTGCAGCTCTGTTGCGGCAGAATCGGAGGGAGATTCCTCTGGTGCGACCGGTCCGGGCGCAAGCGACGAATCCGAAGCGGCTGTTGTGGAGGATGTGAACACGGAAGAAGAACTCACGCCAAAGCCATCGTATGCGAGGCGTGGCGGGGGGGGGCGGTCCGTGGCGGAGATTCTGGAGGGCGTGGATCTGAGCAACGAACAGGAACGCGCCCGGGTGGTGGCGGAAATGTATGAGGCCGAAGAAATCCGCTATGCGGCTGTGCTGGCCAGGGCGGAAGAACTGGGCATTCCCGTGCGCAAGGAAGGGCCCGGAAATCGCGTGGCGATCTTGCATGATTTTCGCGGCGATGAACCTCTCTATCGCACCACGTTGAACAAGAACGCCGCGATTTCCAGCGGGGCAAATTTGCTGTATCCGTCACCATACAATTTGGACGGAACCGGGGTCAAAGTCGGGGTTTGGGATGCCGGAACCGCCCTTAATACCCATCAGGAATTTTCAACCACCCGGGTTGTGAAGCGCAATGCCGTCGCCACCGACGATCATTCAACTCATGTGGCGGGCACGATCGGGGCCAGTGGTTTCACAGCCAACGCCAAGGGCATGGCGCCCAATGTCAAAATCGACTCATGGGACTGGAATAGTGATTACTCCGAAATGACCTCGGCCGGTGCCGCCACGGCAGACGCCACGAACTACATACCGATTTCCAACCACTCGTATGGCTACGAAGCGAAGAACAGCGACATGGGACGCTATGAAGACGAATGCGTTAGTGTTGACTCGCTAACCGCCAGCCTGCCTTTTTATCTGCCCTGCTGGGCGGCGGGAAATGAACAGGATGAGCTAACGGTCAAGGGTGGGTTCCAGTCGATCACGTTCAACGGGCTGGCCAAGAATGTTCTGACGGTGGGCGCGGTGCAGGATGCGGTGAGCGGGGGCGTGAGGTCTCCCGCGAACGGTACCATGACCTATTTTTCCAGTTGGGGTCCCTGCGATGACGGGCGCATCAAGCCCGATGTGGTGGCCAATGGCTACACGGTATATTCGCCCATCGACACCAGCACCAGTTCCTACGTCAACATGAACGGCACCAGCATGGCGACGCCCTCCACGGCGGGTTCGGCGGCATTGCTGGCGCAACTCTATGCCCGGGAGTTTTCTGGCCAATGGATGCGCGCCAGCCTGCTCAAGGGACTCTTGATCCATACGGCGGACGATCTGGGCACGGCGGGACCGGATTACAAGTTTGGCTGGGGACTGATCAATGTGAAAGCGGCTGCTGATGTTATTTTGGCGCACAAGGCCAGTCTGGCCAGCAGTCCCAAGCTGTTCACCAACAGCGTGAGCGCCGCGGTTGCCGGGCAGACCAATACTTTCATTTGGGATGGGACCTCTCCGATCCGGGTGACTCTCTGCTGGACGGATCCGGCGGGTACTGTGCAGGCGGATAATAGCCGGACTCCGAACCTGCGACACAATCTGGACCTGCGGGTAACGGCCCCGGACGGAACGACGGTGTACATGCCGTACGTCATGCCCTTTGTTGGAACTTGGTCGGATGCATCGATGACCAATGCGGCAATCACCGGTGACAACAACGTGGATAATGTGGAGCGGGTGGATATTGCCTCCCCGACGCAGTCGGGGGTGTACACGGTGACGGTGATGCGAGACGGAAGTTTGTATTCCAGCCCGCAGGCCTATTCGCTGATCATCACTGGCGGGGGGGCGGATCCGGATCAGCCGCCTATCCTGACCTCTATTGGCACTAAGCAAGTTAATGTGGGCGGCAATCTGGTTTTCCCAGTAACGGCCAGTGACCCCGTGGATGGCGATTCGATCACGCTGTCGGCGGTCAACCTGCCGGCCGGTGCGGTGTTCAATACAATTACTCGTGCGGGGGGTATCACCAACACCTTTACGTGGAACAATGCATCGCCGACGGGCACCTATAACGTCACCTTCCGGGCTGCGGACAAGGATGGCACCAATACCGAAGTCGTGGCTATTTCTGTGGTCCTGGCACCGCCTGCGGCCCCGGCGAGTATCTGGGCCAGCGCCACCAATTCAGCAGATTTCACCGCGGCATGGAGTGAGGTGGCCGATGCCACAGGCTACCGCCTGGATGTCAGCACCAATGCGGCATTTGCCGGGGTCGGCGGTGGGGCGACGCTGACGAACCTGTCGGAAAACTTCGTGGGATTCGTCGCGACAGCCGGCAGTACGGATCGTGCCGGCGCGCTGGACACCTACATGCAGACGACGGGCTGGACCGGCTCCAAAGTTTTCGAAGACGCGGGGACGGCGAAGCTGGGATCTACTTCCGGCCAGGGCGTCCTGACGACGCCAACGGTGGACCTCTCGGCCAATGGCGGTGCGGCGACCCTGACGTTTGATCTGGGGCTTTACGGGACGGATTCGACGAAGGTGCAGGTCCTGCACGCAGCGGATGGCACCACCTTTACGCAGGTGGGGAGCGATCTCACTCCGCCTGCCGCGCTGGCCCTGCAAACGGTGGAAATCACGGGCGGCACGGCGCAGTCCAAGATTCAATTCAAAGCGAAGAATGCGTCCAAGAATCGGTTTTATCTGGATAACATTCAGATTGCGCAGACGGGTGGCGGGACTGCACCCAGCTATGTGCCTGGCTATTCGAATCGGGCCGTGGCGACTACGAGTCAGAGCGTGACGGGGCTGACGGCGGAAACCATGTATCACTTCCGGGTGCGCGCCGTCAGTGCTGGCGGAACCAGCGGTAATTCAACGACAGGCAGCGTAACGACGCTGGGCGCCGGCACGCCGCCGGTGATGGTCACGATTCCCGCCCAGACCACCTATGTGAGTGCGGAGTTCGACTACACGGTGTCAGCAAGCACGACCGAGGGCGATCCCATCCTGTCATACGGTTGCACCAGTGTGGTGGATGCGAACCAGTGGGATTTCGATATGAACGACGGCTATTTCGTCTTCTACCCGGAGGTGGAGCAGCTCGGCACAAATCTGTTCAACTTTACGGCCACCGACAAGGATGGCACAAGCGCGCCGGTACAGATGAGTGTGAAGGTGTATTCGGCGGCGGCCACCAATGAGTTTACCCAGTGGGTCGAGGACCGGCAGGCAGACCCTGCCGCTCCAGAATTCGCTCCGGATGAAGACGCGGATGGCGATGGGGTGAGCAACTACGATGAATATCTGGCCGACACCGATCCCACGTCCTCCAACAGTGTGCTGAAGCTGGAGGGCGACTACTTTATTGCGTCGGAGGTAGGTGAAGACTCGGGCCAGATCGAGTTCCGCTTCCCGGCGAGCCCGGCGCGGTATTACCAGTTGGAATATTGCACCGATGTTACCAATCAAACGACGGTGGTTGTGACCAATCTGGGCTGGGGCGTGGCTCCGACCATGACGGTTACCAGTGATGCGCCCGCGACTTGGTATGGCACCATCCGAGTATTGCTGAACGAACCTTGACCGGCGGTTGTGGGTGAGGGTGAGTGGTGCGCTTATCCACCGGGCTTGCCCCGGTGTGCTTAAGGTTGCGCAGGCCTCCAAGCTGCGACACCAACCTAACCATCCCCGGGGCAAGCCCGGGGGATTCCTGACTGGCGCCGTTTTCCAAGCTTGTATCTGTCCACCGCTGAGCGTAACATTTTCTTAATAATTTGGACGAAGCGTGTGGCCATGCAGAACCAAGCGAGGGCGGGATTGAGGATGAGAACAGTGGTGGCTGTTGGGTTGTTGTGGGTCTGCGGGGTGATGGGGGCGACAGCGGCGGTGCCGTTGCCGTATCAGCACTCGCAAACCAATGCGGTGGACTGGACGTCGCTGCCCGGCTGGTCGGGGAATGCGACCAATTCCAACGCCGCCGGCTACGCGCTGTTCGCTGCCGCCGGCCGCACGCTGACGCTGGAACTGGATGGGGCACCAACCGAGTTGTTGTTTTCCCTGCGGGGCTACACGAATGCCGCAGGAACGGCGCCGGCCAGCTTCATTGTTGAACAATCGGGGGGTGGCAGTGTCTGGAATTCTACGCTGGTGGCGGACATCAGCGATGAATCTCTGTCAGCGGGGACTCAGTCTTTTGGTCCGTATGAGTTGGAGAGTTCAACGCGCTTCGTCCGCTTCACCTATGTCGACCGGTACGCCTACGATATCGGGTTGAACAACGTGGCGGTGGCCGGCGGCCCTGCCGAACCGCGGGTGGTGTTTACGGATCGAGCGGACGAGTTTTTCGTGGCCCAGGGCGCGGAGAATGAAATCATCACGGCATCGGTCATCAATGGCGGCGGGTACTGGTTTGGATTTCCCGGGTTGGAAATAGAGCCGTGGGAGAGTGACAACAACGGAACATTCAAGCCGGATGGGGACAGAGATGTCTATTTTATCAATACCACCGCAACGGGAGCTTTTTATGCGACCGCCAACGGGTTCACGGATAATACAGATGAACAGCTCGTAGCCGGGACCATCCATTTTACAGTGGCCCCGGCCTACCCCCTCGATCTTCAGGTTGGCGCCAACGGCTCTGCAACCGCGCAAGTGAATGGCCAAGCGGCGACAAACGCACCGGTCGGCGCGCGCGTAACGATTTTGCCGGTGCCGAACGCGGGGTATGCGACGGATTCCATCCTCCTGAACGGCGCGGCCATTGCTGGCACGACGTTCACGATGCCGGATGAAGCGGCGGTGGTCGCGGTGTCGTTCCGGGAGAAGGCTCCCGGCGAACCCACGCTGATCATTTCGCAGTACTACGAGGGTGCGGGGGAAAACAAGTGGATCGAGCTGTTCAATCCGGGCGCCGAGCCGGTGAACTTGGCTGCGGCGGGCTATCGCCTCGGGCTGTGGCAAAATGCGGGCCGCGAGGGGTGGAAGGCGGGAACCGCGCCGGCCATCGCCACCATCCTGACAGGGACGGTCGCGCCGGGCTCGACGTATCTGGTTTCGCACGGAGCAGCAAAAACGCCGAACTATGCCGTGGCCAACGTGGCCTCCAATGGCATGGTGTTCAATGGCGACGACAGCGTGGTGCTCTACACGGGTGCCGCCTATGACTTCGCCAACGTCGTGGACGCCTTCGGACTGACAGGCAAAACGGCTGAAAATTGCAGTTTTGTGCGGTCGGCGCACGTGGTGTCGGGCGTTGCGGCGGATTTTGATACCAACGACTGGGTGCGGTTCGAGTTTGCCGCCGTAGACGCGGCAGAAGAGGAGGTGCCGGAGCGGCTGGGGTGGCACGGGATCGCTTCGCCCCAGCCCACAAATCCGCCAACCCTTACGAACCTGACCCATTCCACTTCCGGTCTGGTTTTTGAAATTTCGACGAATTATATGAACTATAACGTGTATGGGGCTGCAGGACTGAGCACAACTCCGCCATCCGGATGGGTCGCGTCGAACATTAAAGGACTCTGCACCACGGAACTGGCCGGGAACAATCTGCGCATTACTGTGCCCACCACGATTGGACAGAAGCAGATTATTTGGCTGACCGTTCCCGGAACCAACTAGGCCATGTCCCCTTTTATTATTCGTAATTGGCTGTCAGGGCCGACGCTGTGGTGCGTGGCGGCGGGATTGTTTGGTGCCGCGAATGCACTGGCAGCGGGAACGGCGAGCGTGAGCTTGCGTCCGACACATGTCGATCTTGCTTCGGCAACTTCCCGCAGTGCCGTGCTCATGACGCTGAGCGGATATACAGCCGCTAGCGCACCTCGCTACAGAGTTTATAACGGCAGCAACCAATACAATCCATGGGATGCCTCCTCTGGCACTTTTATTGCTTCCACTTCTTATGCAAGCAACCCGACTGTTCCGGGTGACTATGTGAATGGCACTGCGTTTTGGATCCTTTACGAACGGGGGAATAATGCGGCCGCAGGGGCGTCTTACCGAGATCGCCTGGGAACGGCATACAGCGCCAACAACAATACGATTGCGTTGCCAGCCGCCACGGCGATGGCTGCGCCTTTCAACCTGACGGGTACGTTGGTCGCCGGCGGGAGTTATGACTTGAGTGTGCGATACGTGATTCTCGGGTTCGATTCGACGTCCGGGGGCAGCCTTCTCTGCGCCTCGTTTTCAGACCCGACGACGGGGGCCTTCACATTGGCCTGCAATGGGGGGGCAACCCTTCAGCGGGTGGAGATCCGCACGATCACAAATACCATCATAACGGATGCCACGAAGACCGGGTCTTGGACGGCCACCACGGTGCTTGGAAATATCGATCTCTCAAACTCCTCCACGCCACCTTCCTTTACCAGCGGAATCAACTACAGCGCCACATCGGGTGTGACAATGGCGTTTACGGTGTTCGCAACGGGCAGTCCCACGCCGGAACTGGCATTGGAAAGCACAACGGCCACCGTCGGTTCTTACAGTTTCGCGGTGGCGACGGGCGTGCTGGACTACACCCCGCCGACGAACGACGTCGGGACGCAAACGTTTACCTTCACCGCCAACAACAGCGCGGGCGTGGCGACCCAGGTGGTTAGCGTGGTGGTCAGCGATGCGCCTGAGTCGGCACCCGTCTTCAGCGCGAATCCCGGGCCGATCAGTGCCACGGTGGAGGTGACGGTGGCGTTCACGGTCTCCGCCAGCGGGAACCCCCTACCAGATTTGGCGTTGGACGGCACGACGGCTACCGCGGACTCCTACCGTTTCACGATGGGCACGGGCGAGTTGAGCTACACCCCCCCGACCAACGATGTCGGCGCGCAATCCTTCCTCTTCAGCGCAACGAATACCCAGGGCACGGCGATGCAGACGGTTACCGTGGCCGTGGCTTCGGCGCCCGTCTATGTGCCGACGATCACGGTGACGAACATCGGCACCCACGCCTTCACGATCCACTGGACGGAGGTGACGAATGCCACGACCTACCAGGTGCAGGTGGCGACGGATACGAACTTCACGCCGGGAACGTCTGGCGGCGGCCTGTTCATTTCCGAAGTGGCTGATCCCAGCGACAACGCTAATGCGCGTTTCGTGGAGTTGTTCAATGCGTCGGGCGCGGCGCTCGATTTCAGCACGGCCACCTGGCATCTGAGTCGGCAGGCCAACGGCGGTACGTGGGGATCGGTCCAGTTGACCGGCACGCTGGCGATGGATGCCACCTATGTGGTGGCTTACAACCAGGCCGCTTACGAATCCGTTTACAGCGATACGGCCGACTTGTATAACGGCAGCATCAGCGGCAACGGGGACGACGGGTATTTCCTGTATGCCGGCGGTGACTATTCCTCCGGCACACTGGTGGACGCCTATGGGGTGATCGGCCAGGACGGTACGGGGTTCGATTGGGAATACCTCGATACACGCGCCGAACGGAACGCGGCAGTGACCATGCCGACCTCGACCTGGACCGCCGCGGAGTGGACGATTCCGGCCAGCGCCGGGGTGGCGGACATGACGCCGCACAATCACACGGTGACGGGCGGCGGGGGCGGGGCGGGCGGGACGCTCGTGCGGGATGCGACGGTTGCGGCGCTGACCACGGACGCCACGGGGCTGGACATGGAAACCACGTATTATGTCCGGGTCCGTGCGACGGATGGCACCTGGTCAACCGTGACCGCTGCGACAACCACGGGCGGGGAGCCGACCGCCCCCTCATTTACGGGCGGGGCGGGACCCTACGGCGCGTCAGTGGGGGTGATGCTGGACTTTACCGTCAGCGCCATGGGCACCCCGGCACCGACGCTGGCCCTGGACGCGGCCACGGCCGACACGAACGACTACACCTTCGAACCGGCGAGCGGAACTTTCCACTATCTACCGCCGCTGGCCGATGGTGGAACCGTCCAGACCTTCACCTTTACCGCCAGCAATTCTCTGGGCGTGGCGACACAGGTGGTCAGCGTGACGGTGGTAGCAGCGCCAACGCACATCCCGGCGGTGAGCGTGACGGACATCAACACCAACTCCTTCACGATCAACTGGACGGCCTGTACGGATGCCACGAACTATCAGGTGCAGGTGGCGACGGACACGAACTTCACGGCGGGCGGAAGCGGCAGCACCGCGACTCTCGCCTCGACGGCCAACACCGGCTTGTCCACCGATTGGGCCTACGTGGATGGCGCGAACAACGCGAGCTCTTATCACAAGTTGGTATCCGACACAGCACCGGGCGTCGTGAGCGCTGAGTTTTCCACACTGGACTTTGTAGCTGTCACCGCCAGGTACGCCGTGGCAACCTTCGGCGGAGCCACGGCGAACCTCCTATTGATTTCCTATTCGCTGGATGGGGAAACGAACTGGATTCCCTTCGCCACCAATTCGAGCGCCACCAGTTCGACCTATGTGACGGGTCAAGGCAACGCCCTGCCATCCGCCGCGCTGGGTCAATCCAGTGTCCGGATCAAGTGGCATTGCGACGTGGCAACGGCGGACGTGGGTTTGCGCCTGCAGTCTCTCTCCGTCGCGGGCGTGCAGACGGACGGCAGCGGCTCACTTGTGGCCGATGCGATGGTGGCGGCGCTGACCTACAACGCGACGAGTTTGGAAATGGAAACGACCTACCACGTCCGGGCGCGTCAAGCGGGTGGCGAATGGTCGAGCGTGGTGTCGGCGACGACGGCGAACCCGACGCCAACGGCTCCGTTCTTCGGCCTGAACCCGGGGCCGATCCCAACGACTGCGGGGGTGGATGTAGAATTTACGATTTCCGCTTCAGGGTTTCCGGTTCCGGTTCTGGCGCTGGCGAACTCGACGGCCACGACGGACAGCTATCTGTTCGAGCCAGAGACGGGATATTTCATCTATCTGCCACCTACAAACGACGTCGGCGCGCAGGTGTTCCACTTTTCGGCGATCAACACCGAAGGCAGCGCGACGCAGGCCGTCACCGTAAATGTGGCAGCGGCGACAGCTCCCGCATTTGGTGCGAACCCGGGTCCGTTGGGGGCGACGACAGGGGTTGCGCGGGTGTTCACGGTGACCGCAACGGGCGTGCCGGTGCCGGTGCTGGCCTTGCAGAGTGTCACGGCAACCTTGGGTTCCTACACGTTCACGACCGCCACCGGCGAACTGAGCTATACGCCGCCCACCGCCGACACCAACGGAATCCAGACCTTTACCTTCACGGCCAGCAACATTGCCGGTGTGGCGACGCAGGAGGTCAGCGTGACGGTGTCGAAGGCCCCCGTGCTGCCGACGATCGATCCGTTGAGCGCCCTGTTCATTGAGGTGGGCCAGACGTCGAACCTTTGGGTAGTGGCGCGGGAGGCGGATGGCGATGCGATCACGCTGTCCGCCAGCAATCTGCCGGCCAACGCCAGTTTTACAACTGTGACCGGCACGGGCACCATCAGCAACTGGTTCACCTTTTCGCCGTCATCCAATCAGGTTGGGCAGACCTATGCGGTGGATTTTTATGCCAGCGACACTGAAGGTAGTACCTTCCAGACGCTGGACATCACCGTAGCCAGCGACGATCCCTGGAAGGATTACTACGCGATGTGTTATAGCAACGGCGTACTGAAAACCGGCGACGACCTAAAGAGCGCTCTGCACGACATCATTGCCGGGCACACGAGCTTTTCCTACACTGCCGCCGAAAATATCCTGAAGGATATCGACGAATGCCCGACCAACAGTTCTATGGTGCAACTGCTGTACCTGCAATACGGTCGAGCGAAGAGCAACTTCGGCGGTGGGAGCGGCCAATGGAACCGCGAGCACGTCTGGGCACAATCGCACGGAATCAATGGTGCTTTGCCAGCCTACACGGACGTGCATCATTTGCATCCGACGGACGTGACGGCCAACAGCACTCGCGGCAACAAGGATTTCGACACGGTGTCGGGCTCGGCGGACAGCTATTCCTATGATTCCGGGGCCTTCGAGCCGCCCGACGCGGGCAAGGGCGACGTGGCCCGGGCGATGTTTTACATGGCGGTGCGCTACAATGGGAAGGGGGATGGCTCTTTCACCAGCGATCTGGAGCTGACCGATGCGATTCCCACCTCGGGTGCGAAATTCGGCAAGCTCGCCACGCTGCTAGACTGGAATGAGCTGGATAAAGTAAATGACTACGAAATCCGGCGCAACAACCTCATCTATTCGGACTATCAGAAGAACCGCAATCCTTTCGTGGATCATCCCGAATGGGCGCGGATTGTATTTGATCCCACCTATGTGACGCCGCACACGCTGACCGCTTCTGCCGGCACCGGTGGGTCCATCTCGCCTGTTTCGGCGAGCGTGACCAACACCGGAAGCCAGACCTTCACGATTATGGCTGATGAGGGTTATCGCATTTCGACTCTTCTGCGCAACGGTGTCCTCGTGACGCCGACCAACGCCTACGCCGGTTTGTCGTCGTATAACTATCTCTGGTCCAATGTCACTAACAACGGAACGATATCGGCCACTTTTGTTCTGGCGATTCCACCGCTGCCCGCACCGGCCGCTGTCTGGGCCAACCCCACCAACGCGCACAGCTTTACTGCAAACTGGAGCAGCGTGGGTGAAGCCACCGGGTATCAACTGGATATCCGCGGACCGACCACCTCGGCGGTTCCCGGTAACGTGACGGCGTTGACGGAGGCATTTGATTCCGTGACGGGCAACGGAGGTACGGCGGTGGATTCGCAGCAGTTCCCCGGCTGGACCCTGGAAAATGTATTTGCTGCGACCAATGAGCTGCGCGTGGGTTCGAGTAAACAGGGCCTGGTGATGACGCCTGCGATGGACCTGGGAACCACCGTGACCGTGTCGTTTGCCGCCACTCGCTACGGGACAGATACGCCCACCGTTGTGGTGGGCCTGACCAATGCCGGAGGTGCCTATGTGGAGCAGACGGTTGATGTCCCTGCGGGCGGAACCAACTGCACGCTGGTTTTTACTGTTGGGGCCAACGGCTCTCGGGTGATCTGGAAGGGGAACGGGGCCTCTAATCAGCGCTTTTATCTGGATAATATCGAGGTGTCCTACTGGGGCGTGACGGCCGGTGGTACTCCGGTTTCGCTAACGGGCTATCCCACCAACTTGGGGCCGGTCACCTCGGTCGGTGTGAGCAATCTGATTCCCTCCACCGAGTACGAAATCTACGTGGCGGCCACGGATGCCACCCGCACCAGCACCTGGACCAGCGCAACCGTGACCACGCTGGATGTGGTCAAGAGCGACCAGGCCATCGCCTTCAGCATGATGGCCCAGCAGATCACCACCAATCTGGTCACCCTGGTGGCAACAGCGGATAGCGGCTTGCCGGTGAGCTTCACTGTGGCTTCCGGGCCGGGCGCGATTGCGGGCGGCAATACCCTCACCTTCACTGGCGCGGGCGAGGTGTCTATTGTCGCTTCGCAGGCCGGGAACACCGAGTTTAACCCGGCCCCCGATGTCACCAACGTATGTATCGTATCGAAGGCCTGGGCCGTGATTACCCTGAGCAATCTGGTGCACGAGTACAGCGGCTCGAACTGCACCGCGACGGCCACTACGGTGCCGGCGGGGTTGACCGTGCTGTTCACCTATGACGGTAGCGCGACCCCTCCGATCACTGCGGGAAGTTACGCTGTGACCGGCACCGTGAACGATGCGCTGTACCAGGGCGTGGCCAGCGGCACGCTGGTCATTGCTGGCGAAGCCCTCACGGATTTCCAGTTGTGGCTGCGCGACCATCAGGGGCAGAGCCTATCCGATAGTAATTTCTTCGAAACGGCCGATAGCGACAACGACGGCATGACCACGTGGGAGGAATATCTGGCCGACACCGATCCCAACAGCGCCAACAGCGTGCTGGCGCTCTCTGGACAATATTTTATCGTTAGCGCCAGCAATGCGTCCGGCAAGATCCGCATGTCTTTCCCGGCCAGTACAAGCCGTTACTACCAATTGGTCTATTCGACCAACCTGACCAGTCCTCCCCTCACGAACTACCTGGGACAGGGCGTTGCCGGCATGGCCATCATCACGAACGTACCGGGCACTTGGTACGGCACCATCCGAGTATTGCTGGACGAACCGTGACCGGGGTTTGTGCGGGTGAGGGGTGCCCATCCACCGGGCTTGCCCCGGTGTGCTTAAGGTTGAGCAGGCCTCCAAGCTACGCCGCCAACCTAACCATCCCCGGGGCAAGCCCGGGGGATTCCTGACAGGGCTGACCCCGACAGGTTGGCTCGACAATAGGGCGGGGGCGGGGCAGAATGGCGACATGAGTTTGGCGTTGCTCGACATGCTCTATTCTCGTTCGTGCGAGGGCTGCGGTGTGCCCATGACCGAAGAGACTGGCTGCCTATGCTGGGATTGCCAGACGCAGGTCCGGTGGGTTCAGGTACCATACTGTGAGCGCTGCGGAGATCCCGTGCCGGGTCAGATCACCGATGTGTTCGAGTGTGCCTGGTGTCGAAAAATGACACCAGCCTTTGATTGGGCCCGATCTGCTGTCCGTTATGATGGTGCGGCCCAAAACCTGCTGCGGCAGCTCAAATATAATTCAGGAATTTGGGTCCTCGACACGCTGGTGGAGTGGCTGGAGGCGTTGTGGCGGAATTGTCCGCCCAGTCTCCAGCAAGCGGATTGGCTGACGTCGGTGCCCCTGTATGCCCGGCGGCAGCGGGAACGGGGATATAATCAGGCGAATTTACTGGCGCGCCAGTTGGCAGACCATGTCGGCATCCGCTTCCGGGACGGCGTGTTGCGTCGAACGCGCCCCACAGTCTCCCAAACACGTTTGACAGCAGCCCAGCGGCTTCATAATGTGAGGGGTGTTTTCTCGGTGCCATGGCCGCAACGAGTACGCCATGCACGAATCGTGCTGGTGGACGATGTGATGACCACTGGCGCGACGGTAAATGAATGTGCCCGCGCCTTGCGAGCCGCAGGTGCGGCCTCCGTAATGGTGGTGAGCGTGGCGCGAGGCTGAGGAAATCGCCCATGTGGGTATGAACGTGGATGTGAAGAGATGACGCTGTTTGGTAAGAACAAGCCGGTACTGAAAAAAGCTCGCAAACGGGACATGCCTGATGGTTTGTGGCTCAAGTGTCCAGGCTGTAACGAAATGATCTTTCGCGAGGAGCAGGAGAAAGCCCTGCGGGTCTGTCCCTTGTGCGGTCATCATTTCCCCATGGGTCGAACCGAACGGTTGGCCATGCTGGCCGATCCCGGTTCCTTTGTGGAATGGGACAAGGATTTGTACAGCATCGACTTCATTGGCTTTGTCGGCGAGGCCTCCTATCAGGAAAAGCTCGAGGCTAATCGCCGTAAAACCGGCGAAGTGGATGCCGTGACGTGTGGCCGGGCCCGGTTGAACGGGCGCGCCATTGCGCTGGGGGTGATGGATTTTGAATTTCTAGGCGCCAGCATGGGCTCGGTGGTGGGCGAGAAGATCACCCGATTGATTGAGCGCGGTACGGCCGATCGGCTGCCCGTTGTTGTGGTTTGTGCCTCGGGGGGGGCGCGGATGTACGAAGGCATGCTGAGCCTGATGCAGATGGCTAAGACCAGTGGGGCCTTGGCGCGCCATGCCGATGCCGGCCTGCCCTACATCCCCGTGCTGACCCATCCAACAACGGCGGGCGTCATGGCGAGCTTTGCCACATTGGGCGATGTGATCCTGGCCGAACCGGGTGCCTTGATCGGATTCGCCGGAGCGCGGGTCATCAAAGAAACCATTCAACAGGATTTGCCGCCGGGATTCCAACGGCCTGATTTTCTGCTTCAGCATGGGTTGCTGGATCAAATTGTAGCCCGAGGCGACCTCAAAGAACGACTGGCTGATTTTCTAGATTATCTGTGCGGCCCCTTGACGCCGTCTGAGCCGCCTAGCGTACCGGTGTAGCTCGACGCCCGGCTGTCCAACTCGATTTCAACAAGGATTCTCATGAGTAAGTTTGCTCCCGTTCTTGACGCTAAATTGACCTATCTCTATGGCCGTGTCGGCGGTAAAGAAGTCAAACTCGGGTTGGAAACAACGTTAGCCCTGATGCAGGCGATGGAGGTGGACCCGCTCACCTTGCCCTGCATCCATGTGGCGGGCACCAACGGCAAAGGATCGGTGGCGGCGATGATCGAGGCCGCCCTGCGTGGGGCAGGTCTGCACACGGCTTTGTATACCAGTCCTCATCTTATTCGTTTTTGCGAACGCATTCGCGTGGGGGGCTCTCCCATTCCAGATGACGCGTTACTGCGGCTTTTGGACGACGTCGAGCGCGCTGATGAACAGCAGTCCAGTTTGCCCGGAGCCCGCCAAGGGACATTTTTTGAACTGACCACCGCCTTGGCCTTCAAATGGTTTTTGGAACAGAACGTCCAGGTGGCGGTCCTCGAAACCGGCATGGGCGGGCGGCTGGACAGCACTAATGTAGTAACTCCGTTCTTGTCGGTGTTGACGCACATCGGCATGGAGCATGCGTCTTTTTTGGGCGCGACCATGGAAAAAGTGGCCGGAGAAAAAGCGGGCATCATCAAGCCTGGGCGCCCGGTTGTGGTGGGGCGGCAGTCCCCGGTCGCGATGCGGGTGATTGAAGAAATAGCCCGCGCAGCGGGGGCTCCCATTATTAACGCGGCGGAGCACGTCAGCATCCGACGAGTGGCACAGGATATGGACGGTCAAACGCTGGCCGTTGAGACCGCCGACGGCGCGTGGAAGCCTTTGCATCTGCCGTTGCTGGGCGACTTCCAAATCGATAATTGTGCCATTGCCATTGCCACGCTGGAGTGGATGCGCACGGAGCTGGGAATCGCACTATCTTCCGAGGCGATCCGCGCCGGATTGGAGAAGACTCGCTGGCCGGGCCGCTGCCAAGTGGTGAAACGCGATCCGGTCTTCGTGGTGGATGTCGCTCATAATCCGGATGCTGCCCGGGCCTTGGCGGCCTTCCTTAAGAAATTTCGTGATGGCCGGCCGGTGGCCTTGATTTGTGGTCTGTTGGCCGATAAGGATGCCGTCAGCATCTTCCGCGTATTCAAACCCGTAGTCGATGCCTGCCTGCTCGTACCGCTGGACAGCGAGCGCAACATGCCCATGAAGCAGCTCATGGCTGCCGCCCAATCCGTAAACATCCCGGCCGCGGAAAGTTCCGTTGCCGAAGCGGTGAAAAATGCCCTGAAATGGGCGAAGGCAAAAAATGGTGTGGTGGTGGCGGCAGGGTCGTTCCATTTGGTTTCCGCAGTACTCTACGAGCTGGGCATCGACATCTAACCGGAATTCTTTTCCATTGGGGCCGGGGCGGGGGAGAGGCAATATCCAATATCCAATGTTCAATATCCAATATCCAAATTATAAGTGAAGAGAGGAGGGGGAGAGGGGAGACGACAATATTCAATATTCAACAAGGAATATTCAATGTTCAAGGGGGAGCGGGGGGGAATCCCCTGGGCTTGACCCGGAGATGGTTAGGTTGGCTGCGCAGCCTTAAGCACACCGGGGCAAGCCCGGTGGATGGGGCAGCCAGATCTGAATTTCATCACCGGAGTTGGGCGGCGACGGTGCGGAAGGCGTGGCGAATTTCATCTTCGCCGGGGATGTGGCGGTGGCGCATGAGGACCTGGCCGTTGCAGATGGTGGTATCGACGCATTCGGGGGTGGCGGCATAGACCACATCGGAGATCAGGTCGTGCCCGGGGACGAGCCCGGTATGGTCAAGGTTGACGAGGATGCAATCGGCGAGTTTGCCGACGGCGATTTCACCAGCGTCGAGGCGCAGCAACTGGAAGCCATCGCGGGTGGCGGTGCGGTAGATGTCAGCGGCGGAGCAGGCGGTGGGGTCGCGGGTGCTGACCTTGGCCAGGAGGGCGGCAGTGCGCATTTCTGAGAACATGTCATAGCGGTTGTTGGAGCTGGCGCCATCGGTGCCGAGGCCGAAGCGCAGGCCGCTGGCCCGTGCCGCCTGATCGTTAAAGATGCCCGAGGCCAGTTTCATGTTGGACGCCGGGCAATGAGCGATAGCAGCGCCGCGTTCAACCAAGAGGTGGCGGTCGGAGTCGGTTAGCCAGATGCCGTGGGCCCCGAGGAAGCGGTCGTTGAGGAGGCCTTCGGCCTCGAAGAGTTCGGCGGGGGTGTTGCCGGTGGCGGCGAGACATTCGTCGGTTTCGCGCTGGGTTTCAGCTAGATGAGTTTGGATGAGGAGATCGTGTTCGGCCGCAAAATCGCGGCAGATGGTGCGCATTTCGGGGCTGGTGGTGTAGAGCGCGTGAATACCGACGGATAGTTCGACACGGCAGGGATAGGATTGGGCGAGTTCGAGATGGGTATCGAGATCGCGCTGGAGGCTGGTGAGGGCCTCGGAGCCGGGGGGGATGATGTTGGGGTGGCTGAAATTGACGCGAATGCCGCTTTCATAGAAGGCGCGCAGGCACTGGGGGGTCTGCCAATACATGTCGGCGACGGCGGTGATGCCGGAACGAATCATTTCGAGGCAGCCGAAGAGGGTGCCCCAGTAAATATGATCGCCAGTGAGGCGGTGTTCCAGCGGCCAAATGATGCCGTTGAGCCATTCATGCAGCGGCAGATCGTCGCCCAGACCGCGCAACAGGACCATGGCCGCGTGACAATGGACATTGGCAAAAGAGGGTAGAATCGCCATCCCGGTGGCATCCAAGGTTTGAGCCACCCGGGACAACGATTCGGCGTCTATTCGTGGAGCGATGCGAGTGAAATGACCCTCTTGGATCAGGATATCACTCGTTTCCCCCTCTAGCCGCACGTGTTGAATGAGCAGGTCCATAACAAGTAGCAGATTAGGCCAATTAAATATATGAAACCAGTTAAATTTGCCTAGAACCCATCATTGGAAAGGTGGAAAGGAGGATTAATGGGTCATTTATCATGTTGCGTCTTGGCGGCTTTTGGTCTGGAGCATGTGGCCAGGTTGGGCCAAAGGTGGTGCTTGGAAATAATATGTTTCCTATCAACATAAAACCTAAGATTTAAGACGGTTTATCAAAGTGATTTTAGGGTGATTTTAGGCAAGATTGGTCAATTTCCAATGATTTCGAGCGGGAATTGACCATTTTGGCTGTTTTTTTGGGCTGTTTTTCGTGTATTTTGCGAATTTCGTAGTTGTTTGGACCTCATTCACCCCTGGGGCGAGATCGTGGGGGGGGCTGGTGTTGCCCAGCCACCGGGCTTGTCCCGGTGTGCGTTAAGGTTGCACGGCCTTGTAAGCTGCAACGCTAACCTAACCATCCCCGGG
>JAVEUJ010000024.1:0-23561 GCA_034005635.1 Kiritimatiellia bacterium | reverse complement strand
CATATGTATCTCCTGTATATGTATGTATACAATATCACATCAAAATAACCTCTTGCAACCCCAATCTTGTGATTTTGTAACTCTCCTGTCCTGCACCCAGCCCACGAGCCAAAGTCGCGCCATCCTTGACAGCAGCCCTTGTGACGCGTAGACGTAAGAGATATGCCTAATAAGTTTAAAACTGGTTTTGTCGATGTTTTCCGCTCGGAAACGATTGTATGCAACGTCCCGGCCCGCACTCGTGACGAGGCCCTAGCCGCTTTGCTCCAACTGCTGGAACGGGACACGCCGGGTCAGGATCAGCAGACGATGCTGAACGACCTGATCGCCCGGGAAGCGCTGGCCCCCACCGTGGTGTATCCCGGCATTGCCGTGCCCCACTTGCGGCTGCCAGGCCTGCCGCGCCTGCTGCTCGCCGTCGCCACGTCCGTACCGGGCATTGTCTTCAATGGTGACGTGCACAACCCCGTCCATGCCATTTTTCTGGTCCTGACGCCTAGGAGCGCCCCTGACGCTTATCTCCAGTTCCTCGCCGGGTTGTCTAAAAAGATTATGGCGTTCAAGGACGCCCGCCTGATTGCCGGCTGCACCTCGCCCGAGGAGTTGTGCGCCATGCTCACCAGCGGCAAAGACGACTTTCCGCCCTTCGTCAGCGCCCGGCACATGATGGACCCGACTCCTGCCACCCTGCTGGAAAGCGATCACCTGGGGACGGCCATTAATATTTTTTGTGAGCGACGGGTCTATGATATCCCCGTCGTGGACGAACAAGGCGACGTACGTGGCGTGGTCTCCCTCGAAGACCTCCTACGACTCAGTCTGCCGGAGCATCTGCTCTGGATGAATGACCTCACGCCGATCATCCAGTTCGAGCCTTTCGCCGATCTGCTGCGTAAGGATCGGGACATGAATCTCGCGGACTTCATGCGCGAAGAATACGTCAAAGTGTCGCCGGATGTGCCCGCCATTCAACTGGCAAAAATGTTTATCATGGAAAAGACCCGTCAGATTCTGGTGATGGAGGGACGCCGTCTGGCCGGCGTAGTCAACCTCCACGGCTTTATTTCCAAACTCTTCTGGGCCTGACCGGCCGGCGATTGGACACCCCCTATGTACGAAGGCGCAACGTCAAATGAAATGAGCACCCCGGCCCTGATCCGGCGCGCACTACTGCTGTTAGTTCTGGCCGTCAGCGCCGGTTTTGCAGGCCAACTCATTGGCTTTACCACCCAGCAGTCTGTCGCCGCCGGCGTCTTCCTCTCGACGATTTTGGGCACCCTGCTCTTCTGGAATCTCCGGCTCTCCATTGCCTTTCTGGGCGTGTCAGTGCTGATTCTGACACGCTCCCTGGATTTACCCTCCCTCGTCGAGGCCACCTCCCTACCTGTCATCCTCTTTCTGGCGGGCATGATGGTAATTGTCGGTGCCCTGCGCGACACCGGGTTCTTTACCTGGGTGGTGCAGTCCATCATCGCCATGCCCCGCATCACGGGACGCAAATTCATCGCGGTGACGGCGATTGCCTCGGCTCTGCTGGCCTGTCTGGTTGACGAGGTCACATCCATCATCTTCATTAGCGCGCTGGTGTTTCAAGTCTGCGAGCGGTTGAAACTGAACCCCGCGCCGTACTTGATGACCTGTGTCTTGTGCACCAACGTGGGCAGCGCCGGCACGATGATGGGCAACCCGGTCGGCATCTACATCGGCACCCAGGCCGGCCTGACCTTTTTTGACTTCATCCTGTGGGCCTTCCCGGTGATGTTGGTGGCACTAGCCGCCACACTCGGCGTCAGCATGCTCTGGTTCCGCCGCGAGCTGGACGTCTTTGATGAGCGCCTGGCCGAGCGCCTGAGCCGCAATTTAAGTTTGGCCCCGGACATCGATATCCCGCACCGGCAAGGCCTCATCCTGCTGACAATTACCTTCCTCATCATTGCGTCGCACCACCAAGTGGAGCAACTGCTGGGACTGAGCACGAACAGCGCCCTGTTGATCGCCCCTCTGGCCTGTGCTGGCGCAGTGATGATCTGGCGCCACAAACGCGCGCGCTTCTATATCGAACGCGAAGTGGACTGGTGGACGCTGTTGTTCTTCATGCTGCTCTTCGCCGTCGCCGGGACCCTCGAACATGTGGGGCTGACCCAAAAAATGGCGCATGGCTTTACGTCCGCCTTCGGATCCAACCCCAAAGCCCTGATCCCGATCATCCTCGGCACGACCGGCATCGGCTCGGCGTTCGTGGATAATGTCGTCTTTGTCGCCGCCTTTTCGCCTGTGATCCGCTCGCTATCGGAAAGCATGTTTGGCATGCCGCTGTGGTGGGCCATGCTTTTTGGCGCCTGCTTCGGCGGCAACATCACCATGATCGGCAGTACTGCAAATATCGTAGCCCTCGGACTTCTCGAAAAGCACGGACACATCCACATCTCGTTCTGGGAGTGGCTCAAGATAGGCTTCATCAGTGCCGTGGTGGCCGGTGCTGTGGCCTGGGGCGCACTCGTTGTGACCTCCCCGCTCATGGAGCGCTATGCCGGGCACCGCCATTGGTCCACGCCAGCCACCCCCGCCGCAGTTCTGCCTATACCCTGACCCCCACCCCGCCCCCCGCCCGGCTTCTCGTTCCCTCCCAGCCCCCCACGGGTTTGCCCCGTGGGTGGATCAGTTCCGCTCCTGCGCGCGGGTTCCCCAAGCCTCCCCACCCACCAATCTTCCACGCTATGAAAAATAATACGCCGAGTTTTCCACGCTATGGAAAAATGTTTTCCACACTGTGGAAGATCTGCGGCAACCCGGATTCAGCACACGACAAGAGGCCTCGGCGGCAACATCCAGCCCCCAACAATCCCGCGCAACAGGACGCCGCGGCCACAACGCGTTGTCTCGGTTATTATAATAAGCGAGACAGTTTTTCGGGACACCATTCGGACTCTACTTGATCAAGTGTGTGCCGGCGCAGACAAGCGAACCGCCCTTCTCAGCCGCAATCGCCGAAGGTGGTCTTTGGCTTTCTGGAGGGGCAGGCTCCGTCCTGACCGCTGCAGGACAGACTGCGCCCGCCCAGGCCTCTCGCCAGTTGCACCCGCAGGGGTGTTCCTTCGTTTTCTGAAGACCCAGTCCCCCCCTAAAAATCCATTCAACCGGGGCTTGACAATATAGTCCCATGTTGTACTATCCCATATCGAATATAAGAAAATTATCTATGACTAAGCCCTCTCCATCTTCATCCTCCCCCCTTCAAGGCCGCCCCTCTGCGGATGGGCAACCGTACAACGGCATGTTGCCGTTATGGCGGCGCATTTATCAGGAATTCATGATTCGCAGCCAAGGCTGGGGCCTGCCATCCAATACCAGCATGGTGCTGCTACATCTGCACGTGCATCCCGATGAATCGGAGCCTGCGGCCATGGCAGAAGCCAACTTCATCCCCCGCCAAACCGCCACGTTCATCCTTGATACGCTCGAGCGAAAAAAATTGGCGACCCGCCAACCGCATCCTAACGATCGCCGCCGCAAGCGAGTTCAACTGACGGCCAAGGGCCATCAGTTGGCGGAAAAGATCATTCACGACTTATTGCAATTTGAAACCACGGCCCTGCAGGTGGTCGAGTTCTCCAAGGTAGAGGCTCTGCGGGAGGTATTGACCCGCTACGCCGATGCCCTGGCTGAACAGAACACCCTCGAAATGAAAGCCTGAAAGGATCTGCCCCCATGCGTTGGTCTTCACTCGTTTCCTCCACCTTCATCGGACTGCTGGCCTTGGGGCTGGGGACCGGCTGCTCCAGCTTCAACCCGGACCGCGCCCGGCGCGAGCACACCGCGTCGTTCACGAGGAACCTTGTGCAATTGGCACAGGCCGAACTCGCGCAGCCGCTCTCGCTCGACGACTGCATCCGCATCGCCATGACCAACAACTACGCCGTGCGTAAAGCCGATCTCGACCGCAAGCTCACGCGCATTGGTCGGCAGGTGGCCTTCACCGCCTTTCTGCCCACGGTCGCCGCTTCCGCCGGCTACACCACCTATGAAAAGCAGCCGCAGATGTCCGAAAAGAAATTTGGCACGGCCGAGATCAATGTCACAATGCCGATTATCATGCCCTCCTCCTGGTTCCTGTACGCCGCGGCGCGTCACGGCTATGCCTCGGCAGGAATTGCCGCCCACTATGTCCGCCAGGGCATTGTCATGCAAACCAGCGTCAACTACTTCAATGTCCTTGTCCAACACGACACCATCGCCGCGCTCGAAACCCAGCTCGATGCCGCTCGCGAAACCGCCACGCGCGTGTCGGGCCTCGCCGACGAAGGCCTCGTCGCCGGCTGGGAGGGCGACCAAGCTCAATTTGCTGCCGAACTGCGCGAAACAGAACTCCAGCATGCGCGGCGACACCTCACCGTGCTGCGCAGCGAACTCCTCCAGGGGCTCGGCCTGCCACCGAACGCCCCCATTATACTCTCCGGCGAGACCGGCCAGGCCCACCGGCCTGAAGGCGCGCTGGACGACTTGGTGCTCCAGGCCCTGGCTATCCATCCTGAACTCGCCATCGCCGACCGCCAGGTGGTCATCCAGGACCATCAGGTGCGCCAGGCTTTCTGCAACTTTTTGCCCGTCATCTCGCTGTTTTCCACCGGCTCCTGGACCGGCAACGATCTGGCCAGTCACGCTGAAAACTGGGTGTCGGGATTCCACGGGGTCTGGACTCTCTTTGATGGGCTAGCCAATGTCGCACGCTACAAGGCCTCCAAGGTCGAGCGTGAACAAACGCAACTGGCGCGCGAAAATACGTTTCTGTCCGTCATGGTCGCGGTCGTCGCCGCCGATGCCGCGGTACGCGACGCCACCGAGATCGCCCGTGTGCGCCGCCGGGCCTGGGAGGTCGCCTCCGCCAAGTGGGCCGACTACGATGCCAAGGCCCGCGAGGGACTCCTGCCTCTTTCCGATGCCCTAGATGCCCGGGCGGTCATGGACCTCGCCCAAGTCGCGCTGGTCAAAAGCCGTTTTCAGGAACGGATTGCCATCGCCAACCTGGAGTTGGCGATGGGCCTCACCCTTGTCCCCACCGACAACGCGGGAGACAAGTAATGCCACGCGCATCATTTAATCCATTTAAACCGCTATTAAATTTATCTGTCTCACAACAAAAGGAAATCGCCATGACTCCCCAACGCATCATTCTGCCCGGTCTTCTTGTTCTTCTGGCTCTGCTCGCCGGTGGCTGCGGCAAAGCAGACGACGCTGCCGCCTCCGCCGAAACTGAACGCGCCCTGGCGGTGCGAGCCATCCCCGTCGCGACGCGAACCTTCGAGCAGCGCCTAACGGTCCAGGGCACTCTCGAGGCGAAAAACTTTGCCCATGTCGCGGCCCGCGCCGATGGCAATCTAGACCACATCTGGGTGGACGAAGGTGACGCCGTCATCGCCGGCGAGACCGCCCTGTTCCAGGTTGATCCAGCCAGCCGCGAGAATGCCCTAATCATCTCACAGCAGGATCTCGCCGTGACCCAGGCCGCCCTCGATGTCGCCAAGGCCTCCAGCCAAAAAGTCCAAGCTGAAGCGCGCAAAGCCACCCTGGATTTTGAACGGTTCGAACGCCTCTACAAAGACGACAAGGTCAGCCAGAGCGAATTTGAGTCCGCGGAGGTTGCCGCGGCCCAGGCCAAGGCCGGCATCGCCGTGGCCAACGCTCAGGTGGATCTGGCTGAGCGCCAAGTCAAGCAGGCCGAGGCCGCCCTCTCCATCGCTGAAAAGAATCTCGCCGATACCAAGGTATTCGCGCCGATCACGGGCGTGGTCAGTGCACGGAATGCCGAACCCGGCGAACAGATGTCGGTCGGGCGCGTTATCCTGCGCATTGATGACCTTGCCACCGTCGAGGCCGCCGCCTTCCTCCCTGCCCAATATTATGCCAACGTGATTCCCGGCAAAACCAAGTTCCGCCTCGGCATCGCCGGGCAAGCTCAGGGCGAATATATCATCACCACCCGCAGTCCCGTCATCAACCCCACCCTGCGCACATTCGAAATCAAAGGCCGCCTCGACCAGAAAAGCGATCAGGCGGTCCCCGGCCAGATGGCCGATCTGACCCTGGTCTTTGAGTCCCACAAAGGCTGCGGCGTTCCCTCTGCGTCCATTCTGATCCGCGCCGACCGCCAAGTCGTCTTTGTCGTCCAAGACGGACGCGCCGTCGCCCGCGAAGTGACCCCCGGCCTGCAGAATGATGCCTGGACCGAAATTGTTTCCGGGCTTGATGCCGGTGAAATGGTCATTACCGAAGGCCAAACCCAATTGCACGATGGCATGGCCATCGAAGTCCTCTAACACTGAAGTAGGTTTCCATGTTCCTAGCTAACGCTTCCACTAAACGCCCGATTGCGATCAGTTGTTTGCTCATCGCGCTGATCGGCCTCGGCTTGAATGCCTATCGCAAACTTCCGATCGAGAACATGCCGGCGGTCGATATCCCCTATGTGGCGATTCTCACCACCTGGGTGGGCGCCTCCCCCGAGGATATCGAAAAGGACGTCTCCAAGGTCATCGAGGATGCCGTCTCCGGCATCGACGGCCTCAAACACATCGAATCCTCCAGCATGGAAAACATCTCGCTGGTAATTCTAGAGTTCAACCTGGCGGTGAACGTGGATGTTTCCGCGCAGGATGTGCGCGAAAAACTTGATTTTGTTCTGGATGATCTGCCCGACGACGCGGAACGCCCGGCGATCATGAAGATTAATATTAATGCCTCGCCCATCGCTAATATTTTCTTGTCCGGTGATGCCCCCATTGATGACCTGTACGACTACGCCGACAACGTGATCGCCGACCGCTTTGCGACCGTGCCTGGGGTGGGCGAGGTACAGATCGTCGGGGGCAATGAACGCGAAGTATGGGTCGAACTCGACCGCGCCGCAATCGCCGCCGCCGGCTTGACAACCGCCGACGTCGTCGGGGCCCTGCAAGGCGGCGTCCTCTCCCTGCCCGGCGGCCGCATTCGCGAGCGAGGCAACGAGTATTCGGTCCGTTTCGACGCCGAATATCAGAACGTCGCCGACATCGCCAATCTCGAAGTGGCCAACCGTGATGGCCGCCGCCTGCGCATCGCCGATCTGGGTCGCGTACGCCTAGCCACCGAAGAAATCCGCGAGCGAGCCATCCTCGATGGGAAGCCGGGCATCGTGCTCAAAATCGTCAAAAAGGCCGAAGGCAATATCGTCGCCCTCTCCCGGGAAATCCACAAGCGCTTCAAGGAAATCCAGGCGACCCTCCCCGGCGGCATGGAACTGACGTGGGTGTCTGATGAATCAACCAACATTCGTGAATCCGTAAACTCGGCCGTCGACGCCGTGATCGGCGCCATCATCCTCTGCGCCCTGGTGCTGTTCGTTTTTCTGGTCAATATCCGCACCACCATCATCGTGGCCATCACCATGCCGGTCACGATTATCATTAGTTTTTTCGCCATGCATCTGACGGGGCAAACCCTGAATATCCCCACCTTGCTGGCCATTGGCCTGTCCACCGGCGTACTTGTCTCCAACTCGATTGTCGTGCTGGAAAACATTGTTGAGAAATTTGAGACGATGGACGATCGCTGGGAGGCGGCACGCATCGGCACCTCTGAAGTCGCCGTGGCCGTTCTGGCCTCCGCCGGCACCAATGTAATCGTGATGTTTCCCATTGCCATGATGTCCAGTCTGGCCGGGCGTATGCTGGCGCCATTCGCCATCACCGTCCTGATCGTCAATGCCATGTCGATTTTTATCAGTTTCACCCTCACGCCCATCCTCTGCGCGTTGATGCTGCAAACTGCTTCGCAGCGCAAATCCAACGTCTTCACCCGCTTCAGCAAGCGCTGGGAAAATGGCTTCCTGGTTGTTGGCGATCGTTTCACCAACGGCCTGCGTCGCATTGCCGGCAAAAAGCGCTACAACCTTCCCATTGTGCTCGCCTTCGTCCTACTTTTTGTCTTTACGATGAAAATGGGTGGACGCCTCGGCTTCAGCTTCACCGAAACCTCCGATAAAGCGCGCATCTTCATCCGAGTCGAGCTGCCTCCCTATTATAATCTGGAGCAAACGTTTACCCGCATCGAGGGCATCCAAAACCGTCTACTGGACTACTCCGACCTGGAGCACGTCCTCACCCTCGCCGGCAAAGCCGAGTCCATGAGCGGCCAAGCCAGCCGCGGCGTCTATATGGGCCAGATTGAGTTGTTCTTTAAACCCAAGACACAGCGGGCATGGACCATTCAAGATCGCCTGTCCGAGATCCGTACCCTGCTCGCGGACGAAACCGACTGCATGATCTCGGCCTCCGTCCCCAGCGAAATGGGTGGCGGACAGCGCTTCCAGATCGAACAGGACATCTCCGGCGAAGACCTGGCGGTGCTCGACGCTACAGCGTTGGCCTACCAGGCCGTCATCCGCGATGTCCCGGGCGTTGACCAACTCCAAACCACCGTGCGGGACACCAAGCCGGAAATCCGCGTGGTGCCCAAGCGGGCCGTTCTTTCGGACATCGGCCTGTCCGCCAACCAACTCGCCACCATTGTGCGCGGCAACATCGAAGGCATCGAAGCCGCCAACTTCAAGCGCGGCGACCGCACCTATGACATCCGTGTCAAGCTCGCTGAAGAGTTCGGTAAAGATCAGATCCGCCAGTTCCTGCTGCCCGGTGCTGATGGCCGTCCCATCCCCCTCGAAACGGTTGCCGATGTCGTCGACGACCATGCCATCACCCAAATCTACCGCGTAGATAAGCGCCGGACCGTCAAGATTTTGGGCGACCTCAAGAAGGGCTACACCATGAGCGGTGTCGGCAACATCATCCGCGACCGGATCGCTGAGCAAAACGTGCTCCCGGTCGGCTACAGCATCCGAGAAGCCGGCTCGAGCGAAATGCTCGGAGAAATTGTGGCCGATTTCGGCGAGGCCATCCTGCTCGCCACCTTCCTCACCCTGTTGACCCTGGCTGCGATTCTCGAATCCTGGAGCCGGCCGGCGCTGGTGCTGCTCACCTTGCCCATGGCCCTCATCGGTATCATCTGGATGTTGATCTACAGCCAATTTGCCATGACCATCTTTGTCCTGCTCGGCATGCTGATGCTGATCGGGGTTGTCGTCAATCCCGCCATCCTGATTGTTGATAAAATGGCCCAGCACATGGCCAAAGGCACCTGCCGCCGCGACGCCATGCTGACCGCCATGAATGAACAATTCCGTCCCGTCCTGATGGTGATCCTGGCCTCAGGCCTGGGCATGCTGCCCATGGCCATCAGCCGCGGCATCGGCTCCGAAAATCGCGCCGGCATCGGCTCGGCATCCGTCGCCGGCGTCCTGGTTGCCGGTGCGCTCACCATGCTAATTCTGCCACTCATCTACACCCTCTTCACCGGTAAACCCAAGAAAAACAATTCTGACAGTATGACGGAACCCTGCGACGACTAAACCAAATCCGGCATGGCTCCTATAGCTCCATCTGTTCCTGCTGCTGAGCTGGCAACCCTCCTGCGCGACTCGCGCCACTGGGAGTTGCTGCGCGAGCGCCAGGCCAAAGAAACTCGCCGTTTGGTCTACCGAGTCAATGAACAATTTCTCGTTAAGAAATTCGAGATGTCTCACGCCATTCAGCGCTATCGCCGTCCCTGGCTGATCGAAGATGCCTGTCTTCGTCGCCTCAACGGCGATGGCGCCCCGCGCTCCTTCGGCTGGTATGAAGTCATTGAGGGGGACAACCGTGTTGTCTGGCTCGTCAAAGACTTCATCGACGGCGAACCGGTGGTGGCGTTTACTCTGGACGATCTGCCTGCAGTTGCCCATCTCCTCGCCAGCATTCATGCCCGCGGCGTCATCACCGACGACGCCAGCGCGGGAAATTTCCTGCGCGTGCCGGATGGCCGCTTGGTCTTTCTAGACTTCGGCCGGGCCCGCTTGCGATCCAAAAACCGGCGCTGTTCCGCTGAAACTATCGGCTGGGCGCTTGCCAAGC
This sequence comes from Kiritimatiellia bacterium, assembly GCA_034005635.1. Classification (GTDB taxonomy): domain Bacteria; phylum Verrucomicrobiota; class Kiritimatiellia; order CAIQIC01; family Lenti-01; genus JAAZFE01. Next base: position 13,581 of record JAVEUJ010000024.1, on the reverse strand, counting down.
TCCGCCGCGAAGGTTTTAATTGGGAAAAATCTCTTTGGGAGGCTTTTTTACCATTATATTTTTCGTGTTTGGGAGCATCCACTTGGCAACGCACCCGTATCCGTGCCGCGTGCTCTGCAGCTACACGCTTGCGTCAGACGCGCAAAATACTGCAAGGCCAATCGCCTCGGAGTTAACGCAATGACTCATGTTCTAATAGCTGGCCTTAGTGACGACCGCGTCGAGCGGAATCTTGTTCAGGCCCTGCAGGCCACCGACCTCCAACTCCACGTCATCGTGCAGCCGGACAGTTTCGCCGTGCAGGACTGTCAAGATAATGAAATTCCCTATGTCGAACATGCGTTCAAAAATAGGTTTGAACGACCTGCGGTTCGCCTCTATCGGACCATCTGGCGCCACCAACCGATCGATATCGTCCATTGCTTGACCAACCGCGCGCTCTCCACGGCCCTGCTCGCCACGCGCCGCATGAGCCACCCGCCCAAAATTGTGGGCTACCGTGGCACAATGGGCCATCTCCACCGCTGGGACCCCACCTCACGCCTCTCCTATCTCAACCCCCGCGTTGATGCCATTATATGTGTTTCCGGCGCCGTCCGCGACTATCTCCGGGGATTCGATATTCCTGACTCTCGCCTTGAGGTCATCTGGAAAGGCCACGATCCCGCCTGGTACACCCCCGCCCCGCGCGCTGATCTCGACGCACTGGGCATCCCCCCGGATGCCACCACCGTTGCCTTTGTCGGCAACATGCGCCCCGTCAAAGGCGTCGATGTCCTCTTGGACGCCTTTCGCGACATCTCGCTCTCTGAAAATCTCCACCTTCTTCTCTTCGGCGAAGTCCGTGACCGCCGGATCCAAAAACAAGTCGGCCGCCACCCCCATGTCCATTTCCTCGGCTTCCAACCCAACGCCGCTTCTTTCGCCGGCGCCTGCGACATCGCCGTCATGCCCTCCATCGAACGCGAAGGACTGCCCAAAGCCGTCCTCGAAGCCATGGCGCAGGGTATTCCCGCCGTGGTCAGCGATGTCGGTGGCCTGCCCGAACTCATCGAACACGGCGTCTCCGGCCTCGTTGTCCCGCCCCGCGATGCGGTTGCCCTTCGCACCGCCCTTCTTTCCCTCGCTCATGATCCCGCCCGCCGCCGCCAGATGGGCGCCGCCGCTCGATCCCGCATCGAAGGCCCGTTCAACTTCCGCCACACCGTGGAAAAAACTCTCGCCCTCTATCAACGGCTTCTGAAAGCTTAACCAATCCCTTCCCCCCATAATTCCATGCGTTTCTTTGCCTTCATTCTGGTCGCTCTGCTGTTGGCCGCCGTTCCCGCCATCGCCCACGATTGGTTCGTGGAAGACCCGCCGCTGCTCGGTGTCGGTGTCGGTGTCGCCCAAATTTTCGCTAGCGACCAGAATATCTTCTGGGGAGTCGAGTACCGTCCCGCTTTTCGCTGTTACCACCTCGGCCCCTGGTTCTTTTTCGGTACCGGCAAGAACAAGGAATACTACGCCGCCGTCGGGATGCTGATAAATATCGAACTTGGCCACAACTGGATACTGACTCCCAGTTTCGGTGCCGGGTATTACAATGCCGCCAACGGTCTCTCTCTCGGTTTCGACGCTGAATTCCGATCGGCTATTGAACTCACCAAACGCTTCAGCAACGACCACCGCCTCGGCCTTCGCTTCGCCCACCTTTCCAACGGTTCCCTCAGCGACTACAATCCCGGCACCGAAACCCTCGGGCTCTTCTATTCCATTCCTCTCGATTTCCTCTTTCGGCGCGCGGCCCCCGTCTCCGTTGCGGATCTTTCGCACTAGGCGTCCTCCTGCTTTGCCATGGCACCCCGTCTCGAGTATAGTTACTTTTTTACATGATATTCTTTTATCAAATTCTTTGCGTTTTAGGCTTGGTCGCCACCGGGGTTGTTGCCCGCCGACGCGGGATGCTATCCGCCCAGGGCACCAACGATCTCGCCCATATCGCCTTGTCGCTGGTGTATCCCGCCCTTATTTTCGTTTCAATCACCCAGCTCTCGCTCGCCGATCTCCGGACCAATGTATCTTTGCCCCTGCTGGCGATGGTCATTGCCATGACCGGTTTTGGTCTTGGGTTAATCGCCATTCGCTGGCTCGGTCGCGTTCCACCCGCCACGTCGCGTGCTTTTTTATTCCATTGCCTGATCAACAACTATTCCTTTCTGCCCCTGCCCTTGGTTTTCTTTCGCTATGGCGACAAAGGTGTCGGCCTGCTTGTCTTTTCATCCGTCGGTTTCGAACTGCTGCTCTGGTCACTGGGCGTCATGCTTTTTACCCGCGCCGAGCGTAAGCGCGACCGCCTAAAATCTCTGTTCAGCCCTCCGCTGATCACCCTGGTCTTCAGCCTCGCCGTTGTCGTGATCCGCGACAGCGTTTCTTGGCCCGCGCCACCCCAAGCACTCGCGCTCGCCGCGCGGACATTGCACGCCGGCCTCTCCACCCTCGGCGCGGCCACCATTGCCCTCTCGATGCTTGTCGCCGGCAGTCGCTTCGCCATGCTGAAATTTGAGACAATGCTCGGCTGGCGCGTCTGGTTCGTCTCGGCCATTCGCCTCTTGGCCGTACCGCTGATCATCATCCCCCTGCTCGCGCTACTCCCCATGGATTCCACCGCCCGCGGCATTCTCTGCATCATAGCCGTCATGCCCTCCGCCATGGTCAGCGTCCTCTTCTCTGAACGCTACGGCGGCGACACCGATTTCATCGCCGGCGGACTCCTCCTCACCCATCTTTGGGCCTTGATCACCGTCCCCCTCCTCCTCGCCTGGGCGCTTTAAAGCCTCCCTGCTTCGGAATACACTTTATAAAGTCTTTTCCGATTGGTCCCTCCCCCGACTGTCTCGGTTATAATTATAACCGAGACAACATCTCCCCCATTTTTACGATCTAACTCGAGGAAGCGCCTGATCCAGAAAGTCCGAGGCGGGCGGCCAGCAGCGGCCCGAGTTGTTCCACATCGCCCGCCCCCACAATCAGGACCCAGTCACCCGCGCTCCAGCGGGATTCAATTTGGTTAGCGGCATCAGCCAAATCGTCTGCCAACTCTGCCGTCGCCCCCTCGTGGTGCTGAAAATGTGCCAGCAAATCAGCCGACGTGCCGCCCGCCAACAGTGGTTCGCTGGCGGCATAGACCGGCAGCACCACCACGCCGGCCACGCCGGTGAACGCCGCTGGGAATTCCGCCCCCAGCGCTCGTGTCCGCGTGTAGCGGTGAGGCTGAAACACGGCCCAGATGCGGACCGCACCGGCCTGCCGCGCAGCCTCGATCAGGGCACGGATTTCCGATGGATGATGTGCGTAGTCGGCCACCACGCGGATACCGCGGGCCTCGGCCACTAACTCAAATCGGCGTTTTGGCAACGCAAACGTGGCCAGCGCCGCACACGCGACTTCCATGTCCACACCCCCTTGGTGGTGACAGGCGGCCAGTGCCGCCGCCGCATTGAGCACGTTGTGGCGACCCGTCAGGGGCAAATAAACCGTGGCGACCTGCCCCCCCGGCAGCGTGAGCTGGAATCGCGTGCCGACAGGACCCGCCCCTTGGATTTCTACGCGGAAATCCGCGTCTGCTGCGAACCCGAAGGACGCGCCACCCAGTGCGCGGCCAATGCGCGCGGCTTCAGTATCATCGGCGCCAAACACCACTGCGCGGGCTTGCCGCGCAAACATCTGAAAACAATCCACCATGGCGGCGTTCGAGTTGAAATGCTCCATGTGGTCGAATTCGATATTGGTGATGACCGCCAACTCCGGAGCATAGTGCGCCAAGGTCCCGTCGCTTTCATCGGCCTCGATCACCAGCCAGTCGGAGCTCCCCACCCCCGCCGGGGCGCCACCCGGCGGTAACTCACCGCCAATGCACCACGAGGCGTCCACTCCACTCGCACGCAAGATATGCGCCACCATGGCGGAGGTTGTTGTTTTGCCGTGCGACCCAGCCACGGCGATGGACTTCCAGCCTTCTGCCAGCACGGGCAACACCTGCCCCCGCAGAAACAAGGGTATTCCCTTCTGCTCTGCGGCGGTGCGTTCGGGGTGTCCCGGTTGCAATGCTGGGCTGGTGATCGCCCAGTCTACGCCATCCAGATGCGCCGGATCATGGCCCGTTGTGGCGGAAATACCACACGCGCGCAGCCAAGCGAGGGTTCGCGGTGCGCCGCTGTCACAGCCATCCACTCGCTGATTACGTGCGGCCAGCAAGCGCGCCACGCCCGCCATGCCAATGCCACCCACGCCCATTAAATGGACCCGTGCCTCCGACTCGCTTATCCAGCGGCGAACTTCAGCGCGCCAGCCACTGTCGTCGACCCGCTTCATGGTGTCCGGGCACAGGATTCTACCAGCGTGGCCAGCGCCTGAGTTCCATTTTGGACGCCTTCGCGACCGGCCGCTTCGCGCATCCGGGTCAGCCGTTGCGGATGCTTCATGGTCTGGGCCAGATAGGCCACCAGCCAGCCGGGTGATAGTGCAGATTCATCCACAACGTCGGCTGCGCCGCGTTTCTCCAGCGCACGTGCGTTGGCCGTCTGGTGATCCATGGCGGCCCGGGGGTAGGGTACAAAGAGCGCCGGCAGGCCGAAAAATGCCAGCTCGGCGCAGGTCGAGGCCCCAGCGCGACAGATGGCCAAATCCGCCGCGTGGTAGAGCGGGGCCATGTACTTGGTGAAGGCAATCACGTCCGCGCTCACCCCGGCGGCACGGTAGCCTTCGCGCACCACCGTTTCATCTTGAGTTCCGGTCAGGTGCGTCACATGAAGTTTAGCGCCGGTTTTTGCCAATCGGCCTAAGGTTTCGACCATGATTTCATTCAAACGATGGGCGCCCATGCTGCCACCCACCACCAGCAGCCGGAAGGGCGAATGCACGTCATCATTCCGCGGCGGCAGACTGTGGGCGGCTTCGGTCAGTTCTTCGCGCAGAGGCATGCCGACGACGGTGAGTTGCCCGCGGGGCAAATGGTAGCGTGTTTCCTCGAATCCGACGGCAACGGCCGCCGCGGAACCCGCGAATAGCCGCACCGCCCGACCCGGAATGACATTCGCCTCGTGCAGCACGATGGGCACGCCCAGCCAACGCGCCGCGCCGCAGGGCCCGACTGAGGCATAGGACCCCATCGCCAAGAGCACCTGAGGCACATCACGGCGCATGTGTGCACGGCATTGACGCACCGCCCGTGCCAGATGCCAGACGGCCCGCAGGGAATCCAACGAGACCCCTGACGGCAAGCCGCGCGCCGCCACTTGTACGACGGGACCGTCCCAATCCTTCAGCGAGGCCTGCTCCGTATCGCGTCCGGTCACCCACAAGGTAACATCATGCCCGCGGTGCAATAATTCATGCGCCGTGGCCACCCCAGGAAAAACATGTCCGCCCGTCCCCCCGCACGCTACTGCTATTTTCATCGTGGCTCACGTCGTCCAAACGGGTTTGGTAGCGTTGTCGGCAGCGACCCCTCCACCGCCAGCAACCATTGCTTCCAGCCCAAACCTGAAGAAAATCCACCCAGGCGTCCATTAGCTGCCACAACCCGATGACACGGAATGAACAGCGGCAGAGGGTTGGCCCCGCAAGCCCCTCCGGCCGCGCGCACGGCCCGCGGCCGTCCCGCCTGGCGTGCCACCTCGCCATAGGTTTGAATGGTCCCGCAGGGAATCCGCTGCAATGCGCGCCAGATGGCCTGCTGGAACGGAGTGGCGCCTGAAAATATGGCGGGATGAACTGCGGGACCATTTCCTGTCGCACGGCCCTCGATCGCAGCGTGCACAAACGCCAAAGCCTCTCGCAACAACACGGGTGAATCGGGGGGGGCCTGCAACCCATGCACCACCGGCGGATGTCCCGCAAGATGACGGGGCGGCGAAGGCAGATCGCACTGCCAGACGCCGCGGACTCCCACGGTTACGGTAACCGGGCCCCACGATGTGTCCACCGCACCCGTAAAAAGATCTGGTGGCGGCGGCGTCATGTAACCATCTTAAACAGGATGAATCCCAGCACCAGCACCATCAAGATCATGAACAAGGCCCGCAGGCGCTGATGCCCCCGGTCCTGACGGGCTTCGCGCACCCGCTTGAGCCCCGTCGTGCCGAAATAACTGCGGAAGCGATCATGCTCAGGCGGCATCAGCCGTGCTACGGTATCTTGTCCGCCAATGGCCGGACGCAGTAAATCGGTGCGCTGCAGGCGCGGCATGATCACCCGCTTGGTATCCAACCCCTCCGGGCCCGGCGCTAGATCCACCGACTCCCCATAGTCCGGCATCCCATCCGCATCCATTTCCAGAACCCCGACGGCCAACGGAGGAGGAATCGCTTCTGCGGGCATCGCACGCAGCGCGGCCTCTGCCAACCGTACATCCGATTCGGGAAGCGACTCAGCCCAGCGCTTGACTTCGCGAATGCGTGAACGCACGCGCCGACGTTCGCGCTCGATCGCGCGCAAGCGTCGTTCCAACCCCTGAGATGTACGGGGAATGCTCACGATTAAAAACTATAATAGAGGACCATCCACACCACGCCCAGCAGTGCCAGTAGCAGCATCAACGGCAGGGTAAAGGCCATGCCCGCCCGCAGCCAGTAGCCGAAGCCCTGCGCCCCGGCGGTCACCACCGCCCGGTCGGAATCCACCACCATACGGCTCATGGTCGCGGGGTCTTGACTGGCCTGAGAGCGGATCGCATCAATCTTGCCTAACGCTTGGTTGTAGTCCGCCCGCACATTTTCCAACAGTACTAGGGCCTTGTTCAGCTCATCGAGCAGGTGGGCATCCTCCCAGTCTTCTTCCTTAAGCCCATTCACATCATCAAGACGCTCGCGGAATGTGCGGCGGGTTTCGTCCAGCAAGTGCGCCAGACGATCAGCTTGTAGGCGCTCTTTCTCCATCCAGACCAGACTCTCGTTGAGGCGGTCCTTTAATTCGCGCCGGCCGCTATCGAAGGCTTCCTGCTTCTGACGCATTTCTTCCAGAAGGTTTCGTTCATGCTCCAACTCCTCCTGGCGCGCACGCAACCGATCAAGTTCTTGGGCCTTGCCCACCATCTGCTCGGTTACTTCCTGCTTGTGGCGGGTCATATGCGTGAGGGTAAAATCGCCAACCGGACGATTGGGCAGATCACGTGACGACGGGATATGCCCATCGCGCGGGATTCCTGAGCCCGAGTCGTCCAACTTGATTTTCAGGGCTGCTTCGCGTTCGCGAACCAGGTCATCGTCAAAAAAATCGGTGGCCATGCCGCCTGCTCCTGTTCAGTCCGTCGGAATGACGAGGGTGGTGCCCACGCGGACGTTGTTGGGGTTTTGAATCTGGTCTTGATTGGCTTTGTAAATTCGATTCCACTGAGCGGGCGACCCATAGTAGCGGGCGGCAATGGTGCCGAGTGTTTCGCCCGCGCTGACCACGTGGGTTCGCGCAGCAGCGGCTGGGGCAGGTGCCGTCGGGACGGGAGCAGGGGCGGCTGTCGGCTTGGTTTTCGCGGTGGGTTTACGTGGAGCAGTGCTGGTCGCAGCCGCGGCAGCGGACATCTCACCGGAACGCCAGAGAGCCAACTCGGTTTCTAGGGTTCGGATACGGTCGTTGCGCACCTGCAGGTCGCGCTGCCATTCCTCCGGGGTGGCACCAATTTGCGCCGCAAAGTTCATGCGACAATGGCGGATCAATTCTTCAACGGCCTCGCGATTGGTAGAATCTGGGCGCAACTCCAGATAGCGTTGGTAGTGGTAGATCGCGCCAACGTAATCCTCGCGATAATTATCGAGCATGAGCGCGAGTTCACGATGCGCCAGCGCAAGGTCGGGTTTGCGTTTCAGCGCCTGCTGGCATCCATCAATCGCGCGGTCAATATCCTGGGCCTGTTTGGCGATCAGGGCCCGGCGCATGTGCCGGTTGCGGGCTTCCCGCACATCGTCGGAAACGCGCTCACACCCCACCGTCGCCATCAAGCTCACTAGTGCAAGACCCACGCCAACTCGCACAAATTTTGACACCCTTTTCATCCACGGCACCTTATCAAACTCATACCGCCAAAATCAACTCATCGTTACCGCGTGTATCCTTTGGCGGATGCCCCCCGGAAAAGTGCGCTCAGCCCAACTCGTCGCCACCTTTATTTTCGAGGCGGCGCTGCTTAAAAAACCCCTTGATCAGGGCGGTGCATTCCTCTTCAAGGACTCCGGCAATCACCTCAGCGCGGTGATTAAGCTCGGCGGTCTGCAAAATTTGGAAGCGTGAAATCGCCCCCCCGCGCAAAGGATCGCTCATGCCCCAGACCACCAAAGGGATGCGAGCCAGCACGATAGCACCCGCGCACATGGGGCAGGGTTCCTTAGTCACATAGAGAATGCTGTCCGTCAGGCGCCAGTCCCCGGCGGCACTGGCGGCCTGGGTAATCGCCAGAATTTCAGCGTGGGCCGTCGGATCTTTCAGGGTCCGGGTCTGGTTCCAAGCCTGTCCCACCAGCCGACCACTACTGTAGATGACAGCACCCACAGGCACTTCGCCGGCTTCTGCCGCGCGCTGCGCTTGGCGCAGCGCCTGATGCATGCGGGTCTCATGCAGCGCCAGCCCCAACGGTGCCGGGATCATGGCTTGGGCTCCTTGCCCAGCACCCAGCGCTTGTTGAACCAAAAATAATTCTCAGGATGAGCCCGGACCGACTCCCCCAGTCGATCCATCACATATTGCATAATTTGCCGCCGGTCCGCCTGCTCATCGAGCGCCGGGTCCGATTCTACGCGACCGGTAATGCGCCACTCGTGCTGTACCCACCCCCGGCGCAGCACGTTGGCAACAATGATCGGCACGCCAGCCGCCCGGGCATAGCGGGCGGCGCCAGCCGGCACCGTTGTCTCCACTCCCAAAAACCGCACCGGCACCCCCCCCGCTTTGGCCCGTACGTCCGGCAATAACGCCAGCACCTGGCCGTTGACCAACTTGTTGGGAATCTCACGGATGGCCCGGCTGTGATTATCGATGGCCTCCACCCCGGTGCTCATCCGAATCCGGTTGATCCAGGCATTCATCAGCGGATTTTTTTGTCGCCGCGCCAACACCATCAAGCGCAATCCCTGCGAATGCAGCGCAATTCCCGCCAGTTCCCAGTTGCCCATGTGCGGTACCACCACAATCACCCCGCGCCCGGTCGCCAGATCTTCCCGGGCCTGCTCCACCGGATCCAGATTGATGTGGCGCGCCACCCACGCCGACGTCACCCCCGGCAATCGCATGCCCTCCACCGCCGTAAAAGCCAAATTACGAAAGGCCAGCCACGCAATCCGGCGTAATTGCTGATCGGTTGGCTCCGGGCCCAAAGCCTGTCGCAAACGGCGTACCGTACGGGCACGCAGGCTCCCGCTCAGCAGGAACCCCAGCCGGGCCGGCCCCCAGGCCAGCGCCAGCGCCACCCGGTGCGGCAGCAGCACCAGCAGGCCCGATGCCATCCGCAGCAGCAGGTATTCAAGGATGTGTGTCGCCTTCGGCTTCATTGCAATCTAGATGCCTCACCACTTTCATGACTACTCGAAAACCGACATCCCGTCCGCGATAGTTCGCGGGGAAGGTCTGTCGGCTCTCCACTCGCAGTCGTGCCGGGTCACACTCGGACCAGGCTCCGCCGCGCGCCACCCGTATATCGGGAGGATCCTCGTCACCAGGTGCGCACCATTCATAGAGATTACCCGCCATGTCGTGCAATCCAAATCCATTCGCAGGAAAGCGCCCGACTCGTGCAGCAGGGCCCGCCGCATCGAATTGAGCCAGTTTGACCAGGTCTCCACCCCATCCCCAGGGATACGGTGCGCCATCCACCCCGCCACGGGCGGCCACGTCCCACTCGGCTTCCGTTGGCAAGCGCACGGCCTGGCCGGTCTGCAGCGAACACCACCGGCAGTAGTCCTCCGCCTCGGCCGCCGTGACCTCCGCCATCGCCTGGCGCCGCGCGCCCCGCCGTACGACATAGCGCCCCGGGCCGCGGCGTTCGATCTGCGAACTGCTGGCGAACCCCTCCGCCCGCGTGGCATTCAGGTACGCCGCAAATTCCTCCACCGTCACTTCATACCGCTGCATCTGGAATCCGCCGCCGGGGCCCAGACGCGTATCGTGGCGCGGGATGTCCACCCAAGAGCCGCCCGTGCATCCGACACAAGCCAGCACCACCAGTATCCGAATAATTGCGCTGCGTAGCATCGCGCGTTTATACCGCATCTGACTTTGACATTCCACCGCGAAATCCCCATACTGCCCCCCACTAGTCAACCCGACGCGAAAGGTGGCGGAAATGGTTACGCGTAAATCGAAAATCACCGGCTATGGCATGATTACCGGCATCTACGGAGTCCTTGGCCTCGGCATCCTCCTCGGCATTCTCATTGGCCTGCCCATGCGCAACATCGAGGGATGGCAGGGCTCACTCTCCGAATTGGCTGCGCTGCTGGCCAGCGGTATCGGGCTGGCTTATATCCTTCTGGCCGCGATTGACTGGGTCATGCAACGGCGCGCCCTGGCATCGAATCCGTTGCCCGATGAGTTGGATCTTAGCGAACGTGCCGTCGCCACCGAGCAACTCACGGCCCTCCACGGCCAGTCATTGCTGCACCGCCATATCCGCCGCCTGCTCGCCGCATGGGCCGCCGGCGCCTCGGGCCCTCAGGTGGCCGTCATGGCCGGCAACCAAATGCAACGCCTGCTGGGAACCATCGTGGCCGAAACAGCCGCCATCTTGATCTTGCTCGGCACTACCGCTGGCCTCATGCCCCCCCAGGTCCTCCTGACCCTGACCACCGGCCTGATGGCCTTGCTCGTGTTGGTAGCGGTCGCCCGCATCCAACTGGCCTCGCACCTCGCCGGCTATATGGAATCTAATTTGCTCGCTCGCATCGGCAATGACACCCCCGCTGCCGCTGGCCTCGAGTTCGCTCAGGCCGTTGCCGCCTCCGTGTCGGCTTCGACCCTGTCCCTTGAAAAAGCGCAAACGACATTCGCCGCCCAACTCGCCGAGGTGCATCAGCAGAGCACTACCCACTTGGCCAAGGCTCAAGCGGATTCCGCTGCCCAGATCGTCAAGGCCCAGCAGGATGGCAGCGCTCAACTGGCGAAGGCTCAGCAAGACGCCAGTGCTCAGCTGGCCAAGGCTCAACAGGATGCCAGTGAAAAGCTCGCCCAGGCTCAACGGGAGGGCAGTGCCCAACTGGCCACGGCTCAGGACAAGATCGCCGAGCAACTCGGCCGCGTTACGGAATTGGCCAGTTCCATTGATACAATCCTCAAGCTCCAACAGACAGTCGATGGCACCCTCAAGGGCGTCGCAGTCACCGACGAATTCAAGTCTACCCTAACTGCTCTGCGACAGCATCTGGCCGAGTCTGACACCCTGCTCAAGGCGGCCGCCAAGCCGCGCACCATCCGCCTGGTGGAGAAGGACAACGAATAGCCCCACCTCCAAAACCGGCTCGCCCCCCGCCCTCGGATTGGCTTCGGCCCCGGGGGCGGTGGCGTCTCCACTCCCGCCGGGTCTCTATCTGGTTGGCACGCCCATTGGCAACCTCGAGGATATAACGCTGCGCGCCCTGCGTATCTTGCGCGACGCCACCCATATCCTCGCTGAAGACACCCGCCATACCCGGCGCCTCCTCGACCGCTACGGCCTGTCCACCCCCATGATCTCCTGCCACAAATTCAATGAGCGCGCCCGCATCGAAGAGATCCTGCACCGCATCCAGGCTGGCGAAGCCCTGGCCCTCGTCACCGATGCCGGAATGCCCGGACTATCCGACCCCGGCGCCCGCGCCGCCGCTGCCGTACGCGAAGCCAACCTGCTCGTCACCGTTATTCCTGGCCCCACCGCCCTCACCGCCGCCATCGCCCTCTGCGGCGCTAGCCAAGGCCGCGGATTCCTCTTCGATGGTTTTCTTGATCATAAAACGGCTGCCCGCCGCCGCCGTTTGAACCAACTCGCCGACTTCCCCGCTCCGGTGGTGCTCTACGAATCCACTCACCGCATCCTTAAACTTCTCAATGAAGTCGAAGAAGAACTCGGCTCTGAACGCCAATTGTTTATTGCCCGCGAGCTCACTAAAAAATTTGAAGAAACCCTCTCCGGCACCCCCGCCGAGCTCCGCACCCACTTCGCCACCCATTCGCTCAAAGGCGAATTCGTCGTCATCCTCCTGCCTGTCGAATAGTTAACTCTAGCCCCCCCACGGGCTTGCCCCGTGGGTGAATCAGGTCAGGCATCCAACTCCCCACTTTTCGCCAGACGTACGGCAAAACTCTTCACACTTTCATCCCGTGACATTCTTGTAGGGGCGCAGCTTGCTGCGACCGGGCTGTATCAAAAACGACGGCATTCTTGGCCCTTGGTCCCCCTCCCGCGCCAAAGCAGGTGGCACACTTATACTTATTGCAACATGTATAGTATAGATATTGCAATAACTATACTACTCAGGGCAACTGCATTCGATTTTTTTTAATTTTTTTCTCGCCCTCCCCTTTTTCACACTTTTCGCCCCCCACCCTTCCTGCTATTATTAATTGTTTGATTTCATTAACCCCGAACGGATCCGACCATGACGAAAAGAATGCTGCTGTCCGCCAACCAGGCCATCGCCTGGGCTGCATATCGCTCTGGCTGCCGCGTTGCCGCCGCCTATCCCGGCACCCCCTCTACCGAAATTATGCAACACATTGCTGAATTCAAGGGTGCCATCAATTGCGAATGGTCCGTCAACGAGAAGGTGGCCATGGAAATTGGCATTGGCGCCTCGCTCGCCGGCGTGCGCGCCCTCGTAGCCATGAAGCATGTCGGACTCAATGTGGCTATGGACCCCTTGATGACCTTCACCAATCTCGGCGCCATCGGCGGCATGGTCATCATCAACGCCGACGATCCCAGCATGCACTCCTCCCAAAACGAACAGGACAATCGTGCCTTGGCCAAATTTGCCCGCGCCCTGCTCTTCGAACCCGCCGACTCGCAGGAGGCCTTCGATATGGTCTGCGCCGGCTTTGATCTGAGCGAACAATTCCAAGTGCCCGTCATCGTCCGCACCACGACTCGCACCGCACATACCTCCACCCTCGTAGATATCGGCTCCACTGAGCGCAGCGAAGTCCCCCCCATCCCCTACGTCAAAAACGCTCAGCGCAATGTCGCCATACCCGCCTTTGCTCGTCTCATGCGCGCCAAGGTCGAAGACCGCACCGCCGCCCTGCGCGAACTCTCCGAAGCCTCCGTCTTCAACCGCGCGGAACCCGGTACCGGCGACCTCGGCTTTGTCGCCTCCGGCGTCGCCTGGCAGTACGTTAAAGAGGTGTTCCCCGAGGCCCCCGTTTTCAAAGTTGGCCTCTCTTTTCCGCCGCCCATCGACGCCATCCGTGCGTTCGCCAAAAACCTTAAACGCCTCGTTGTGATTGAGGAGTCCGACCCCGTGCTTGCCGACCAGATTCGCGCTGCAGGCATCGCCGTGCTCGAACCCAAAACTCAACTGCGTATGATGGAACTCAACCCCGCGCGCCTTGCTACGCTGCGCGCTGAATTGCTCGGCATCCCCCCCC
>JAVEUJ010000023.1:3867-23640 GCA_034005635.1 Kiritimatiellia bacterium | reverse complement strand
CCAAGTAGGGTCAGCAGGAGAACGACGGCCATGCGGATAGTATTCATTTCCAGACTCCAGGGATGGGCTCGCCATCGGGGGCGACACCGTTGACGAGCCGGTTATGGATGACATGATAGCCTTTGCGCTCGATGACGATTTCGCCGGTTTGAGGAGAGAAGGTTGAGTCGCCTTCGACGGAGGGGATGTTGCCGGTGTAGACGTAGTGGAGGCCTTCTGCGATGGCGATTTGGCGGGCGCGCAGGACTGTCTCGACGGGGGTGGGGGGGAGGTTAGCGAGTTTATGCATGGGGTAGAAGCGAGAAAAATGCAGCGGGACATCGGCACCGAGGTTGTCGCGTACCCAGCGGGCCAGTTGGCGGACCTCGTCCTCGCCGTCGTTCTTGCCGGTGACGAGCAGGTTGACGACTTCGAGCCAGACGCCGGATTCACGGATGATCTTCATGGTCTCAAGGACGGGGTCGCGGGTGCCTCCGGTGAGATCGGTATAAAACGCCGGGGCGAAGCCCTTGAAGTCGATTTTATAGGCATCGATATGGGGCAGGAGAGCACGAAGGGGTTCTGAATTGATGTAGCCGGCACTGATGACCAGGGTCTTGAGCCCTTGGGTCTGTGCGAGTTTGGCAATATCGAGCATGTACTCGTAGAAGACGGTCGGCTCGGAGTAGGTGAAGGCGATGGATTGAGCGCCGCTCTGGAGGGCGGCCGCCACCACCTCTTCCGGGGAGCGGGAGCGAGTGGCGACCTGCCAAGGGAAGGACTGGGCAATTTCCCAATTCTGGCAGAAAAGGCAGCGCAGATTGCAGCCAGGGGTGGCGAGGGAAAAGGCGCGGCTGCCGGGTAAGACGTGGTAGAAAGGTTTTTTCTCAACGGGATCGACGTGGGCGGCGGCCACTTGGCCATAGGCGATGGCGTAGAGGGTGCCGCCGATATTCTGGCGTACGCGGCAGTTGCCAATCTGGCCCTCGCCGAGGCGGCAGGCATGAGGGCAGAGCTGGCATAGGACGTGGCCATCCGCAAGTTTCTGATACCACGAGGCTTCATGGAGGTCGGCGGTGTTGGCGGCTGTGGGTGAGGGTGGTTTAGCCGCAGACGCACCGGCAGAGAGTGAGCGTTCGCGAGAAAGCACGAGGAAAACTGCACCGCCGACGACAGCGACTACGAAGAGGCCGGCGCCGATTATTTTCAGAATACGGCTGAGCGCGCTCTGGTTCACGGGGCCATGAACTCCATTACTAACCGCTGGACCATGACCGCGCCATAAATCAGGAACAGGCAGCCGACCAACCCAGCACTGGCACGGGCCGCGAGTCGGAGTTCACGGAGGCGTCCGAGCAGGCCCACCCCGAGCAGCGGCAGGAAGAAGAGGCTCGTCGTGCAGAAAAAGACCAAGAAATAGACAATCCCTTTGGCGGTACTTTGCAGGGTGAAGACGTAAGCAGCAGACAGCAGGAATGGCGGGCAGGCATGGGCCCCCAGCAGGAAGCCCAGTAAGGCAGGGGTAGCCGCACCGCGGCGGGTGCCAAGCGGACACAGAGACCAGGCCGGGCGCCAGAAGCCGATGGCGTACGACACGAGTATGGCGGCCATGGCCATCATGGCAAGGGTGGAGAGCAGCAACAGGCCGGGACCTCCGAACCGCTGACCGAGCCAGCCGATCAGGGCGCCAAAAACCACATAACCCACCAGGCGTCCACCAAGGACTTGGAGCCAGACCCGCCCTGTTGCGCAGGCGGTGCGCTCTTCGGAGGCGAAGACGGGGACGAGGAAAGGATAGCACGACAGACAGCAGACCATCCCCATGGAGAGGCCTGTCAGCAGGGCTTCAATAACCACCGTATGCAGCATGTCAGCATCTTAGCCTGCCGCAGACATGGAATCAATGGCGGAGGTGGGATGGGAGGATAAGTCCGGCGGACTATTCCCACACGTAACGGACCTGATCGTTGGGGAGATTCATGTCAGGGTGTTCAGCAGACTGATTGAATTGGCGGAAGACACGGGGAGAGGAGGCTGGGGATCTAGGGGCTGTTAACGTGTCGCGCAGAGCGGGGGCCGTGTCGGGGGGCGTTGGCAGGGGGGGCAGAGTGTAGGGATTGGCAATGTGGTAGGGCTTGTCCGGCACTCCATCCTTTAAGCGGACCGATGACCGTGACGCATGGCGGCTGCGGCGCACGGCCATCACAACGAAGAACAGGGCCAGAAGTGCGGCGATAATGGTGATGGGGTTAAGCAGCAGTTCCGTGTATGCGGTCATAAAGGCACCTTTTTTGAGGTGGACGCCAAGGTTGCGGCCAGGCCGGTATCCTGGGCCGCCTGATTGACGATTGCGGCGGTAATCTGATGAGTTTTGGCGGCGAAGCCCAGCATGAGAGCCGTATCGCACAACACGTTGATCTTACGGGGCAGTCCCTTAGAGAATCGGTAAAGAGCGTCGAGGGCTCCCTGGTCGAAGACCCAGAGGTCGCCACCAACTGCGCGCATGTGGTGTTGGATGTAGGCCGCGGTGTGCTCGCGGGAAAGAGGCACGAGGTTGAAGACAATCTGCATGCGCTGGCTGAGGGAGGGGTGGGACTGGATGGCAGACAAGAGATCGGGCGAGCCGGCCAGGATGATCGTGAATAAGGGGACTTCACTCTGGGTGCGCCGGTCTGTAATGCGCAGGTTGCTGAGGTAGTGAACGAGATACAGGCCATCTCCGTCGGTGAGGTAGTGGGCTTCGTCAATGCACAGCAAAGTGCGCGTCAGCACTTCGGTGCCATGCTGGGTCGCATGCCCAAAATTCATGAGGGTGTCGGCCAGAGTGGTGGTGGGGCCGCCGATTTTCATGTCGGCGAGAATATGGCGGGCCATGGGCAGTTGGCCGCCGGGGATGGCGTCCAACTGGATGATGGGGAGGCGGTGGCGGGATTTGATGGCCGCCGCGACATGCTTGAGGACGGTTGATTTGCCAACGCCGTAGGGGCCGGTCAAGACGCCGCCCAAGCGGCCACTTTCGGCCAGGAAAACAAAACGGGCGATGGCCTCCTCGTATTGATCCATGGCATAGAGGAAGCGTGGATCAACGACATTGAGGAAGGGGTTGTCTTTGATATTCCAATAGGAGGCGTACATGGCGGAGTTCCAGACTGATTCCTAGGGGTGGATGGCAGAAGAGAAGCGGATGGGAGCAGCGACAGGCTTGACGCGCGGGGCGGGGGGGGTGGGCACTTCTTCTGGAATTTTCTTGGGGGCCCGGAGGATACCGGCACCACGGGTAATGATGAAGGGGATGGGCGGGGGCAGCGTAGGTTTGCCCTCATACTTATTGAGCACAAACGTATAGTTGCCATTCTCATCGCGATCGAGAGTGAAAACGACAGGGATTTGCTGCTCCAGGTAGTTTTTCAAAATATGAGCGAGGGGGGAGACAGGGCGGGGAATGGTGAGGAGGGAGGTGACGCCCATCCGTTCGATGGCCTGAATGAAGGAATAGATGTGCTTGAGAAGTTTGTCTTCTTGGGGGATGGCAACCCAGGGCAGGATTGTATCGATCACAACGCGGCTGATGTTGCCGGCTTCGATGATGTCCTGAAACTCCATGAAACTGCCGGGGGGGAGGGTGCGGTTCTGCTCAAATTCAGACAATGGCATGATATTGGCATATTCGAGCAGAGTGACCTGTCCGCGCTTGAGAGCATCGGTAAGTTGCAGGCCCATGCGGTTGGCAATGATAGTCAAATCCCGGGCCGGCCAGGCAGAGAGCATGAGTCCCCGTTCACCCTGCCGCGCGCTTTGCAAGAGGGCTTGGAGAGCGGCAATAGTTTTGCCGCTGCCTTGGCGTCCGATGCAGAGGGCCGACCGCTTCCGATAGATGCCGCCAAACCGGTCATCGAAGAAGGGAATTCCGAGCTTAGTTTTATCGATCATACGTCACATCCACTTGCAGACGGGGGCATGCCGGTAACTTGGCTGAGAAGGTGCTTAATGAAAGTCAGTTCAAACGGCTTAGTAAGGAAGCCCAGGACACCAGCCGCCTTGGCCTTAGCGGCCAGCTCTGCTGTAGGTTCGCCAGTGATTAAAATAAGAGGACGGCCGTCGGCGCGCTGTTTCATGTGTTCCACCCAATCGTCCTGATCAAGGCTGTCGGGTAGAAAAATTTCAGCAATAATAATATCAATGTTGGTATCGGCCAATCTGGCTTGACCTTCGGAACAGCTTGTGGCCAGGACAACGTGATGGCCGAGGTCGCGAGCTGCCGCGGCAAGGTATTCCCGGACGTTTAAGTCGTCATCAATAATCAGCAGGTTTGCCATAAAAATTAATCAAGGGTCATCACGATTTTTTTGCCGCTCTTCGACCTTACGTCAGGATAAGATTATTGTCAAAGCATGAAGGTGTGAGATATATGGTCGCTGTGGCAAGTTTTCTTTGTGCTTTCCGTTCATGCTGCCCGTCTCGTTCACTGAATAGTACTGAATATTAATTTCAGATAAAATTATGGCACGGAGATGACAACTAATCCTGAAGGTGGTAGAATGAGCAATCATGCTTGGGAGCTGATACCAGCTACCTGGCGGGAATGAAAGACGAGATGCCACGCATGGAGCCAAAACCATTCCAATTTGAAGAGGCACGGGCGAGGATCACCCACTGCCATTGCGAGGGATGCCGTGTGACGGTGCACGTGCACGGAACACCGGCACCAGTGGCCTGCCCTTACTGTCAGCGTCCGCTGGAGCAGACTCGTACCGAAGAACCATTGGCAGAGGTGGCGGAATTTCCTTCGCTGGAAGCCGCTCGCGAACGAATGAAGAAACTATATAGCCGCCCACCAAAATGGCTATCGGGGCTAATCTTGACGGTGGCAGTGCTCATGCTGGCAACAGCGGTATTTATGCAACTGCGCAGTGCCGGCAATTACTTCTACCAGCCGCTGGTCAGCATCTATTCGCTGGTGGCGGGCGTCTTTGTTGTGTCGCGGTTCCTGATCGCGTCGATGTACGTGCCGCCGCAGGACCGAGGCTACGAGCCGACCGTCTCGGTGCTGGTCCCCTGCATGAACGAGGAGGGCGTGATCCGCCAGACCATCGAGCGGATCTTTGCCGCGCGCTATCCGGATGACAAACTGGAGGTGATCTGCGTCAACGATGGCTCAACCGATGCCACGCTGCGAGAAATGTTGTTGGCGCAAACACGCCACCCGAATCTGGTGGTGGTGGATTTTGAGAAAAACCGCGGGCTGGTGCATGCGTGGGCGGTGGGCGTGCTGCTGGGCCGCGGCGAGATCGTGGTATGTGTCGATTCGGACACATTCATCTTCCCCGGTTCCATTCAGAAGCTGATGCAGGGGTTCACGGATCCGACGGTGGGGGGCGTCAGCGGGCACTGCGACGTGGAAAATGCGCAGACGAACCTGCTGACCCGGATGCAAGATGTGCGCTACTATTTTTCGTACAAGGTGATGAAAGCGGCGGAGAGCGTGAGCGGGACAGTAAGCTGCCTGCCGGGATGTTTTTCCGCCTACCGGCGGGTCTGCGTCCTGCACGTGCTGGATGAATGGCTCAACGCAAAGGTGATGGGCGAGTACGGTAATTTTGGCGACGACCGGAGTTTGACGAATCTGATTCTGCGGGACTATAAAATTTTATACACGGACCAGGCGTTGGCGACTACGATTGCCCCGGAGCACTGGGGGCAATACGCTCGCCAGCAAGCGCGCTGGAGCCGCTCCTACTTGCGCGAGATCGTGAAGGTCGGGCGGTGGATGTGGCGCAAGCATCCGGTGCCGGCCTTGTCGTGGTATGCGATGATGTGGATGCCGATTATTGAACCGATCGTCATTACCTCGGCCCTGGTGGTGGCGCCGGTACTGGCCTTCATGGCT
This sequence comes from Kiritimatiellia bacterium, assembly GCA_034005635.1. GTDB lineage: Bacteria > Verrucomicrobiota > Kiritimatiellia > CAIQIC01 > Lenti-01 > JAAZFE01. The sequence goes on along the minus strand of JAVEUJ010000023.1, from coordinate 17,774 downwards.
GGTGGCACCAATCTAGGGCTGGCCTACTTGATGGGCGTGCTGGCCATCACTCTGGTGTGGACCCTGCATTTTTGGGAGCAGACCGGCCGTCGCTACTGGTGGGCGGGTTTTCTCTACACCTTTAGCTACATGGCATTTTTCAGTTGGCAAGTGTACTGGGCGTTGATAACCCTGCGCGGCCGTAATTGGGGGACACGCGGATGAAGAAGACCCACGACCCATCCCTGCCACTCGACGACTCCTCCGTCGTACGCGATGATTCTAATGACCGTCCCGTGGACGATCCCTCGGCCCCGCCTACTGCCCTGGCGCCGCCACCCGCTCCACTCACGCCGCTTTCGGAACCGCCCGCGACGGCTGAAGAAGAGGCTCCGGTAGAGGCGAAGCCGGCTCTGGATGCCACGTACCGGCTGCCGCCGGGGTGGGCTCGACCCCAGCCGGTGCGGGCAGACAGCAATCTGAGGGCCTGGTTGTATTTTCTAGCCGGCCTATCGCTGGTGGTGGCGCTGTGGGTGCCGCTGCGCGCGCTCTACCAGCGTCTTCGTTACAAGCCGGCGGTCGAAGGGGTGCGCGACGCGGATACCTTTATTGCGCTGGCCTATGGCGGTGTTAGCGCCGGCACGGTGCAGGGCCCTGAGGAAGTCACTCGTCAGCAGTTCGAGCAACAAATTCGCGCGCTGCGCGAGCGCGGCTTCAATCCCATCGGTCTGTCCGACGTGCGGAATTTCTATTTCCAAGGGGTGCCGTTGCCGCGCAAGGCAGTGTTGGTCACCATGGAGCAGTCGCGCAAAAACTCCTATCTGGAGACGCGCAGCATCCTGCGGGCCCAGCGCTGGAAGGCGGTTATGTTCGCCCGGGCCGACACCATTCGTCAGAAGGACCCGTCAGCCCTGCGCTGGCCGATTTTACGCGATATGGCGCGCTCTGGCATCTGGGAGGTTGGGGCGGAATCATTCGCTGGGTTCCAGCGGATACCAGCCGGGCCAGATGGCGAGACCGGTAATTTTCTGTCAGCGCCGATGTGGCTCATGCCCGAGCAGCGGCTCGAAGCACCGGAAGAGTTCGCGGAGCGAATCCGGGCGGAGCATGGACGAATGGTGGAGGAGTTCCAGAACGGCATGGGCGTACCCCCGCAGGCGTTCGCATTCCCTTATGGCGATTACGGGCAGTACGATCCACGCGCGGTGTCCACTCGTGTACTCAATCTGGAAGAAGTAGAAAAAAATTATGGCATCGGTTTTTCGCTGGGGCCATTTTTGCTGAACACCCGCCATTCTGATCCGCGCGGGCTGAACCGCTTGCTGGTCAATCCGGAGTGGAGCTTAGAGCAGTTTTTGGCAATCATGGAATCGGGTCGGACGGTCCAACCCTGGACGCTGACCCAGCCACTGCAGGCCGCGCATTGGATGACGGATTGGGGGCTGACCGAGCATCCGGCCGACGGCAGTCTATGGCTCAAAGCTATCCCGACGGGCACAAATAGCGGCCGCTTTTCACCCACGACTGGGGCCTTGACCTGGCTGGTGGGGAGCGATCTATTCGATAATTTTACTCTGCGCATGACGTTCCGAATTATGGCGGGTCAGTTCGGCATCCGGGTGCGAATGCGGCCGGGCGGGGAAGAGGGGGTGCGTGTACTTTTCGACGAGGGTGGCAGTGTGCGGGTGACTCAGAAGGTTTACGGGGCGGAAGAATTCACACAGGCTACGGCCCAGGAGATTGGCATTCGTCCCGGCAATGAGCAGGTACTGGAGCTGTCGTTGAACGGCCGGACCCTGATCCTGTTACTGAACGGTCGGATGCTGTTGAAGGAACCGCTCGACCTGATGGGGAGCACTCGCCCCGGGCTGTTCGGTCTGGAAGTCTGGGATCCGGACGTCGGGACAGCCGCCACTCAGATCACCGCGCTGGAATTTCCCCAGCCGCGGCAAGTGATCAAAACGTGGGGATCGGGCGTCGGGCTGACCCCGCCCCAGTTGATGCAAGAGTTGTCTGCCGAAGCCTACCGTTTGGCGGCGGTGAGCCCCCCCTGGATGGATGCCGTAAAGTCGGTGCCGCTGGTACTCCCGCCGTGGGATGACGAAGCCTTGCACTCGTTTGCTCGGATGTACAAAATCGCGTTGCTACCGCGCATGACTTTGCGGTCGTCCGCGCTGGCGCTGCAAATTCCCCCAGACTTGCCGGCGACGGAAATTGCTCAGAAGAAGGCCGATGGTATTAATCTGGATGCCAGTCAGGTAGCACCAGATGAAATCCCCGCACTGGTCCCGTGGTTGCAGGATGTCCACCACAGTATAAAGGAACGGAACATGAAACTAGCCATTCAATTTCCCGCCTCCGTGACACGGATGGCCTCGTTTGCCTCGATTGCAGCGCTGTTTCCCGGCGCGCTGATTGCGGTGGACACCCCCGCGCGGGCAGCTGAACTCAAACCGGCGATATCCAATGCCGTGGTGATCGAGGAGGCGGCAATCCCGGCGGTGGACATGCATCTAAACTTGTACTACCAGCTGGCGACCCGCGCCCTGCCGACAGAAGCGCTGTCGCCGCAGGCTCTCCAGGAAGCTAGCCGCCGCGATGGCTTCCTGGCCTATCAGGAAGGCAATTACGATCAGGCCATTGTCCACTGGAGCCAGTGGCTGGCGGCCGATCCGCAAAATGCTGAGGCCCTGGCCCTGATCGGTGGCGCCTGGATTCAGAAAGGGGATTTAAGTAAAGGGCTGGACTACTACACTCAGAGCCTGGACGCAGGACCGGGTCAAATCCACATGGTGATCCGGCGGACAGAGCTGCTGGAGCGGATGGAGCGCCCCGAGGAGGCTCGCGAGCAACTCAACTTGTATGCGCGAATATTCCCTGAAAACCCCGATATCCTGATCGCGCAGGCCCAGTGGTTGGATCGCCGGAAGCGCCGTCAGGAAGCGCGTGCTCTGGTGCAACAACTGGTAGCGGATATGCCGATGAATCTTGAGGCGCGGCTGGCCCTGCTCCATCTGCAGGAAGAGCCCGCGGAGCGCCATGCTGCGCTGCGCAGCATCCTCGACTTGGGCGGCGCTCCAGATTCGCAGATTCCCTTCGGGCATTCGCTGCGGGGCATGGAATTGTTGACCTATCCCGAGTCTGGCATTTTCTTCGATTATATCCGCCAGCAGGCCACCCATGGGAAAACCGCGCGTCAACGCAAACTCTACGCGGACTTGTTGCCCCTGACAAACCGGGTGACCGACGATTTCACCTCGGGCCAGTTCTCGGATGGCTGGACCGCTTCGGGCGGCATCCGCGCTCTCGATCGTGGCCGCTACGAGTTGCGCGCGGCGATTGACCAAGCCGAAACCTACCTGCGCCTGCGCCAGTCTGAGCTGATTCGTGACGGGGTGTTGGAGGTCGAACTGGACGAATCCCATGGCTTTTTCTGGCTCTATGCGCGCCGCAGTTCGCGCAGCATGTTGCGATTTGGCTTCGACCAGGATGGGTTTATCCACTTACAGGCGTGGAGCGACGGTAATCTGCTGGCGCACCAGTCCCGGCCGTGGATCCGCCCGCCGGGCAGCATGACGATGCGGCTGGAGGTGCGCGGCGACGGTGTGCGTGGTTTTGTAAACGGGCTGGAAATTTTCGACGGACCGGTGGAGATCCCATCCGTGGTGGCCTACGGTTGGTGGGGAATCGCCCCATTTGCTTTTGATCTGGGCGTGGCACGTGCGCGAATTATCCGGATGAGCTGCTCACCGACACCGGCGACGCTGGTGCTGGTGCCGCCAGGAAATTCCTCCGACCAGGTAGACGCGCTACGCCCGTATGTGGGGGCCATCTCGGCCTTGGCACCCGCTTGGTTCTTCCAGAAACCAGATGGCAGTCTTCCCGATGAATGGCCGGAAGGCGCCGACATGCTGAAGATGTTCACGGCGTTCCACCGCATTCGGCTTCTGCCGGTGGTAGATCTGTCCTATGAGGGCGATGTCGCTCCGGCGGAACTTGTGAAATTCATCCAGCACCACCGGCTCCAAGGTGTGATCGTGAAGCGCCGGTCCCCTGCGCAACCAAATTGGCTGAAGGAACTGACGGCGGCACTAGAGGAGCATCCGGCCCATGTCGTGGTGCTGCAGACCGAGGCCGCGCTATGGAATACGCCGCGCGCCGGCGAAGAATCCCGCGGTGAGCGAGTGGTACGTCCGGAAGCCGGTGACCATTTGCGGGCCAAGCCGGGCGAAAAACAAATCCTCCGCGAACTGCCAGTGGGTAGTGTGCTGTTTCCGCCCTTGCGTGCGGAATGGAAAGTGTTGCTGCATGAACCCGAAGATAAACCCATTGCGCGAGACGATGACTTAACGACGCCGCAGATGTATCTGCTCGGCACGAATGGAAGCTTATCCATGCGGCCGCCGCCATAGGTATTTTCTCGAACGAGCACCATGCTGTTCCCGACCACTGTATTTGCGATATTCTTCTTTCTGGTGTTCCATGGGCACTGGGCATTGGCGGGGCATCCCCGTGCCCGTAAGGCATTCTTACTGTGCGCCAGCCTGTTCTTTTATGGCTTCTGGAGCTGGAAATTTGCCTTGATGCTACTGGGCTCGGCGCTGGTGAATCATGCCGCAGCCCTGCGTCTGGAATGGATGAGCGAGGCGTCCGCCCCGGCGCGCTCCCGGCGCCGGCTACTGACGCTGATCGTGGCGTTGAATCTCGGTCTACTGGGATTTTTTAAATACACCGGATTCTTAGTCGCGGACATGCTGTTCCCGCTATTGCGACCTATCTGCGCCGCGGTTAGTCCAGACGCAGTCTGGGCGTTGGTGCGCGCGCAAGAGGAGATTTATCCGTGGATTGCGCGAATCGTGCTGCCGGTAGGCATCTCGTTCTTCACATTTCAGGCCCTGAGCTATGTGGTGGACGTGTACCGTCGCCGCACTCCCCCGGCAAAATCTTGGCTGGACTTCGCCAACTACCTGGCATTTTTCCCGCAATTGGTGGCCGGACCGATCGTGCGCGCAGCAGATCTGGTGCCCCAGATGGAGCAGATGCCGGAGCGCGCCGCGCCCATCGAAGCCTCGCGCGCGATGATCCTGATCTTGGCGGGATTGTTCAAAAAAATCGTGTTGGCGAACTGGCTGGCGGCGAACCTGGCCGACCCGGTGTTTGCCTGGCCAGAAATCTACAGCGGCCCCGACATTCTCTTGGCCGTCTATGCCTATGCCGTCCAGATTTACTGCGATTTCTCCGCGTATTCCGATATCGCTATCGGAACGGCCTTGCTGCTGGGGTTTCACTTCCCAGCAAACTTCAATGCGCCGTATGCGGCAACCACGCTGCAAGATTTCTGGCGGCGTTGGCACATGTCGCTATCGTCATGGCTGCGCGATTATTTGTATATTCCCTTGGGCGGTTCGCGCCGCGGGGTAGGGCGGACTTATGTGAACCTTTTGCTGACCTTCGTGTTGGGCGGGCTGTGGCACGGGGCCGCGTGGACGTTCCTGCTGTGGGGGGCATTCCATGGACTCTACCTGGCCCTGGAGCGAGCCGTGCGCGGGTGGCTCGGGTGGTCTGACCAGACGACAAAGGCTCCAAACGGAGTCGGCGCCTGGCTGGGGCGAATCTGGATTTTTCATGTGGTGTGCTTCTCGTGGATTTTATTTCGCGGGGGGAGTTTGGAGACGGTTGGCGCTCTGCTGTCGGGCATCGGTGCTTGGCGTTCCTCCGTCGCGGACGTCACGCTGTGGGGACGCGCGGCCACGGTCATGGTGGTTGTCGGTCTGGCTACACAGATATTCGATGGCGATCGCCTCTGGAAACATCTTTGCCACTTGAATCGTATTCCAACGTGGGCGTTGGGCGCCGCGGGTGCCCTGGTGCTGACGGCCATCCTGGCCCTGGGCCCCGAGGGTGTGGCCCCATTTATCTATTTTCAGTTTTAGGCGAAAGGAGGACGTCGAATGAGTAAAAATGTAAAAAATCCGACAGCCGACCTTGGCCCCCGAATGCCCACGTGGCCGCTGGGCCGGGTTTGGAAAGGACTGCTGGTATTTTACGTGTTGGCGCTGGCGCTCAATGCGGTCTCGCTGCAGCGCAACAACGAGCAAATGCCCTATGGGCCGGTCCGATCTTTCTGGGTCGCGGTCAGTACGCCAGTGGCGCGGGCGGCTACCGCGCTGGGCCTGGACCGTCCGCGTGCGATCTTGACCCGGACGGTTGGGGATACCCTGAACAAATGAATCGGCGTATCTGGTTGAATCATCGCCACAATACGATAAGATCAAAGCTATGAAATCACGTAAATGGAAAAGCGGGTGGGCAGTCTGGATGTGGGCCATGGCAATGGGATGGATCACCATGGCCGGGGTTGCAACGGCGCAGACCGAATCAGCAGGAGCCACGCCTGCCCTCAGTCCGGTCTTGATGCTGGGGGATTCGATGATGCGCCTGCCGGGACAGGCCATGCAACGGGAACTATCGCGGACACCTGGAATTCAGGCCCATGCGTTTTCAGGGATTGGCACGGGGTTGGCGCGCCTGGATGCCTTTGACTGGCTGAGGAAAATTGACGAGCTGTGCGCAGAATTCCACCCGAAGGTAGCCGTTGTCGCGTTGGGTGCGAATGACCGCCAGCCCATGATGCTGCCCGGCTCCAATCTGGTGCGACCCGGAACCCCTGAATGGAATGGGGAATATGCCGCCCGTATCGGTCAGGCCATGGATCGGCTGACGGCGGGGGGGTGCGAACGGATCATCTGGTTGCTGCTGCCGCCGATGCGCGATGCCGTGGTGGATTCTTTCGCGCAAGGTGTCAACCAAGCCATTGTGGCAGAAGCCGCCCAGCGGCCCGCGGTGATCGCGCATGATTTCACCAGCCTCGTGGCGGATCGGCGGACTGGCGGCTTCACCGACCGGGTGATGGATCCGCTCACGGCCGCCGCCATTCGAGTGCGAGATCCTGACGGCATCCATCTAACCCCTGACGGCGCGCGCATGCTCGCCACGGCATTGATCCAGGAGTATTGGCCATGAAGAGACACCCCCCCCCCACGATGTGGCCTCAACCCCCTCGCCAGCGCGTGCGGATGAATGTAAAAACCGCGTGCATGCTGCTGGGAATCTGCGGCACCTTGGTGCTGCTACCCGGCTGGACTCAGCAGGCGCCGGAAACCTACGAGACAGCGACCACACAGGCCCTTGAACGGCTGATCCGCACGACGCGGAGGGGAGGGGAGGCCCGCGAGCCGGTCATCCTAGAGGAGGGGACGGCGGATTTGCGTTTAGTGGCGCCAGTCAACGATGACTTGGAACAGGCCATCCTGCTGATGCAGGAGAAAGACTATGCGGCAGCGATTCCCCTGTTGGAAAGCTCGCTGAAGGACCAGCCGACCTACGAACCTATCTGGGAAGCCTTGGGTTGGTGTTATCACAATACTGGTCGCAGCGCCGAAGCCGAGGCCCTCTGGCAGCAATATCTCACCCTGCGTCCAGAGTCGCCTAAAGCCTATAGTCTGCTGGCCCAGATGGCCATTCTGCGCAGCGATTGGCAGGCCGCCGACCGCTATTTGTCCGGCTCGCTCCGCTACGATCCCGATAGCTATGATGTGCGCTTCTGGTATGCCCAAAACTTGTTCCGGTTGGGACGGATGGACACTGCTTCCGAGGCCTTGGAGAAACTCGTTGCCGAGGATGAATACCGGTTCGATGTCCAAGTGGATCTGGCCCGGATCCATACCCTGCTGCAACGTCATGAAGATTCCCTGGCGCTGTGGACTCGGATCATTGAAGAAATTCCCGGCAACCTCTCCTTCCGCACTGAATACGCACAGGCCCTGATGCGTGCCGGCGAACTGGAGGAAGCCGATGAGCAGGCCCGCCGCATTCTGGAGGAAGATCCGGATGCTTGGAATGTGATGCTCCTGCGTGCGGACCTTGCAGAAATGACCCAACGTCCTGAGCAGATGGTTGAGTCTCTGCGAGACTTGATTGACTCGGCACGCAACGATGAAGTCCGTGGCAAGCTGCAGGCGCGACTGGCGGCACGTTTGGTAAACTTCCATAACCGCGATGCCGGCCGCTGGCCGCTCGATCTGGCTTTGGACGAGTACGCCGCTGCAATTGACTCCGCCCCGGACTATGTGCCGTGGCTGAACCAGTACGCCCAGATTGCCGTCATGGCTCACCAGCCGGTCAAGGCACGCCGCGTAACTGACCGCATCCTCAAGGAGCTGAATCCCAATAACCATCAGGCGCTGCGCACACGCTTCGAGATCGAGATGCTGGTGCGAAACTTTGATGCCGCCGAGCGGGCGATGGACGATCTCTACGATCGCTTCCAGCCCAAGGATCCCTATCGTTTTCTGGACCGAGCACGCTTGGAAGTTCAGCGCGGCCGCTACCAGAACGCAATGGATGCCCTGGACCGACTCGAGGAGATTGGCAACCAAGGCGCGGTATTTACCCTGCTTTACCACGGGCTGACGGAGAGCGAGTGGATGGCGCTGACCTCCACCCGTCGCCTCCAGGAGCATCTGCGGGCCTTGCAGCAGGCGGGCTTCACCTTTATTGCCCCGATGGATATCCGGGCGTATCTGGAAGCTCGGGAACAACCTCCCGAGCGGAACAGCCCCAAACCCTGGCTGGCTCGTCAGGTCGATAATTTATATTATGCCTTTACCGGCAACCGCCGTACACCGCCGCCGACCGATGAGCTCCGACCCGAGAAGATCGCCGCCGTGACCTTCGACGATGGCCTGCGCAGTTCGTTGCGTCTGGGTACGCCCATCGCCGATGATCTGGGTGTGCCCTTTGGGATGTTTATAATTACCAGTATTGAGGAATTGAATGCCCCAATGTATGCCGCCTGGGAAGAAATCCGCGCGGCCCATGAAACCGGCGCCTGGCAGATCGGCAGCCACCTGATGTATGCCAATACCGATATGCCCATCGGCCCGGAAGACAAGCCGCGGGTGTTCCCGCTGCCTAATCGCATCTGGGTGCCGGAACGCAACCGGCTGGAATCCCTGCGCGAATGGTCGCTGCGCGTGCGACGCGAGTTTGAAGAAAGTCGGGCGCGAATTGAACGGCATGTGGGATTGAAGAAGGGCGAGCCGATGGCGGTCGCCTATCCCTACGGTGAGATTGGCCAGGAAGAGGCCAGCAATGTGGCGCGCCTGCTCAATCCCATCCGGACCATTCTGGACGAGGCGTCACGGCAGTATAGTGCCGGTTTTTCAGTGGACCGCTTTGGCTACACGACACCGGAAGACAATCCCTATCTGACGCGGCGCTACGAGCCCAATTGGAACGAAAGCGCGGAGGAGGTTGTCGAGCAGGCCCTGGCCAATCACCCGGTGTTTATTGCCCGGCGCTTGCGTGCAGAAATCGCGACGCTGATGAACCAGCCCTATCTGGCTGAGCAACAGATCGAGTTGCTGCGCCGCGACGGCTATCCTGATCGCCTCCTACGGGAACTCATCGCCTACACCCAAAACCGCCTGCCCGGGGCCGCCGCCGCTGGGCCTGAAGAGTCTGACCAATCCACCAGCCGCCGCTGGCGGGTCCGGCCTTCTAATGTCTATGTCGCCGGGGCCTACCGTGAGAATCAGTCCAACGATGACATCCTGCAGCGCTACGGCGAGCTGCGTGGCGGCTTGAACATCAACCCGCTGCTGGGGATCGAAGTTTCCTACCGGGCAGGCACTATTGAACAAACGGTCACCTCCAACTATTGGTACACCATCAAGGTGAAGGACTCGACGACCTCACAGGAAACCCGTACCGATACCGTCAACGGCGAGACGACGGTCAGCTCCGCCACCGTCACCACCACCACCTCGCGGGAGGTGCAGACCAACCGGGTAGAGAAGTATGACTACGACGCGGATGTCGAAGAGATCCGGGGCATGCTCACCCTGCGCATCAATGACAACGCCACACTGACGGCCACCCTCGGCCAGAAAACACTCAAGCTTAAGAGCGGCTTTCAGCAGGTTGCTTCAACGGAAGATGAAGTGGTGGGGTCGGCAGTTTTGGCCTGGCGTCCCTACCGCGCCGTCCAACTACTGGCCATCTATGACCACGATCTGGTGGTTTCGGCCCGGAGAAAGATTGCGTATAACGCGGTCGGCCTGAATACGCTGTGGAAGGTGACCGACAACTGGGATATCAGCGGCAACGCCCACTACTGGAGCTATGACGACGACAACGCAATGGTCCACCTGCTGGGAAATTCATTCTGGCAAGTATTCCCGCGTCAGGGTATTTGGGCGGGTATTGAAGCGTCCATCCATACCATGGACGAGGATTCCGAGTTCTACTGGGCACCCTATTGGGATAAGCGGCTTAGCGGCATCCTGCGCCTGCGCCGTTCCTATCTAGACTACTTCTTCCAGTTCGATGCGCGTCTGGGCGTTCAGAGCGAAAAAGCCCGCCCCGAGGACAAAAATCTCTATAACGGCCTCAAGGCCCGGGCAGACTTCGATGGCAACTGGTATCCGGGCCCTGATCCCGACTCGGGCTGGGACACCTATATCGGATTGGGCGCTACCTATCGCCAGCGCATCTGGCGGCATGTGGACCTGATTGGCAACCTCTCGGTGAATTTCCTGCGCGACTACTCCGAGCACGATTTCACCCTCGGCCTGCAATACACTTTTTAGCACGAACCCTTTGCAGAACTCCGGCCAAAACGGTTGGCATAGAGCCGTTTAAGCAAAATAGGCCTGTTTAGGGCTTCCCATTCCGCAACGCAGGCGATCCAGGGGAGGCTTTTGGCTTTCTGTCGATGCGGGGCGATACCCATTCCCGCCCGTCTTTCGCTGGATCTCCTGGCTGACGCTGCCTACCGAATGCCTCAGCGGTATCCGATCTCTCGGGGCCATGGCTTGATGAGTCGGGGCCCATTTCTGACTGTACTCTTTCGCATGCTTTGTTAGATTGATTCCTCATGGAAACCGCCGAGGAAAAACAGATCCATGACATCCGGCGAGAACGGGATGAACGCCTCCAGTTTGAGATGTTGCGGGTAGATTTTTTGTCCACGTTCATTCAACTGGCGCCCGGATCGGGTGGAGGCCGAGATCGAAAATGCCCAGCGCCAGGTTTGCGAACACCTCAGATTGGACCTAAGCGCGGTCTGGCAGTGGGCCGAAAACGAGCCGGAGCGTGCGAACCAGCCCTAGAGACTTTCCATGCTTGTCGTAGCTGTTCCTTTCGTAGGGGCCGAGCTTGCTCGGACCGGAATCGCGAACGGTCGCAGTCCCGACCTCGGCGAGAGTCGGGACGCTCTTGCATTCAGGCTCTCCCCAAACCGAAACAGCTACAGCATGTCAGCAATTCGCTCTAACAAGCCCGGTCTCCGCCGCGGCCGTTTTCGTAGCCGTATTTGCGGGATTTGGCTCCTGGGGGTCATGTGTCTCGCGGGCGCAGCTTCCGTTGGCTGGAGCGCGGAGCCGTCGAATGAGGAGCTTTCTGTTCCGTATCGGGCGCGCCTGGCCGGACTGCGCTTTGGCGAACTGAAGAGTGCCGTTCGGGCGCAGTCATTGACGATCTCACTCGTCAAGCATCCTCCTGCAACCGTGCGCCAGCTCTGGAAGCGAGCGGAGGAGGATCTGCCCGCCATGACCGCCGCCTTGAAAGCCTCCGGCCATCTGGAGGCCTCTCTGACCGTGGACATCAACACCAACCGCGTACCCATGCGCGTAACTTTTCGAGCTCGTAAAGGGCCGCGCTACAAGCTGAGCAAGTTCCATGTCGTCTATTCGCCCGCGACGAATGGGGCACCGTCAGTTCCGTCCCGGTTGGGGTGGAGCCGGCGCAGCGTCGCAACGGTGGAGAACGTCGCCGCGGCCGAAGAGGCGGCGCTGCGCTTTCTGCAAAAGCGTGGCTATCCCCAACCGCGGTTACGGTCCCGGACCGTCGTCCGGGACGACGTCCGCAAGACGGTGGCCGTGACCTGCACGTTGGATCCGGGCGCGACGGCCACGCTGGGCGCGGCGAAATTTAACGGGCTCGTCCGCTTGCGGCCGGCCTATGTGCACAACCGTGTTTCCTGGACGCCAGGGGCGCGCTACGACGTCGAGGAACTGGAGCGCTTCGAAAAGGGGCTGCTACGTTCCGGCCTGTTTTCTTCCTTGCGCATCGCCTTGGTCGACGAGCTGGATGCCGACGGTAACCGGCCCGTTCGGGTTGAATTGGTCGAGCGGCCACGGCGCACGGTGCGCCTTGGGGCCAAGTACTACACCGACGAAGGTTTTGGCGGCGAGGCGCGCTGGGAAACCCGGAACGGCTACGGTAGCGCTGAGGCACTGGCGCTCACGTTGCAGGCGTCGGAGCTCAAGTACGAGGCGAAAAGTGTGTTCACCCGTCCAGACTTCCTGGTGCCCGACCTTGACCTGCATCTGGAACTGGGTGCCAGCGAGGAGAATCCTGAGGCCTATCGGAGCCGGAAATTCCATTCGACTCTCTGGGGCGAGAAACGCGTGACATCTGCCGTGACGATCAAGGGCGGCGTCGCTTATGAGTCGGATCAGGTGCGCGAACAAGGCGCGGACTCCCGTTTTGATCTCGTCTCGCTACCGCTGTCGGTCGGCTGGGATTTGCGAGATGACGCATTGGATCCGTACCGGGGCGCGAACTTTTTCCTGGCCACGACTCCCTACCAGGATGGGGCTGGAGACCTGAGGTTCCTTAAATCGTTCGGCGAAGCCAGGTTCTTCCTGCCCCTGTCGCGCTCGCCCCGCCTAGGCTTGGCCGCGCGGGCCGCTTTCGGGACGATTTCCGGGGTCGAGGTAGCGGACGTGCCTGCGGATAAGCGCTTCTATGCTGGCGGCGGCGGAACGATCCGCGGCTACAAATACCAAACGGTCGGCGATCTGGTGGATGGTAAGCCGACGGGCGGAAATTCACTCGCGAATGTCTCCGCTGAACTGCGGGTGCGGGCGACTCGCGCCTTGGGCTTGGCCGTATTCATCGATGGCGGCACCGCGTATGCCGGGGCGAGCCCGGATACAGATACGCCCTTCCTCTGGGGCGCCGGTTGTGGCGTGCGCTATTATCTGGGGGCCACGCCGTTTCGCTTTGACGTCGCTTTCCCCCTGTCCGCACGAACGGGCGTGGACGATCCCTTCCAAATTTACATCAGCTTGGGGCAATCCTTCTGATGAAAAAGTGCTGGGCCAAAGCATGGCGCGGGTTGGCAGTTGGGAGCCTGTTGATCCTTGGCTTGACAGTGACCACCGGTGTTTTCATCGTCGGGACCGAGCCGGGACAGCGGTGGTTAGCGGAACAAATGTCGGTGGCGCTTTCGGCGGATGCCTACTCGGTGCGAGTGGAGGGGCTGCGCGTGGCGTGGCCGCTGCGGGTGGCGCTCGCACGGGTAGCCGTAGCCGATCCAGATGGCGTGTGGCTGGAAATCCGTGATGCAGATATTCGCGTGGCCCCGTGGGCGTTGTGGACTGGCCGGATCGTGGTCCCGACGTTGCGCATGGAGTCCCTGGACCTGGCACGCCTGCCTACCGCGGAAGCCACAGAGCCAACAGAAACTTCGCCGCTGCATCTGCCGGAGTTCGTCGTGGAAACCGTAGAGTTCGCTCAGCTGCGGTTGGCCCCGGCCGTGTGCGGTTTTCCTGTGGAGGTGACGGGATGGTGGGGACAGGTTGCGGGCGGCATGAATGTGAAGGACGCGGCATGGATTGGGATTGAAGCGCAGGCCGTGCGTGCAACGCTCGACCAGGCCGTTGCCCAGCGCGTGGCCGGTAAAATTGCGCTGGAGTTAGCCGACGACCACTGGGCGTTGTCAGGCACCTTGACCGGCGACGGTTTCGCCGTTTCGAGCGCTTTGGAATTTCGTGGCGACGGGACCTGGCCCACCGGTGATTTCCGCGCCGAAGTTGTGGGCGCCTCCGGTCTCACGAGTAATCTCTGGCCCGGCTTGT
>JAVEUJ010000023.1:0-3857 GCA_034005635.1 Kiritimatiellia bacterium | reverse complement strand
CCGATCTTGGGATTGTTCCGCCACGGTCAGACGGGATCGAAGATGCGCAAGTCCGCCTAGAGGTGGAAAACCTGCGGTACGACGAACTGATGCTCAAAACCGCTACGGTGGAAACACATCTCCACCGGTCGCGTACGCAATCGGACCTGACGGTGGCAGCGGAGGCGCAGGCGGAACAGTTCTCGTTCGGGGATGGGGAAGTAACGACTGCAGAATTCCGCGTGGCGGGACCTTGGGGCGCATTGGCGGTTACCGGAAAAGTGGCTGGCACTTTTCAAGAGCCGTTTGCGGCGGAGGCCGCCGGCCATCTGCAATGGGCCGGAGCGCAGCGCGAATTAGAAGTGCCGCAAGCCTCTGCCCGGTGGGCAGGGGCCCAGGCGCGACTGACAGAACCCCTGCGGATTTGGATTCAGGGCGAACAGTCTTCCCTCCGCGGGGCAGCGAAACTGGAATCCCTTAATCTGGCCACCATGGCCTCCGTCGTTCCCGGACTGTGGGGTGGGCGCCTGGCCGGTGAAGTGCGGTTGGGCGGTACGCTGGCGGCGCCAGAAATGGAAGGGTCCACGACCTGGACGCAAGTGGTTGCGCGAGCGGAAACGTGGGGGACCTGCCCGCCCGTAGATGGATCGGGGCAATTTTCTGTTTCCGGAGGCGTGCTGCGCGTGGCGGCGAATGCCCGAATGGCCACGAATGGCTCCGCCCGCCTGCAGGCGCAAATACCCATGCAGGTGGCACTCGTTCCGTGGGAACTGAACTTGGACCGGGATCGTGACTATGCGGTCGAGTCGGATGTGGAATTGGATCTGGCTCTGTTAGGGGGACTAAAAGCACTTGCCAAGTTCAAGTCCTTGTCTGGACGGCTGGAAACCGGATTGCGGCTGGGAGGCACGCTCGCGGCACCCACGTTCGACGGCGAGATCCGGTGCACCGCCTTGGCCACGCAGGCCGGCGTTCTGGAGCAAGTGCCGGCCTTGGACGGGGCGGGCCAATTCAACTATTCCAACGGGATGTTGCGGGCGGTAGCAGAAGCTAAAACATCCACGAATGGCTCCGCCCACCTGCAGGCGCAAATACCCATGCAGGTGGCGCTCTTGCCGTGGGAACTGGGCCTAGACCGGGATCGTGACTTGACGGTCGCGCTCACGGGCGAGTTGGATTTGGCCGTGTTGAACGGTTTCGATGCTTTCGCCAATGGCCGCATCGGTGGTCGGATCGATCTGTCGGTTGCACACCTCGGCAGCCTTTCATCTGGCTCGGTCACGGGCGAGTGCGTGCTCTCCGCTGGAGAATATGAAAACTATTCGCTCGGCACGGTCGTTCGCGAAGCGCACTTGCGGCTGGTTTCCAGCGGGCAGGCATTGGTCATGGAATCCGGTAGCGCCACGGATGGAGGCAAGGGGCGGGTGGCGGTGTCCGGGAGCCTGCGCCCCGACCCCACCGCCGGGTTGCCCTACGAAGTAGAAATTGACTGTCGCCAGATGCGCCTGCTGCGGAGGCCGGATGCGGAGGCCACGATTTCAGGAAAACTGACCCTGGCTGGCACCATGTCCCGGTTGCAAGTGGCAGGTGATTTGCAGGTCGACAAAGCGGTGGTGGATCTCCGCAACCTGCGGCCGCCGCCGCCCGCCGAATTGGAGCCGAGCCAACCCATTGCGTCTGCCGCTAATGTCCAGCCTTCTGACGATGCCCTTGCGCTGCAGTTGGCAGTTTCCATTCCGGGCAGCCTGTATGTGCGCGGCAGCCTGTTCGATACGGCCTGGGGCGGAAATCTGGTATTGCTGCATACGCGTGGCGAGTTCGGCTTGAGCGGCTATCTCGAGCCGCGCCGCGGGACGGTCTTGCTGCTGAAGCGGCCTTTCAAACTGGACGAGGGCCGGATCGATTTCGATGGCCGTTGGCCGCCAGAGCCCCTATTGCGTCTCACAGCCATTTATGCCCGCGCCGACTTGAGCGCCCGCGCGCAGATCCTGGGGTCGGCGCGTGACCCCGACGTTTTCCTAACGTCAGATCCGTCGCTTCCAGAAGACGAGATTCTCTCCCAGATCCTGTTCGGAGCCAACCTGGCGAGCCTGACACCGCTGCAAGCGATCTCGCTGGCGAGCGAGGTGGCCAAACTCCGAAATATTACGGGTGGCGGCGGTGTGCTGGATGGTGTGCAGGCAGTTCTAGGCATCGATCGGATCGAACTTCGGGAAACCGACCACGACGCGGGGGAAGCGGAGGTGGCGATCGGTAAATACGTGGGCGACCGGTCCTACATCGAGATGCGGCAAGCGGCAACCATGGATTCGGCCCAGGGAGCCCGACTCTTCCTGGAACACGAACTCCGCCCCAACGTCGCACTTGAAGCCGAAAGCGGCCTGGAAATGCGATCCGGCGTCGGCCTCTTCTGGAAGCGGGACTACTAACCCGGACGATCCACCCCCAGTCGATATCGTCGAAGTCAATAGCGGTTGTTTGCCACAGCCTGTAAGGGCAATTCTTTCGTAGCTAAGGCCTAGACCAAACATTCAACATACATACTATTAACGTACCAAGACCAGCAAAAATACGGAAATTAGGGGCTTAGGTTTACAAGGAGGAGTCGGGTACACATAACCTTAAAGATTGCTACATTCTGCCTGTGTCAATTGCCTGTGATTTGCAGATGGGAAGTCACTCGGAGGCCAGATGAATAATGCCGGGAATCCCCCGGGCTTGCCCCGGGGATGATTAGGTTGGCTGGAGTAGCCTTAAGCACACCGGGGCAAGCCCGGTGGATGGGCAACAGGGCTCACGCACCGGCGCGAAGCCAATATTATCATTTTGGCAGGCCTCAAAATATGCCCAAAAGATTAAATTACTGGCAAATAATAGCCAAAAATAGTATAAAATAGCCTAAAACAAGAGAGTATTGCAGCGGAATCAGTGAAATTGCCAAAAAAAAGACCTTTAAAGCCATATTTGACTACAATCCTTCAAAACCGTGTATTAAAAATACGTTTCTCCTTCTGCCATTGCCATAAGCCATTTTGTGTCAGCGGATAATACAACAAGAAATGCAGCGCCAGCTTTTCGGCGTTTCCCCTTGAATATTGAAGATTCCTTGTTGAATATTGACTATTGTCTCCCTCTCCCCTCCCTCTTTTCTTCTCCCCCTCTGTGCCCCTCGGTGGCCCCTCTGTGGTTAAACCGGCTTTCTTCCTGCTTTCCTGCTGTTTCCTGTTTTCCTGCTAAATTCCCCTTCCGCTCCCTGCCCCTTTGCGCCTTGGCTTGCCCACCGTAGCCTTGGCGAAGGCGGGCGTCTTGGCGTGAAACCGGCGGGTTAATCTGTTCATGAGTTCCTGAGTTCAGATTCATTCTCAGTTCCCATGCCACACCTTTCCCCATGGGTGTCCATTCGCGTCCATTTGTGGTTGTATTTTTCTTCTTTGGTTGCGGCTTGCCGCGCTGTGCCAATTTACGTGTCGTATAATCATGTGTGGGACCGGGGATTTTGCGACCTATATTTGTTTTATATTAGTTGCGAATTAAAGGGCCGCATAATATACTCTTGGTAACTGGTAATTTTATATACAAGGCATAGTGGTAAATATTACACACAGGGTTCTGAAATTTCTGATGCGATAAATTTTTTGTGACAGCTAGACAAACGAATGTTTGACGGCGTTCCTGGGAGAAGCAAAGCAATGAAAACGGATCAGACCCGAAACAGCTCTAGATGGGCGGCCATCGTTGTGTTGTTCTGCATAGTGGTGCCGGGGGTGTTGAGCACCGCCTGGGCACAAGAACCCGTTACAACCGCCCTGGGGATTACGCCACCGCTGTACATTGGCAACTGCGAGCCGCTTCTGGATCCGTATGGCCGTCCCATGGCC
>JAVEUJ010000152.1:0-5586 GCA_034005635.1 Kiritimatiellia bacterium | reverse complement strand
GGACCTCTGGTCCGCGCCGAGCAGAAGAAGCCGTGCAACAGAACTGGAAGATGCGCGGACCGGGAGGTCCACGCTACGAGAGCCACGTTTTCCCCCTCTATCCTTCATCATTTCCAATCCTGTAACATCCTGTTAAAAAGTGAGTTATGGAGCTATCAACATGAGAAACGTGTATTAAAAACACGGTTTTGAGGGATTGTAGTACGGATGGGAGGAGGGATGGTTTAACCACAGAGGGCCACAGAGGTTCACAGAGGGGGCGGCTAAACTACGAATGAATCGGATGTTGCGAATGGGGCAGCAGAAAAATTGGGAGATTAATCTGAACTCAAGAACTCATGAATAGAGGGGAAGAAACAGGGCCGAGTATTCGGATCCCCCTCCCCTGCCCGGGGGCGGAGGGAAGTCTTTCCGCTTGCATTCCCGGGGGTCTACGCGCAGGGTGTCGCGCCTATGCAAACGCCCCCAAATCCGGATGCCTATAACGATTTCGGCTATCGCAAGAAGAAGAAGCCAGGGTCAGACCAACGTGGATCCGAGTCGGCACGTCCGGATCGGCCATCCTATGGGCCGCGTCGTGAAGCTCCTGGTGGAGAAACCAGACAGCCCTATGGGACCCGCAAACCTTATGGGCCGCGGGCCGAGGGCGAGGGTGGTGGATTCCGCAGACCTGATGGACCGCGTAAGCCTTATGGTCCGCGTCGGGATGACAGGGGCGGCGAAGCCAGAAAGCCTTATGGTCCACGCCCCGAAGGCGACAGTGGCGGATTTCGCAAGCCCTATGGGCCGCGTCCTGAGGGCGAAAGCGGTGGATCCCGCAAACCTTATGGACCGCGTAAGCCTTATGGTCCGCGTCGAGACGACGCCGGCGGCGAATCTAGACCATCTTATGGTCCACGCAAACCGTATGGGCCACGCCCCGAAGGTGACAGTGGTGGATTCCGCAAACCTTACGGCCCCCGGCCTGAGGGCGAGGGATTTCGCAAACCGTATGGACCGCGCCAGCCGTATGGACCGCGTCGAGATGACGCGGGCGGCGAAGCCAGAAAGCCTTATGGTCCACGTAAACCCTATGGGCCGCGACCTGAGGGCGAGGGATCCCGTAGGTCTGATGGACCGCGTAAACCTTATGGACCGCGCAAGCCCTATGGGCCGCGCCGGGATGACGCAGGCGGCGAAGCCAGGAAGCCTTATGGACCCCGCAAGCCTTATGGGCCACGACCTGAAGGCGAGAGCGGTGGATTCCGCAAGCCTTACGGTCCGCGGCGGGATGATGCCGGTGGAGATGCGAGAAAATCGTATGGGCCACGCAAGCCCTATGGTCCGCGCGCGCAGGGCGAGGGCGGGAGTTTTCGCAAGTCCGACGGTCCGCGTAAACCCCGTCAGGAGGGGGCGCGTCCGGTCTGGAAGAAGCGCACTCCCGACCACGACAAGCCTGCCAGCGGCGAGGGTCGCGAAACAAGCGACTAGATCAGCGCCGGAGCGTTTACAGGAAACCATTGACCGCGCGGGGCGGGCCAACTAGACTGTTCCGGATTTTTACGACCCAACCCTTAGGAGAAATCATGGCCACAGCGAAGAAGAAAAATGAAGTGGAAGGCGCCTCCGCCAAGAGCGCGTTAATTTTTGAAATAGATAATGTGGCCTTGGGTGCCCGGCGTATTCGCTATGAGGTGCTGGCCGGTATTTTACAGGAACAGGGCATCGAGTTGACGCCGGTCTTGTATTCCCGCTATTGCTTGCATCCGGCACCATCGGCTTTCATGCCGAGCTTTCTCAAACTGATGAATTACAAGGCAGCGGCGCCCGCGCAAGTGATCGAGCGCGTGATGGGAGAAACTGTTTCCCGCTTAATGCAAAAGACCACGGTGGTCAACGAAGGCTTGATCAAGTGGATTCAAGCGGCTGCGGGCCGCGGGGCGGCGGTGGCGTGCGTGTCGATGCTGCCTCAAGAGTCGGCGGATGCGGTGGCCGCTCATCTGGGATTCGACCGCTGGGACGTAAGAGTTTTTTCTGGCCAGCCGAACGGAGAGGATCGCAGTTTTCCCCGCGCTGAGCATTGGCTACGCATGAGCAAGGCCATCGAGCGCAACCCGACCCGCTGTCTGGCGCTCGTCAGCAGTATGTTCACGGCCAAGACCGCGTTGGCGGCGATGATGAACGTGGTGGCGGTGCCGGATGAATTCACTGAATATCAGGATTTCGGCGGCGCCAATTTGGTGTGTGCCGATTTGAAAGAAGTGAAGCCGAATGCGTTCTTCGAAGAAATCAGCTTCTAGTCCATCTCGCACCCCCCCCCCTGCACGCCCGGCGCCGCATTTGCCGGGCAAGCCCCCCCGCAGCCAGGCAGCTGGCAAAAAAGCGGCAGTAAAGAAGCCCGCAGTAAAGAAATCTACGGGTCGGAAGGCAACAGCCCCGAAGCGTACCACGGGCCCGGCGGCATTGCGCAAGGGCACGGAACAGATGGCGCGCTTGCTGGAGATCATGGTTCGCTTGCGGCGGCCCGGCGACGGCTGCCCGTGGGACCTCGAGCAGACGCTGGACACGGTCAAGACCAACCTGATGGAAGAAGCCTATGAGGCTCTTGACGCACTGGAAAGCGGCAACCGCGACCATCTTTCGGAGGAGCTCGGCGACCTGCTGTTGCAGATCGTATTCCAGGCGCAAATTGCGGCGGAAGAAGGCAGCTTTAACTTTGCTACGGTGGCTCAGGGCATCGCCGACAAGCTCGTGCGGCGGCATCCACATATTTTTGGTGACGTGACGGCGGCCGATACCGCTGATGTGCTACGCAACTGGGATGCGATCAAAAAGACGGAAAAGAAAGCGCGTAAATCGGCGCTCGACGGCGTGCCCAAGCACGTGCCGCCCCTGCACCGCGCCTACCAGCTCCAGAAACGCGCGGCGCGCGTTGGGTTTGACTGGAGCAACATCCAAGATGTGTATGCCAAGGTGGACGAGGAAGTCGCCGAGTTGAAAGCCGCGGTTGCCACGGGGGACCGCCGGTGCGTGATCGAAGAACTGGGCGACGTACTGTTCTCGGTGGTCAACGTGGCGCGCTTTATGACGGTGGATCCGGCCTATGCGCTGGAGATGACGAACGCAAAGTTTTTGCGTCGCTTCACCGCCGTTGAAGATGAAATTATCGCCAGTGGGCGCCGGATGAAGGATTGCACCCTGGCTGATATGGATGCCATTTGGGATCGCCTGCGGGCGGAAGACAAGCAGTAGGGGGGGCGCGCCAGTGAAGGTACTGGCCATAGATGGCTCGACAGAGAGGGCAAGCCTGGCGCTGTTATCCGCCGGGGAGGTTGTGGCTACGGAAGCGGTGGCGGTCGGCCATCGACGCAGCCAGGGGTTATTTGATGGGGCGCAACGGCTGTTGTCCCGCACGGGGTGGACGCTGGACGATGTCGAGGCGTTTGCTGTGGGGCGGGGCCCGGGGACGTATACGGGGTTGCGAGTCAGTTTGACCGCGGCACAGGGCTGGGCGCTTCCTGGACGCAAACCGGTCTGGACGGTCAGCAGTGCGGCGGCGTTGGCCGCAGAACTATTTTCAGAACAGTTGACATGGGAGCAGGTGGTGATTTCTGGATCGGCACGGCGCGACACGATTTGGGCAGCCGTGTTTGAACGGCAAACGGGGCTGAGCGTGCGCCGCGTGAGCGAGTGGACGTTGCTGCCCATGGAAGCCCGCGGGGGGGAATGGCCCGAGCTGCCCTGGGGCGATCCCCAGCGCGTTCCGCAGGCGGAATGGGTGGGACGCCTGTATGGCACGGGTCTGGCCAGCGAAGAATGCCAGCCAATCTACCTGCACCCCGCCGTGGCGATTGCGCCGCGATTTGAAGCCGATGGGCAGCCGGTACAAGGGGCATAGAAAAATAGAACAGGAGTCGGGCGGCGCGCGTAGTTCATTTGGCGTGCGGTGCACAGTAAGATTGTGAGAATTATGTTTGAGTGGATTTTAGAAACTATGGTAGCGTAACCCTTTTATTAGACCCCAATTTTATTTAAGCTATGAAAAAGACAAACCCCACCCGCGGCTATCTGAGAAAAGCCAAACTACGCACTGAATTCCACGCGGCAGGAATGCGCCTGACACGCCAGCGCTTGACGATCTATCGCGAGTTGACGGGGCGCTATGATCATCCGGACGTGGACATGTTGTATCGCGCAGTGAAACCCAAGATTCCCAAAATTTCGCTATTCACAGTGTATCGGACGATGAACGCGTTGGAGGGGGCGGGCCTGGTTTGGCGCGTCACGACCTGGAAGGGCCATGCGCGTTACGATGGCAACATCGCCACGCATGCGCATTTTTTGTGTGAGAGATGCGGCAAGATCATGGACATCGAGGCTGGCGATGTGAGCGAGCTATGCACGCGAGTGTCGGGGGATCATGGGCAGGTGCGGCGGGTCGACTTGATGTTCTATGGTGAAGAGGCTGACTGCACGGCTGCGAAAAGCGCATCCTAATCCAGTTTGGCTAGATCCATCCGCGCAGGCGGTAGTAGGTCAAGGCGGTCCATTCCCGTGCCACGTCCAGCGTATAGCCGAGATGGGCCCAGAGATTGTAGCGGAGGATCAGCGACGGCCCAACATCGGGGACCAGTTTAATCACTGTTGCTGACGCTGAAGGCGCTGGAGAGGGATCGGCGCTGGGGGTATCCAACTCGGCGGCGCGCCAAGGGAGAGAATCTTCGATGGACAGCGAATGGGCGGGCATGACGGCCAGATGGTGGATACCTGCTTTGCGCAGGGCCGCGGCGCAGCGGCGGATGTGCTCGGGGTCGCTGACGATCAACACCGTCGCCTCATCGGCGGCGGTGCCCAGATAATCGGCCAGGCGTAGCGCTTGTTCGCGAGTGTTGCGTCCGCGGTCCAGAATGTGCATCTGTTGCGAGGGAACGCCGCGCCGAGCCATTTCATCCAGATAGGCCTGCGAGGCTTCGGATTCATCGGCGGCCAAGGGCATGGCCACCAGCAGCTCAGCGTGGGGATGCAGGGTTGCCGCCTGCGCGCCGTAGAAGGTGCGCATCAGGCCGGACTCCCCGGGAATACCACTGCCGCCCATGACCAGGATGTGGGTGGGAGGGCGTGGGGAAGGATTCGCTGTGGTGCTTAGCCAGCGATAGGCGCGCCACGGCCAGGGGGTGAATTGCAGGGCTGCGCCGAGCAGAGCCGCCACGCCTGCCATCAGGACGATCCCGTGAATGGCGCGGCGCAGGTATCGAAAAAAGGCCTTCATGGCCTTGCAGGTTAGCGCAGGGGGCAGCGCGCGGAAAGAAATTTTACTGAGCAGGGAGGGAGGGGGAGGAGTTTTAATATCCAATATTCAATTTCAAGTCTGAATGAATCTGAACTCAGGAACTCATGAATTTCAGGAAAGAAGTCTGGTTCTCACGGAGGCACAGAGACACGGAGGGGGGAAGGGAGGATACAATTAAGAATTAGGAATGAAGGATTAATAATTTTGGGGAGGAGCGGGGGGAGAGGGGGGGGGGGAGTTTCAATATCCAATATTCAATGTCCAATGTTCAATTTCAAAGTGGGGGCGGGGGGAAGAGGGGGGGATAGATCGGAAGA